>NZ_WTVE01000031.1:0-443934 GCF_022496685.1 Pseudomonas sp. B707 | reverse complement strand
ACCTTCATGCCGCTGCTCAGGTGAATTTCCTGGCCAGCGTCGATGAACTGCCCGGTGCCAATCTTGATGTGCTGATTCACACCGACGGTCAGGTGATCGTTGGCGCGGGCTTCGACTTTGCGGTCTTCGTAAACGGTGTGGTGTTCTTCGGCCTTGAATTCCGTGTAGCTGTTCTTTTCCACGACGTCGTGGCGTTCGTTGCCGACGCGGATTTTCTGGTCGTGTTCGATGTTTTCGTCCCAGTCGCGCTGGGCGTGCAGGAAGATCTGTTCCTGGCCTTTCTTGTCTTCGATGCGCAGTTCGTTGAAGCCGCCGCCACCCATCGAGCTCAGGGTCTTGAAGGTGGTGCGGGTCTTGTTCGCCGGCAGGGCGTACGGGACGATATTTTCCTTGTGGTACAGGCAGCCGCTGATCAGCGGTTGGTCGGGGTCGCCTTCGAGGAAGGTGACCAGCACTTCCATGCCGATGCGCGGGATCGCGATGCCGCCGTACTGGGCGCCGGCCCAGGCGGAGGACACGCGCAGCCAGCAGCTGGTCTTGTCGTCGGCGAGGCCGTCGCGGTCCCAGTGGAACTGGACTTTCACGCGGCCGTATTCGTCGCAGTGGATTTCTTCGCCTTTCGGCCCGGTGACCACGGCGCTCTGGCTGCCGAGGATGCGCGGTTTCGGGTGGCGCAGGGGCGGGCGGTTCGGCACGTCCCACGGGGTGGCCTGGAAGCGGTTGCGGTAACCCTGATGGAAATCGTCTTTGAGCGCGGTGGTGTCACTGGTCACCGACTCTTCCAGCACCTGCGGCTGTTTGCCTTCGTGGTGGACTTCGGTGAGCAGCCACAGGTCGTTCCACTTGGCTTTCGGGTGCTCTTTCAGCGCGAGGAAATGGCCGCTGACCAGCAACGGCTGGTCGCTCTTGCCTTCGGCGAGCTGGAAGTCGCTGCGATGACGTTCGAGGGCGCGCTTGGCCAGGTGTTTGCCGCGCTCGCGGTCGATGAAACGGCCCGGGTAATCGTAGTCCTCGAGGTCGGGCAGGGCGTCGCCGCGGTTTTCGCTTTCCAGCGTCAGGCGCGGTTTTTCGAAGTCGTAGTCGCGGCGGGTGGTGCGGCTGGTACGGGTTTCCAGGCGCAGGTCGAAGCGTTTGATCACCGGGTTGCTGGCGACCATGCCGGAGTCCTGCTGATAGGCCACCGGCGCCAGTTTCTTGAACACCGTCTGGTCATCGCCGAACACCAGTTTGTGCGCCGTCGCGCTGTGCTGGAAGTGGTAGTGAATGCCTTCTTCTTCGCACAGGCGCTGGATGAAATGCAGGTCCGATTCGTCGTATTGCACGCAGTAAATGCGGTCGGGGTAGATCGAGCCGGTCTGGAAGGCGTAGGCGTTGCCCTGGATGCCATGATCTTCGAGGACCTTGCCGATGATTTTCGGCACGCTGAGGTTCTGGAAGATCCGCTGGTTGATCCGGTGCGCGAGATACGCCAGTTGCGGGCGCAGGGTCACGGAGTAGCGCGTCAGGCGCTTGCCGGAATCGCCTTGCGCGGCGCGGTAGATCAGGCCATGGATGCCGCTGCCGTCGGGCGACAGCTGCAGGAAGGCCGGTTTGTGCAGCAGGGTTTCGAGGTCCAGCGACGGCTGCTCACTGACCAGCTCCACCTCGAATACGAAAGGCTGGCTGACGGCTTCCCGACCGGTGAGGGTAAACACCTGAAAGTCGGCGGAAAGACCTTCGATGGTCAGGGCAAAGTGGGTTTCATTGGCCGGCGCGAACATCCCTTGTTCCTCGTGCTGTACAGCGGCGTTCGTCGATGACCGTCAAGCGGTTCAACGCACGCGAAATTCTGGAGGGGCGTAAACAACATCGACCAGCAGAGCTGGCCGATGCTTGAAACGATCAGCCGTAATTAAACGACTGGAGCACGCCAGTCATCGGAACCCGAAGTACCGGATACTTCGTGGGTCCAGGTGATTTTACGGTAGGTGAACTGCACTTCTTCCAGGTGGGTGAAGTGCGAGTTGCCTGGATCCTGGCAGTTGTGCATTTTGTTGTTGATGGCGACGATGATCGCGTCTTCCAGTTTGGTGGTGTAGTAGTGCTCTTGGGTACCTTGAGCCGAAGTGCGGTACCACTGGATAACGATTTCGCTCATGCGCTCGCCGGAGGTCAGAGCGGCTTGCAGCAGTGGCGAAGCCTTGTCGTAGACCTTGGTGATCACAACTGGCTTGTGAACGCGCTGACCGGTTGGCTGACCGGATTGTGGGTCACGCGGGATGATCACGTCGTGGCTGAACGCCTGAACCATGACCTGGTCTTCGTGACCTTCCTGGTAGGTGTTGCCAACGGAGTCGGCGGTGAAGGCGCCGGCAGTGATCAGGCCTTGTTTTTCGCCGGTAACCGACATGTACGCTGGTGTTGCCATGGGAGGTGCTCCTTGCGGATAAAGTTAGGGTGCCCGGGAGGCGAAATCGCCCGGTGGGTGCCTGACTGTTATCAAGGAGCGTGCCAGCTTTTGGTGCGTCCCCGGGAGCCGGGGACTTCGCCGCTCTGGCCCGAGGGTTTGAGCGTTTTTTGAACAGCAATGAAAGCAAAAGTGCGCAACTTCTTGCGCAGTACTGCGCAAGAAGTTGCGCACTCGGCTACAGGCGACGGTAACCGGGGGCTGTAGCGATATCGGGCGGCGATTTCGCGAAACAAGTGCGCAAGAAGTTGCGCACCATGGCACATGGCTACCGTGCCTGCAGATCATCTAAACCCGAAATGGCCAATCCATCGCCCCTTTTTGCCATTGCGTCACTGGCACGCCACCCTCCGATTCCTTGAAAGTCCCTGTCCAGAGCCCACCCCGTTTAATGCCGGAAGGCTAGAGCGCGGCAAACCGTCTTATAAATGAAACACCGCCCTCAGCTATACTCCCCCGCATTTCGACCCGCCCCGAGGACTGACTGTGAAGAACTGGACGTTGCGCCAACGCATTTTGGCGAGCTTTGCGGTGATTATCACCATCATGTTGCTGATGGTGGTCGTCTCGTATTCGCGGCTGCTGATGATCGAGGCCAGTGAAAACAGCGTCCGTGACGACGCGATTCCCGGCGTCTATTACAGCTCGATGATTCGTGGCGCGTGGGTCGACAGTTACCTGCAGACCCAGGAACTGCTGGGCCTCAAGGAGGGGCAGGGCGTCAGCAGTGAAGATGCGGCCGATTACAAGGCTTTCGAATCCCGGCTTCAGGAACAGATGGCCAATTACCGTGGCACGGTGGTGACGGACGAGGACAAGCTCGAATTCGCGGCGTTCGAGAAATATCACGACGCCTATCTGAAAATTCAAGATGCGGTGCTCGATCTGCACAAACGCAATCTGGAAGCCGACGCCGTCAAGCTGTTCCACGAGCAATTGACTCCGACCTGGTACTCGGGCCGGATGAAGCTCAACGACATCATTGGCGAGAACAAGAAAGTCGCTGACAAGGCCATGGCTAACATCGACGAGGCCGTGGCGGCGGCCAAAGTCAGCATGTTCGTCTCGCTGCTGGTGGCCGTGCTGGCCGCCGGGTTCTGTGGTCTGCTGCTGATGCGCGCGATCATGGCGCCGATGAACCGCATCGTGCAGATCCTCGACATCATGCGCACCGGCGATCTGAGCAGCCGCTTGAACCTCGACCGCAAGGACGAGTTCGGCGCCGTGGAAACCGGCTTCAACGACATGATGACCGAGCTCACTTCGCTGGTGTCCCAGGCCCAGCGCTCGTCGGTGCAGGTCACCACCTCGGTGACCGAGATTGCGGCCACTTCCAAACAACAGCAAGCCACCGCCACCGAAACCGCTGCGACCACCACTGAAATCGGCGCGACGTCTCGCGAGATCGCGGCGACCTCTCGCGACCTTGTACGCACGATGACTGAAGTCTCCACCGCCGCCGATCAGGCCTCGGTGCTGGCCGGTTCCGGGCAGCAAGGTTTGGCGCGCATGGAAGACACCATGCATTCGGTGATGGGCGCAGCGGATCTGGTGAACGCCAAACTGGCGATCCTCAACGAGAAGGCCGGCAACATCAATCAGGTGGTGGTGACCATCGTCAAGGTCGCCGACCAGACCAACCTGCTGTCCCTGAACGCCGCGATTGAAGCGGAGAAGGCTGGTGAATATGGCCGTGGTTTCGCGGTGGTCGCCACTGAAGTGCGGCGTCTGGCGGATCAGACGGCTGTCGCCACGTATGACATCGAGCAGATGGTCCGCGAGATCCAGTCGGCGGTGTCTGCCGGGGTGATGGGCATGGACAAGTTCTCCGAGGAAGTGCGTCGCGGCATGGCTGAGGTGCAGCAAGTCGGCGAGCAGCTGTCGCAGATCATCCATCAAGTGCAGGCGCTGGCGCCGCGGGTGTTGATGGTCAACGAGGGCATGCAGGCCCAGGCCACCGGTGCCGAGCAGATCAACCACGCGCTGGTGCAGCTGGGTGATGCCAGCAGCCAGACGGTCGAGTCGTTGCGTCAGGCCAGTTTCGCCATTGACGAACTGAGCCAGGTGGCCGTGGGCCTGCGCAGCGGCGTTTCGCGATTCAAAGTCTGATGAGCGAAATCACCGCCAAACGCAGCGCTGCACCGGTGGCGAAGCAGGCGCTGTTCTTGCTGTTTCGCATCGGCAGCGAACGCTACGCCTTGCGCGCCACGGAAGTGGCCGAAGTGCTGCCGCGCCTGCCGTTGAAGCCGATTGCCCGGGCGCCGCACTGGGTGGCGGGGGTGTTTGCCTATCGCGGCACGGTGGTGCCGGTGATCGACCTCAGTGCCCTGACCTTCGGCCACGCTGCCGAAGCGCGCACCAGCACACGGCTGGTGCTGGTGCATTACCGCGCGGATGACTCGCAAGCCTCGCAATGGCTGGGTCTGATCCTTGAGCAGGCCACCGACACCCTGCGCTGCAACCCGGAGGATTTCCGGCCGTACGGCCTCGACAATCGTCAGGCGCCGTACCTCGGCCCGGTGCGTGAAGACGCCCAAGGGCTGGTGCAGTGGGTGCGGGTCAACGACTTGCTGGACGAGTCGGTGCGTACGCTGCTGTTCCCGACGCCACCGCTGGATCCGGCGCGGCTTGAGGAGCAGCCATGAGCAGCGACCAGCGCTTCTTCGATTTTCTCAAGGAACGCATCGGCCTCGATGTCGCCTCGGTCGGGCCGGCGATCATCGAACGGGCTGTGCGCCAGCGCATCACCCTGTCGCAAACGGTGAATGCCAATGAGTACTGGCAGACCCTGCAAGGCTCGCGGGATGAACAGCAGGCGCTGATCGAAGCGGTGATCGTCCCCGAAACCTGGTTTTTCCGTTACCCGGAATCCTTCGCCACCCTCGGCAAACTGGCGCGCAAACGCTTGGGTGAACTGAGCAACATGCGCGCGCTGCGCATCCTCAGCCTGCCGTGTTCCACCGGTGAAGAACCCTATTCGATTGCCATGGCCTTGCTCGATGCGGGCCTCAAGCCCCATCAGTTCAAGGTCGATGGCATGGACGTCAGCCCGTTGTCGGTGGACAAGGCGCGGCGTGCGCTGTACGGCAAGAACTCGTTTCGCGGTCAGGAGCTGGACTTTCGTGAGCGGCATTTTTTCGCCGAGAACGAGGGCTATCGAGTAAATGAAATCGTCCGCGAGCAGGTTCGCTTGCATGTCGGCAACGTGCTCGATCCGTCATTGCTGGTCAACGAGCCGCCGTTCGATTTCGTGTTCTGCCGCAACCTGCTGATCTATTTCGATCAGCCAACCCAGCAGCAGGTATTCGCGGTGCTGAAGCGCCTGACCCATGTCGATGGCGTGCTGTTTATCGGCCCGGCCGAGGGTAGTCTGCTTGGGCGGTTGGGCATGCGCTCGATCGGGATTCCACAGTCCTTTGCTTTCAGCCGTCACAGCGATCCACAACCCGAACCGTTGCCGGCGCCGACCGCGATTCCGCTGCCGTTACCTGTGCGCCAACCGCTGCGCAGCACGCCACCACCGCCGGTGCGCAACCGTCCGTTTGCTGGCGTGACGCCGTTGCCCGCGACGGCTAAAAGCACCAACCCCGACGCCGCGACCTTGCTGGCCAACATCGCCGCCCTGGCCAACGAAGGCAGAAGTGGCGAGGCCCGGGCCGCGTGCGAACAGTATTTGCGCAGCCATGAGCCGGTGGCCCAGGTGTTCTACTGGCTCGGCCTGCTGAGCGATGTCGCCGGCAGCGCGCTCGAAGCCCAGGGCTTTTACCGCAAAGCGCTGTACCTCGAACCGCAACACCCCGAAGCCTTGATGCACCTGGCTGCGTTGCTGCAGGCCCAGGGCGACACGGCCGGCGCCAGACGATTGCAGGAGCGCGCCGCCCGCAGCGACCGCACCGCCGACAGTGAGCGTAAACGATGATCCCGTCCGACACCTTGAACGTCACCCACGAAGACGCCCGGGCCATCGACGATTGCTGGAACCGCATCGGCATCCACGGCGACAAGTCCTGTCCGCTGCTGGACGAGCACATCCATTGCCGCAATTGCTCGGTGTATTCCGCCGCCGCCACGCGTCTGCTCGACCGATATGCGTTGCAGCAGGACGAGCGCGACCCGGTGGCGACCCAGGTGGAAACCGAGCTGAAGACCCGTTCGCTGCTGATGTTCCGCCTCGGTGAAGAATGGCTCGGCCTGGCCACCCGCAGTCTGGTGGAGGTCGCGCCGTTGCAGGCGATTCACTCGCTGCCGCACCAGCGCTCCCGGGCCTTGCTCGGCGTGGCGAACGTGCGCGGTGCGCTGGTGGCCTGTCTGTCGCTGGTCGAACTGCTCGACCTCGACAGCAACGCGGCCCCGGTGACCGGCGCGCGGATCATGCCGCGCATGCTGATCATCTCGGCCCAGGGCGGGCCGGTGGTGGTGCCGGTCGACGAAGTCGACGGGATTCACGCCATCGACGAGCGAATTCTCGATGCCGCGTCGCGGTCTGGCGCACAGACCAGCGCCAAATACACCCGAGGCGTGCTGCCTTTCAAAGGTCGCAGCCTGCGTTGGCTGGATGAAGAACAGCTGTTGTCCGCCGTGTCCCGGAGCCTCACATGACCCCCGAGCAAATGCGCGACGCCTCCTTGCTCGAGCTGTTCAGTCTCGAAGCCGAAGCCCAGACCCAGGTGCTCAGCGCCGGGCTGCTGGCGCTGGAGCGCAACCCGACCCAGGCCGATCAGCTCGAATCGTGCATGCGTGCGGCGCACTCGTTGAAAGGCGCGGCGCGGATCGTTGGCATCGACAGCGGAGTCAGCGTCGCCCATGTGATGGAAGATTGTCTGGTCAGCGCCCAGGAAGGGCGATTGTTCCTGCGCCCCGAGCATATCGACGCGCTGTTGCAGGGCACCGATCTGTTGATGCGCATCGCCACTCCGGCCAACGGCCCTCAACCGGCGGACATCGAGGCTTACGTGGCGTTGATGGGCGGTTTGCTCGACCCGACGGCACCGGCCGTGGTGCCCGCCGCTCCGAGTGCGCCACCGATGGCCGAGTTGCAGCTTCAGCCACCGCCGGGGGTTGAGCCGGCGCCGGTTGAAATTCCGGTCGAGGTTGCCGAGCCGGAACCCGCGCCTCGCAAGAGCAAACGCACCACCGAAGGTGGCGAGCGGGTGCTTCGGGTCACCGCCGAACGCCTGAACAGCCTGCTCGATCTGTCGAGCAAATCCCTGGTGGAAACCCAGCGCCTCAAGCCGCACCTGGCCACGATGCAGCGCCTCAAACGCATGCAGAACAACGGCCTGCGGGCGCTGGAAAGTCTCAACGTTCATCTCAAGGAACATGCCCTGAGCCTTGAGGCTCAAGAGGCGCTGGAAGACGCGCGTCGTTTGCTCGCCGAATCCCAGCAACTGCTGGCAGAGAAAAACGCCGAACTCGACGAGTTTGCCTGGCAGGCAAGTCAGCGCGCACAAGTGCTCTACGACACCGCGCTGGCCTGCCGCATGCGGCCGTTCGCCGATGTGCTGTCCGGGCAAGTGCGGATGGTGCGCGACCTCGGTCGCAGCCTCGGCAAACAGGTGCGGCTGGAGATCGAGGGCGAGAAGACTCAGGTCGACCGCGATGTGCTGGAAAAACTCGAAGCACCGCTCACGCACCTGCTGCGCAACGCGGTCGATCACGGCATCGAAACCCCGGAAGAACGCCTGCTCAAAGGCAAGTCCGAGGAAGGCCTGATCCGTCTGCGCGCCTCGCATCAGGCCGGTCTGCTGGTGCTGGAACTTAGCGACGACGGCAATGGTGTGGATCTGGAAAAGGTCCGCCGCAGCATCGTCGAACGTCAGTTGTCGCCCGCGGAAACCGCCGCCCAGTTGAGTGAAGAGGAACTGCTGACCTTCCTGTTTCTGCCGGGTTTCAGCCTGCGGGACAAGGTTACCGAAGTGTCGGGTCGTGGCGTCGGTCTCGATGCTGTTCAGCACATGGTCCGCCAGTTGCGCGGTGCGGTGGTGCTGGAGCAGACGGCGGGCGAGGGCAGTCGTTTCTATCTCGAAGTGCCGCTGACCCTGTCGGTGGTGCGCAGCCTGGTGGTGGAGGTCGGCGACGAGGCCTACGCCTTCCCGCTGGCGCACATCGAGCGCATGTGCGATCTGGCGCCGGAGGACATCGTGCAGGTCGAAGGGCGCCAGCATTTCTGGCACGAAGGCCGGCATGTCGGGCTCGTCGCGGCCAGTCAGTTATTGCAACGTCCGGCCAGCCAGAACAGCGGCGAGACCCTGAAAGTCGTGGTGATCCGCGAGCGCGATGCGATCTACGGCGTGGCGGTCGAGCGTTTCATCGGCGAGCGCACGCTGGTGGTGCTGCCACTGGACGAACGGCTGGGCAAGGTGCAGGACATTTCCGCCGGGGCCTTGCTCGACGATGGCTCGGTGGTGCTGATCGTCGATGTTGAAGACATGCTGCGTTCGGTGGACAAACTGCTCAATACCGGGCGTCTGGAGCGCATTGCCCGCCACGGTAATCAGGCCGCGGAGGCCGCGCGCAAACGGATTCTGGTGGTCGACGACTCGCTCACCGTGCGCGAGCTGCAACGCAAGCTGCTGCTCAATCGCGGCTACGACGTCGCCGTTGCGGTGGACGGTATGGACGGCTGGAACGCCCTGCGCTCCGAGAATTTCGATCTGTTGATCACCGACATTGACATGCCGCGCATGGACGGCATCGAACTGGTCTCGTTGTTGCGCCGCGACAACCGTCTGCAATCGCTGCCGGTGATGGTGGTGTCGTACAAGGATCGCGAGGAAGACCGCCGCCGTGGACTGGACGCCGGCGCCGACTATTATCTGGCCAAGGCCAGTTTTCATGACGACGCCCTGCTCGACGCGGTGGTTGAGCTCATCGGAGGAGCGCGGGCATGAAGATCGCAATCGTCAACGACATGCCCCTGGCGGTGGAGGCCCTGCGCCGGGCGCTGGCTTTCGAGCCGGCGCATCAGGTGGTGTGGGTCGCCAGCAACGGCGCCGAAGCGGTGCGCCTGTGCGCCGAAAACACCCCTGACCTGATCCTGATGGACCTGATCATGCCAGTGATGGATGGCGTCGAGGCCACCCGCCGGATCATGGCCGAGAGCCCGTGCGCGATCGTCATCGTCACCGTGGACCGCCAGCAGAACGTGCACCGGGTGTTCGAAGCCATGGGCCACGGCGCGCTGGATGTGGTCGATACCCCGGCCATCGGCGGCGGCAATCCTCAGGAAGCGGCGGCGCCACTGCTGCGCAAAATCCTCAATATCGGCTGGCTGATCGGCGAGAAAACCGCCCGCTCACGCCCGGCACCTGCGACACCACGCAGTACCGCCTCGCGCCAGCGGCTGGTGGCGATCGGCTCTTCGGCCGGTGGCCCGGCGGCGCTGGAAGTCTTGCTCAAAGGCCTGCCGCGCCACTTTTCGGCGGCCATCGTGCTGGTGCAGCATGTCGATCAGGTGTTTGCCGCCGGCATGGCCGAATGGCTGGCCAGCGCCAGCGGCCTCGACGTGCGTCTGGCCCGCGAAGGCGAACCGCCGCAGGCCGGCGCGGTGCTGCTGGCCGGCACCAACCACCATATTCGTTTGCTCAAGAACGGCACGCTGGCCTACACCGCCGAGCCGGTCAACGAGATCTACCGCCCTTCGATCGATGTATTTTTCGAAAGCGTCGCCAGTTACTGGAACGGTGACGCAGTAGGGGTTTTATTGACAGGGATGGGACGCGACGGGGCGCAAGGGCTTAAGCTCATGCGTCAACAGGGTTATCTGACCATCGCGCAGGATCAGCAAAGCAGTGCGGTGTACGGCATGCCCAAGGCTGCCGCAGCCATCGACGCGGCCGTAGAAATCCGTCCACTGGAAAAGATAGCGCCACGATTGCTGGAGATTTTCCCCAAATGAACACATCCATCCGCAATCCTGGCCCCCGCAGCACTCAGGTGACCGCCCATGAATGACTTACAGATCGATGACATCAAAACCGACGAGAACGCCGCCATGGTGTTGTTGGTGGACGATCAGGCGATGATCGGCGAAGCCGTGCGCCGTGGGCTGTCGAATGAGGAGAACATCGACTTCCACTTCTGCTCCGACCCGCATCTTGCCGTGGCACATGCGGTGCGGATCAAGCCGACCGTGATCCTGCAGGATCTGGTGATGCCCGGCCTCGACGGCCTGAGTCTGGTGCGCGAATACCGCAATCACCCGGCGACCAAGGACATTCCGATCATCGTCCTGTCGACCAAGGAAGACCCGCTGATCAAGAGCGCGGCGTTCTCCGCCGGGGCCAACGATTATCTGGTGAAACTGCCGGACAACATCGAGCTGGTGGCGCGCATCCGCTATCACTCGCGCTCCTACATGACCCTGTTGCAACGGGATGCGGCCTACCGCGCGCTGCGGGTCAGCCAGCAGCAATTGCTCGACACCAACCTCGTCCTGCAGCGGTTGATGAACTCCGACGGCCTGACCGGGCTGTCCAATCGCCGGCACTTCGACGAATACCTGGAACTGGAATGGCGCCGTTCGCTGCGCGACCAGAGCCAGTTGTCGCTGCTGATGATCGACGTCGATTACTTCAAGTCCTACAACGACACCTTCGGCCACGTCGAAGGCGACGAAGCGTTGCGCAAGGTCGCCACGGCGATCCGCGAGGCCAGCGCCCGGCCGTCCGATCTGCCGGCGCGTTATGGCGGCGAAGAATTTGCGCTGGTGCTGCCGAACACTTCGCCTGGCGGGGCCCGACTGGTGGCGGAAAAGCTGCGCCAGACGGTCGCGGCGCTGAAGATTCCGCACAATGCCCCGGCCGAAGGCTCGAGCCTGACCATCAGCATCGGCCTGGCGACCATGGTGCCGGAGTCGGGCAGCGACTGCCGGTTGCTGATCTCGGCGGCGGACCGTGGCCTGTACCTGGCCAAGAACAACGGGCGCAATCAGGTGGGGATCGAATGAACCATCGGGTTCATTCGCCTCAAGAGCCGCCAGACGGGCTGCCGTGACAGCTTGATTACGTTATACTCGCCGGCTTTCAAAAGTTCGCCAACGAGTGCTGCCCGTCATGGAAATCAACCCGATCCTGAACACCATCAAGGACCTGTCCGAGCGCTCCGAAACTATTCGGGGGTATCTTTGACTACGATCAAAAGCATGAGCGTCTGATCGAAGTCAATCGCGAGCTTGAAGATCCTGCAGTCTGGAACAAACCTGAATACGCCCAGGAACTGGGCCGCGAGCGCGCTGCGCTGGCGCAGATCGTCGATACCCTCGACGAACTGAACGGTGGCCTGGCCGATTGCCGCGAGCTGCTGGACATGGCCGTTGAAGAGAACGACGAGGGCGCGGTCAACGACGTCGTCGAAGTCCTTCAAGGTCTCGAAGAGTCCCTGTCCAAGCTCGAATTCCGCCGTATGTTCAGCCACGAGATGGACCCGAACAACGCCTACCTGGACATCCAGGCCGGTTCCGGCGGCACCGAAGCCCAGGACTGGGCCAACATCCTGCTGCGCATGTACCTGCGCTGGGCCGACAAACGCGGTTTCGACGCGACCATCATGGAGCTGTCGGCCGGTGAAGTCGCCGGGATCAAGGGTGCGACCGTGCACATCAAGGGCGAATACGCCTTTGGCTGGCTGCGTACCGAGATCGGCGTGCACCGTCTGGTGCGCAAGAGCCCGTTCGACTCCGGCAACCGTCGCCATACCTCGTTCTCCGCAGTTTTCGTCTCGCCAGAGATCGACGACAAGGTGGAAATCGAAATCAACCCGGCAGACCTGCGGATCGACACCTATCGTTCCTCCGGTGCCGGTGGTCAGCACGTAAACACCACCGACTCGGCCGTACGTATCACCCACGTACCGACCAACACCGTGGTGAGCTGCCAGAACGAACGTTCCCAGCACGCCAACAAGGACACCGCCATGAAAATGCTGCGGGCCAAGTTGTACGAGCAGGAAATGCAGAAGCGCAACGCCGCTTCCCAGGCGCTGGAAGACACCAAGTCGGATATCGGCTGGGGTCACCAGATCCGTTCGTACGTGCTCGATGCGTCGCGGATCAAGGATCTGCGCACCAACATCGAACGCAGTGACTGCGACAAGGTGCTCGACGGCGACATCGACGAATACCTGGAAGCCAGCCTGAAATCGGGGCTGTAAGCTTTCAACCGACCTCAAGTCCCCCGTCGCCGGCGGGGGCAACGAACCTGTGATGGAAAATTTAAAGACATGAGCGACCTACAACTCGATCCGCAAGCCCTGCAACAGGAAGAAAACTCCCTGATCGCTCTGCGCAAGGAAAAGCTTGCTGCCGAGCGCGCCAAGGGCAATGCCTTCCCGAACGACTTCCGCCGCGAAAACTACTGCGAAGCACTGCAGAAACAGTACGCGGACAAGACCAAGGAAGAGCTGGCAGAGGCGGCGATCCCGGTCAAGGTTGCAGGTCGCATCATGCTCAACCGTGGCTCGTTCATGGTGATCCAGGACATGACCGGTCGCATCCAGGTCTACGTCAACCGCAAGACCCTGTCCGAAGAAACCCTGGCCGCGGTGAAAACCTGGGACATGGGTGACATCATCGCCGCCGAAGGCACCCTGGCCCGTTCCGGCAAGGGCGACCTGTACGTCGAGATGACCAGCGTGCGCCTGCTGACCAAATCCCTGCGCCCGCTGCCGGACAAGCACCACGGCCTGACCGACACCGAACAGCGTTACCGTCAGCGCTACGTTGACCTGATCGTCAACGAAGACGTGCGTCAGACCTTCCGCGTCCGTTCGCAAGTAATCGCGCACATCCGCAGCTTCCTGATGAAGCGCGACTTCCTCGAAGTCGAAACGCCGATGCTGCAGACCATTCCTGGCGGCGCCGCGGCCAAGCCGTTCGAAACCCACCACAACGCGCTGGACATGGAAATGTTCCTGCGTATCGCGCCAGAGCTGTACCTCAAGCGTCTGGTGGTTGGTGGCTTCGAAAAAGTGTTCGAGATCAACCGCAACTTCCGTAACGAAGGCGTTTCGACTCGTCACAACCCTGAATTCACCATGTTGGAGTT
The DNA here is from genome assembly GCF_022496685.1 of Pseudomonas sp. B707. NCBI lineage: Bacteria > Pseudomonadati > Pseudomonadota > Gammaproteobacteria > Pseudomonadales > Pseudomonadaceae > Pseudomonas > Pseudomonas sp. B707. The sequence continues at coordinate 430,446 of NZ_WTVE01000031.1, read as the reverse complement.
CTACCAGGCTTACGCCGACTACGAAGACAACATGGACCTGACCGAAGAACTGTTCCGTGAACTGGCGCAGTTGGTTCTGGGTAGCACTGACGTGCCGTACGGCGACAAGGTGTTCCACTTCGGCGAGCCGTTCGTACGCCTGTCGGTGTTCGACTCGATCCTCAAGTACAACCCCGAGCTGACCGCCGATGACCTGAACGACATCGACAAGGCGCGCGCCATCGCCAAGAAGGCCGGCGCCAAGGTGCTGGGTTTCGAAGGTCTGGGCAAGCTGCAGGTGATGATTTTCGAAGAGCTGGTCGAGCACAAGCTGGAACAGCCGCACTTCATTACCCAGTATCCGTTCGAAGTGTCGCCGCTGGCCCGTCGCAACGACGACAACCCGAACGTCACCGATCGCTTCGAGCTGTTCATCGGCGGCCGTGAAATCGCCAACGCCTACTCCGAGCTGAACGACGCGGAAGACCAGGCCGAGCGCTTCATGGCGCAGGTGGCCGACAAGGACGCCGGCGACGACGAAGCCATGCACTACGACGCCGACTTCGTTCGTGCGCTGGAGTACGGCATGCCGCCAACGGCCGGCGAAGGTATCGGCATCGACCGTCTGGTGATGCTGCTGACCAACTCCCCGTCGATCCGCGACGTGATCCTGTTCCCGCACATGCGGCCACAAGCGTAAGTGTTTCAATAAAAAAGCCGCCTGAAATGGGCGGCTTTTTATTGCCTGTCTGGTACAAACGTATCAAATGGTTAATTTTGAAGAAAACAACAGAGGTATGCCTGTCGTGATCGGTGCAATGGCTCAAGAGGGTGCAGCGGGAATCGCCACTGCGGTCGCTGAAAGTGTTCAGTACCAGGGCCGCAAGGCCAGCCGGCAGGGCAGTGAACAGCGTCGACAGGACATTCTCGATGCGGCGATGCGCATTGTCGTACGCGACGGCGTACGCGCCGTGCGTCACCGGGCGGTGGCGGCCGAGGCCGGTGTGCCGCTGTCGGCCACCACGTATTACTTCAAGGACATCGATGACCTGCTCACCGATACCTTCGCCCAGTACGTCGAACGCAGTGCGGCCTACATGGCCAAGCTGTGGATCAACAACGAAGGCCTGCTGCGCGAAATGGTGGTCAGCGGTGACGGCAGCCCGGAGTCGCGCTCGCAACTGGCCGACGATATCGCGCGTTTGATGGCTGATTACGTGCATCGGCAACTGGTCAACCGTCGCGAGCATTTGATGGCCGAGCAGGCGTTCCGTCAGGAGGCGCTGCTCAACCCGCGTCTGGCGGAACTGGTGCGCTCCCATCAGCAGATTCTGTTGCAGGGCACCTGCCAGTTGTTCCAGGTATTGGGCTCGCGCGAGCCGCAGCAGGATGCCAAGGTGTTGACGGCGATTATCGGACGGATGGAATATCAGGGCCTGCTCAACGACGCCGAGCCTTTGGCCGAAGAGGACATGCTCGGCATTCTGACGCGCTATATGCACCTGGTACTCGCGTCGGTGTAACGCAATCCCTGCTTGATCGTTCCCACGCTCCGCGTGGGAATGCATACCGTGACGCTCTGCGTCATAGTGGACGCAGAGCGTCCATGGCGGCATTCCCACGCAGAGCGTAGGAACGATCAGGTGTAACGGGTGTTCAAGGGAGTGTCGAATGAAAGCCTGGCGTGGCGTGCTGATCGCCTTGTCGTTCCTGCTGCTCAGCGGATGTCTGGTGACCTTCAAGGAGCCGCTGCCCGCCAGTGAACCGGCGCCCAAGGGCTTGCTCGGCCAATGGTCGAGCACCAATGCCTGGGGCGAGCCGATGAATCTGGAATTGACGCGCCTGGGCAACGATCGCTATCAGGCGGTTGCGTACTTCAAAGCCAAACCCCGCGAGCGTGAAGCCTATCCGTTCACGGTGTCGCGCCACGGCAACCGCTGGTATCTGTCGGCGAAGGTGCCGGCGCAATACGGCGGGCACTTCACCATCGCCGGCTTCGAGATCACCGACAAGCGCGAACTGGTGATCTACAACCTCGACCTCGAACAGATCAACCAGGCCATCGCCCAGAAGACCCTCGACGGCCAGGGCTTCCAGACCGATGACGGCGAGGGCGTGCAGGTCGACAGCCCGCTTGAAAAGGTCTTTGCTTACCTTGACGACCCGGCCAATTCCGACGTTTTCGTCGAAGCGGCGCGCTATCAGCATCAGGCCAAAGCCAAATAATTCAGTTCGTCACGTTTTCTACAGGAGTTTCGGGTGGACGATTACCAGCAGACGATACGCATTCTGTCCGATCGCATAGTGCTGGCGCAGACGCCGATCCGCGTGCTCGACGCGGTCAAGTGGGACGAGAACATCCGCAAGGGTTTCCTCAAGGCCAAGGGCAAGGAATTGCCGGCGGTGGATCGCGACTACTACCTCAACCGGCCGCTGTCCTTTGATTCGAGCAAGGTCAAGCTGGAGTTCCAGAACATCGAGCGGGATATCACCCGCCAGCTCGGCCAGTTCAACCCGGTTGGCCAGATCATGCGCCGCATGTGCAAGGAATACCGGATGGTGGTACGCATGCTCGAAGCGCGCGGCACCGAGGATTTCGGCCTGATTTCCCAGGAACTGTACGGCGCCGCGTCCGACGCGTTCCACGCCGGTGACCCGACCCTGGCCGACCTCGGCCTGATGATGTCGGACTATCTGAACAACATCGATGGGCGTGGCGACCTGAAGGACGAACCGAAGACCCTTACCGCCAAGGACGCCGTTCACCTGTTGCAAACCCGCCTGAACAAGGTGTTCGGCGAGGCTGAAGAAACCATCCGCGTGTTCGAGTCCGACGGTATCGTCGCCGATGCGGCGGCGGGTGCCGACTACATCAAGATCCGCACCGACGCGATGTTCAACGACCGCGACGTGCGTGCTCTGGAAGTCCACGAAGGCCTGGTGCACGTCGGCACCACGCTCAACGGTCTGAACCAGCCGATCTGCACCTTTCTGTCCAAGGGCCCGCCCTCGTCGACGGTGACCCAGGAAGGCCTGGCGATCCTGATGGAAATCATCGCGTTCGCTTCCTACCCAAGCCGCCTGCGCAAACTGACTAACCGCACCCGCGCCATTCACATGGTCGAGGAGGGCGCGGACTTCCTGCAGATTTTCGAGTTCTTCCGCGAGCAGGGCTTCGAAATGGCGGAAAGCTACGGCAACGCCAGTCGGGTTTTCCGTGGCTCGACGCCGACCGGTCTGCCATTCACCAAAGACTTGTCCTACCTCAAGGGCTTCATCATGGTTTACAACTACATTCAGTTGGCCGTGCGCAAGGGCAAGCTTGAGCAGATCCCGCTGTTGTTCTGCGGCAAGACCACGCTTGAGGACATGCGAACCCTGCGTCAGCTGGTGGACGAAGGCCTGGTGGTGCCGCCCAAGTACCTGCCGGACCAGTTCCGCGACATGAACGCGCTGTCGGCGTGGATGTGCTTCTCCAACTTCCTCAACCACTTGAGCCTGGACCGGATCGAGGCGGATTACTCCAATATCCTGTAACAACACCGATTGATCGTTCCCACGCTCTGCGTGGGAATGCATCCCGTGACGCTCCGCGTCACAGTGGACGCGGAGCGTCCATGGCGGCGTTCCCACGCGGACGGTTCGACGCCTCGACGTGGGAACGATCTAATTCCAACCCGAAATTTTGCGAGGTTTCACCGGATGAGAATCCTCGGCATCCTTTGCCTGCTCCTGACCCTCGGCGGTTGCAGCTCCTTGCTGTTCTACCCCGAACCGGGGCAGATCTTCACCCCGGAAAAGGCCAAACTCGAATACCGCACCGTCACCCTGACCACCGCCGACGGCCTCAAGCTGAATGCCTGGTGGCTGCCGGCCAAACTCGGGGTCGAGGTCAAGGGTACGGTCCTGCACCTGCACGGCAACGGCGGGAATCTGCCGATGCACCTGGGCGGAAGCTGGTGGTTGCCGAAAAACGGCTATCAAGTGCTGCTGGTGGACTATCGCGGTTACGGCTTGTCCGAGGGCGAACCGAGCCTGCCGGCGATCTATCAGGACATCGATGCCGCCTTCGCCTGGCTGGACAAGGCGCCTGAGGTCAAAGGCAAACCGCTGGTGCTGCTGGGCCAGAGTCTCGGCGGCGCGATGGCGGTGCATTGGCTGGTGCAACATCCGGAAAGACAAAAACAGCTCAAGGCGCTGGTGCTCGACGGCGTGCCCGCCAGTTACCGCAGCGTCGGCCAATACGCCCTCAGCACCTCATGGCTGACGTGGCCGTTTCAGGTGCCGTTGTCGTGGCTGGTGCCGGACGGCGACAGTGCGATCAACGCGATGCCGCAGCTCAACGGCGTGCCGAAACTGATCTTCCACAGCCTCGACGATCCGCTGGTGCCCCTTTCCAACGGCATCCGTCTGTATCAAGCTGCGCCGCCACCGCGCGTGCTGCAGCTGACTCGCGGCGGCCATGTGCAGACCTTCGGCGATCCGGTCTGGCGTCAGGTGATGCTGCGTTACCTCGACGACCCCGAACACTTCAACGGCCTGCGCCGTCTCGGCGAGATCCCGAACTATCCAACACCCCCGAATTCTGAAGACGAACCACCAGAGAGTCCGCAATGAGTGAAGAACGCAACGCCATCCCGCTGATCATCACCGGTATCTGCAGCATCCTCGGCACCGTCGGCGCCCTGTGGTACTACGGCTACCTGCACTTCGCCAAACCCGAGGATGCGTTGCTGCTCAACGACTTCACCATGCTCAAGACCGTTCCCGGCGAAGACTACAAGGTCTCGCTGACCCCGGCGCCGCAAGTGGCGCAATGCATCGATGGCGTGCTGGTGCTGTTCGACACCGAACAGAAAGGCCTGACCGGGGTGCTGGTCAACAGTCAGAAAAAGGCTGTGCGCTGCATGGGCCAAGAGACGCCGCAGAAGCTCGAAGAGTAAATGTGCGACGGACAAAAAAGCCCCGCCTGATCAAATCAGGCGGGGCTTTTCATTTACCGCTCAGCGAATCAGTGCGCGGTCGAGCTCACGGCCGAACGCGGCATCACTGGCTGGTTGTCGTTGGAAATGGTCACTTCCACGCGACGGTTCATCGCACGGCCCGAGACCGAGGTGTTGTCCGCCACCGGGTATTCCTTGCCATAACCCTGTACGACGATACGCGAAGGGTCTACACCCATCTTGATCAGCGCAACCTGCACCGAAGTCGCGCGACGCTCGGACAGCGACTGGTTGTAGCTCGCAGTACCGGTGCTGTCGGTGTAGCCCTCGACGATCACTTTGCGATCAGGGTTTTCCTGAAGGAATTGCGCCAGTTTGTTGATGTTCACCAGACCGCTGGATTTCAGGTCGGCCTTGTTGGTGGCAAACAGCACGTCACCGAAGGTCACCAAAGTACCGCGATCGGTCTGCTTGGCGTTGAGGCTGTCCTGCAGCTGTTTGATCTGCTGATCGCGAGCGTCCAGGCGGGCCTGGGCACGTTGGGCGGCGGCGTTCTTCAGATTGTTTTCAGCGGTGCGCAGGGCGATGGTCTGCTTGGCCACTTCCACGCGCTGGTTGGTCAGATAGGCCAGCTGGTCGACCTTGTGCTGGTCTTCCTTGTCCAGATAAGCCTTGTCGGCCTTGTCCAGGTAATCACTGGCATCCTTGGTTTCCAGCGCCGCGACTTTGCTGGCCTGCGGGTTGGCCTGCAGCCCGGCGTAGTTGGTGCGCGCCTGTTCCAGGTTCGGGTTCGGCGGCGTCGAGCAGGCAGCCAGGGCAACGCTTGCGGCCAGGAGAGCGGGGATCATCAGTTGTTTACGCATAATCGTTCGTCCTTTCTATCGATAAGAGTTTCAGCCTTGCGGTCGGGATGCGCGCTTACTGCACGGTGCGCTGACTTTCCTGACGCAGTTCCTGAACACCTTTCTGGGAATCCTTCACAGCTTGTTCGGCTTTCATCGCCTGAGCCTTGCGTTCAGCGACGCGGGCGTCCCACTCGGCCTGTTCGGCGAGGGTGCGGGCCTCATCATATTTCTTGTCGTGCATGGCGATTTCGGCTTGCTTCAGCTTGTCCTGAGCTTGCTTCATCTCCACGGCGGCGAACTCGGTACCGCCGGCGCTGACCGCGCTGTTGACCGCCGATTGAGTCACGGCGTACTGCTCGGTCGGTGGATTGCCAGCGCAACCGGCCAGCACGAAGCTGGTGCCGATGGCGAGAGCGGCCAGTTTCAGACCGCGCAGGTGGGAAAACGAGGTTTGGGTCTTCATGGTCTTCAACTCCATTGGTTAACTCCTTGAAAGCTTCGAAATCCATCCTGGTAGCGGAGCCGCAACCTTCATGTGCAAGTGCGTTTTGAAACGCTCGTTCCAGGCGTGGTTACCTGTTCCGACCGAAGGCATTTTTCAAAAGTTCAGAAAAGATGGCTCATCGCCAAAAAATATTCTGACCAAACAGACAAGGCTCTAAACCGGGAACTTTGGCGGGGGAGAATGGTACGCGCGGGCGAAAAATGGCGTAAAAGCGGAGGGAAAATACAGTCCCTGTGGGAGCTGGCTTGCCAGCGATGAGGCCATCCAATTCAACCCGTTTGCGGCTGAACTGACGCCATCAAGGGCAAACCATTCCCACCGTTTTGAAGGGTCAAGGATCAGTGTTTTTGCTTGCCGGCAGCCGCCGACAAGTCGTGCAGATGACGCCGCGACAGCGCGAGAAAACGCGGGGTCGGGCCAACATCTTCATACAGCGGATCGCCTTCCTCGTCGGTGGCGACCACGGTCGAACCTTTCACATACGGCAGGCTCGCTTCGAACTCTTCGAGGGCGGCGCCGATCAGCTCGCCGAGCAGTTCTTCGGCGTGGCGTTTGGGGTACATCTCGGCGATTGCCGCCAGCCGTGCGGCAGCTTCCACATCCAGATGAATCGTGTAGCCGGTATCGGTCAGGCGACCCTTGGCGGTTTCTTCCCAATGCTGGGCGAGTTCACGGATTTTCATAAAAACCTCATGTCGCACCTGCTCATGGCAGGTCTTGGTGAGTGTCCGGCGTCAGCCGGCGGCAAGCCGTTGTGCGGCTTACTGTTGAGACTAGCTTCAACGCTCAAGGTTTAAAGTCCCTTCGTCGTCTGCTTGTAAGAAGCGTTCCAGAGCGGCACTCTCTGTTCATCCACTCACTTGCGATCCGTCACCGATTACTGCTGGAGAGATGCTGATGACCGATATTGATGCACGCTTGCGCGAAGACGTTCACCTGCTCGGTGAGCTGCTGGGCAACACCATTCGTGACCAGTACGGCGAGGCGTTTCTCGACAAGATCGAGCAGATTCGCAAGGGCGCCAAGGCCGACCGGCGCGGCTCGATGGATGCCGAACTCAGCGCCAGCCTCAATCAATTGAGCGAAGACGAACTGCTGCCGGTGGCGCGGGCCTTCAACCAGTTTCTCAACCTGGCGAACATCGCCGAGCAGTACCAGCTCATCCATCGCCGCGAAGAGACCCAGGCCGCGCCGTTCGAATCCCGCGTGTTGCCGGAACTGCTCGCCCGCCTGCGCAACGAAGGGCACAGCGCCGAATCACTGGCCCGGCAACTGGCGCGACTGGAAATCGAACTGGTGCTCACCGCGCACCCGACCGAAGTGGCCCGCCGCACGCTGATCCAGAAGTACGACGCGATTGCCGCGCAACTGGCGGCTCAGGATCACCGTGACCTGACCACGGCCGAGCGCGAGCAGATCCACAACACCCTGCAGCGCCTGATTGCCGAAGCCTGGCACACAGAAGAAATCCGCCGCACCCGGCCAACCCCGGTGGACGAAGCCAAGTGGGGTTTTGCGGTGATCGAACACTCGCTGTGGCAGGCGATTCCCAACCACATGCGCAAGGCCGATCAGGCGCTGTTCGCCGCCACTGGCCTGCGTTTGCCGCTGGAAGCTGCGCCGATCCGCTTCGCTTCGTGGATGGGTGGCGACCGTGACGGCAACCCGAACGTGACGGCTGCCGTGACCCGCGAAGTGTTGTTGCTGGCGCGCTGGATGGCGGCGGATCTGTACCTGCGTGACGTCGATCATCTGGCTGCCGAACTGTCGATGCAGCAGGCCAGCGAAGCGCTCAAGGCCCGAGCCGGCGACAGTGCCGAGCCGTATCGGGCGGTGCTCAAGCAATTGCGTGAACGGCTGCGCGCCACGCGCAACTGGGCTCATGCATCTTTGACGGCGACCACGCCGGCGTCTGCCGATGTGCTGCACAATAACCGCGACCTGCTCGATCCGCTGGAGCTGTGTTTCAACTCGCTGCATGAATGCGGCATGGGCGTGATCGCCGACGGGCCGTTGCTCGATTGCCTGCGTCGGGCCGTGACTTTCGGCCTGTTCCTGGTGCGCCTCGATGTGCGTCAGGATTCGTCCCGCCACAGCGCGGCCATGACCGAAATCACCGATTACCTCGGCCTCGGCAAATACGAAGAGTGGGACGAAGAACAGCGCATCAGCTTCCTCACTCGCGAGCTGCAAAACCGTCGGCCGTTGCTGCCGGCGCATTTCAAACCTTCGGCCGACACCGCCGAAGTGCTCGCCACCTGCAAGGAAATCGCCGCCGCGCCGGGCGCTTCGCTGGGCTCCTACGTGATCTCCATGGCCGGTGCCGCTTCCGATGTGCTGGCAGTGCAACTGCTGCTCAAGGAGTCCGGCGTACTGCGGCCGATGCGCGTGGTGCCGCTGTTCGAAACCCTCGCGGACCTCGACAACGCCGGCCCTGTGATCGAACGTCTGTTGCTTCTGCCGGGTTACCGCGCGCGGCTGCAAGGCCCGCAGGAAGTGATGATCGGCTATTCCGACTCGGCCAAGGACGCCGGCACGACTGCGGCAGCGTGGGCGCAATACCGGGCGCAGGAACGGCTGGTGGAAATCTGCCGTGAGCAGCAAGTCGAACTGCTGCTGTTCCACGGTCGCGGTGGCACCGTGGGACGTGGCGGCGGTCCGGCGCACGCGGCGATCCTGTCGCAGCCGCCGGGTTCGGTGGCCGGACGTTTCCGCACCACCGAGCAGGGGGAAATGATTCGATTCAAATTCGGCCTGCCGGACATCGCCGAACAAAACCTCAATCTCTATCTGGCGGCAGTGCTGGAAGCGACCCTGTTGCCACCGCCGCCACCGACGCCTGAATGGCGGCATCTGATGGATGAACTGGCCGCTGACGGTGTCGCCGCTTACCGTGCGGTGGTGCGGGAAAATCCGCAGTTCGTCGAGTATTTCCGCCAGTCGACGCCGGAGCAGGAGTTGGGCCGCTTGCCATTGGGCAGCCGTCCGGCCAAGCGCCGCGCCGGCGGGATCGAAAGTCTGCGGGCGATTCCGTGGATCTTCGGCTGGACCCAGACCCGCCTGATGCTGCCGGCCTGGCTCGGCTGGGAAACCGCATTGAGCAAGGCGCTGGAGCGCGGCGAAGGCGAATTGCTCGGGCAGATGCGCGAGCAGTGGCCGTTCTTCCGCACGCGCATCGACATGCTGGAGATGGTGCTGGCCAAGGCCGACGCCGACATTGCGCAGTCCTACGACGAGCGTCTGGTGGAGTCGGACTTGCTGCCTTTGGGTGTGCACTTACGCGACCTATTGTCGCAGGCGTGTTCCGTAGTCCTCGGCCTGACCGGTCAGTCGCAGCTACTGGCACATAGCCCGGACACCCTGGAATTCATCCGTCTGCGCAACACCTACCTCGACCCGCTGCATCTATTGCAGGCCGAGTTGCTGGCGCGTTCGCGGCAGCAGAATGTCGAGCAGGGCAGCCCGGTGGAACAGGCGTTGCTGGTGTCTGTGGCGGGGATTGCCGCCGGTTTGCGAAATACCGGCTAAGGTTTTCTGCGTGGGGCAGGGCACCCGGGGCGAACCTCGGGTGCCGTTTATTGACCGTAGGAAAAATGCGGTCAGGCGACAGTTAATGATGGGGTTGCGACTTGGGGAACCGCGTCGCAAGGTCGCGGCGGGCGCCGGTTTCTCCGACTTTTGGCGTCTTGTGTGGGCGCAGCCTGCTGTGTATCTTGATCAGCCTTTGGCCGTTTGGGCGGCCACGACCCGTTTTATGAGATTGGCCCCACGAGGCGAATCCGTTGTTTTTTATATAAAAAATTGAGGAGCACATCGATGCGCGTCATTCTGCTGGGAGCTCCCGGGGCCGGTAAAGGTACTCAGGCTAAGTTCATCACCGAGAAATTCGGCATTCCGCAAATCTCCACCGGCGACATGCTGCGTGCTGCGGTCAAGGCCGGCACCGAGCTGGGCATCAAGGCCAAGAGCATCATGGATGTCGGCGGCCTGGTGTCGGATGACCTGATCATCGCGCTGGTCAAGGACCGTATAGCTCAGGCTGACTGCGCCAACGGTTTCCTGTTCGATGGCTTCCCGCGCACCATTCCTCAGGCTGAAGCGCTGGTGACTGCCGGTGTCGAGCTGGACGCCGTGGTCGAAATCGCCGTTGAAGACGAAGAAATCGTTCAGCGCATCGCCGGTCGTCGCGTTCACGAGGCCAGCGGCCGCGTTTACCACATCGTCTACAACCCGCCGAAACTTGCCGGTAAAGACGACATCACCGGCGAAGAGCTGGTACAGCGCAAGGACGACACCGAAGAAACCGTGCGTCATCGCCTGTCGGTCTACCACTCGCAGACCAAGCCGCTGGTGGAGTTCTACCAGAACCTGTCCGCCAGGAACGGTGGCAAGCCGAAGTACAGCCATATCCCTGGCGTCGGTTCGGTTGAAGCGATCACCGCCAAGGTGCTTGAAGCGCTGAGCTGAAAAAACTGATCCGCTGCATCATCCACGGCCCGCTTGCGGGCCGTAGTTGTTTATACTGGCGCACTTTTTCCCCACCTGATTTACGGACACATCGATGAGCACCTTGCTGGCCCTGGACACCGCGACTGAAGCTTGCTCCGTTGCCTTGCTGCATGACGGCAAGGTCACGAGCCATTACGAGGTGATCCCGCGCCTGCATGCGCAGAAACTGCTGCCGATGATCCAGCAACTGCTGGCCGACGCCGGCACCACCCTGCAAGCGGTGGACGCCATCGCCTTCGGTCGTGGCCCGGGCGCATTCACCGGCGTGCGGATTGCCATCGGCGTAGTGCAAGGCCTGGCGTTTGCACTGGATCGCCCGGTATTGCCGGTGTCGAACCTGGCCGTGCTGGCGCAACGGGCTTATCGCGAGCACGGCGTGAGCCAGGTCGCGGCCGCCATCGATGCGCGGATGGATGAGGTGTATTGGGGCTGCTACCGCGAGACGGCCGGGGAGATGCGTCTGGTCGGCGCCGAGGCGGTGCTGCCGCCGGAAGTCGCCGCATTGCCGGACGATGCTTCGGGTGACTGGTTCGGTGCTGGCACTGGCTGGGGTTATGGCGAACGCATCGCTGTAAACCTGAGCGGGTCCGACGCTGGCATGCTGCCCCACGCCGAAGACTTGCTGACCCTGGCGCGATTCGCCTGGGAGCGCGGTGAAGCGATTCCGGCAGACGACGCCCAGCCGGTTTACCTGCGCGACAAAGTGGCCACCCCGAAAGCCCGCTGAGGCCATTTACCCTGTGGCATTCGCCACAGGGTTCTGCCGTTCCTGCCAATCGTCCGTTTCTAACCCCGCGCTTTAAACCTTTTGTCTTTTATGTGTTCTAGTTATCACTCGGCGATTTGCTAAGTCGGTCAGGTGCCGCTAAATTGCCATCATCGATACCGAGCATGACTTTATGCGTATAGACGGCGTTTCCACTCATTCCTACCCTATCAAGCGCAAGCCTCGCAAAGGCAATCCGGCGCTGGATGAGTCCGTCGACGATATCGACGGCGAGCTGGAATTCCCGACCGAAGAGCAACTGGCTGCCCGTGCCGCCAAAGCCACCGCCCAACGCCTGAGCAATCTGCCCGCCCGTCAACAAGACATGATTTATCACCGCGCGATGAAGAAAAGCGTGGCCATGGCCCTGGCCAGCTACCTGAGCACCGCCGGTTTTGTCGATTGGGATGCAGACGTGCTGGGCCTCGATCTGTACATCTGATGGATCTGCCTTACTACCTCGGTTGCCCGTCCTGGAGCGAAAACGCCTGGCGCGAGTACCTGTATCCGGTAGACGCCAAGACCTCCGATTTCCTCGGACTCTATTCGCAAGTGTTCAACGCTGTTGAAGGCAATACGACCTTCTACGCCAGCCCGTCGCCCGCCACCGTGCAGCGCTGGGCCGAGGTGATGCCGGAGCACTTTCGCTTCACTGCCAAGTTTCCCGGTGACATCAGCCACAGCGGCGACTTGCGCGATCAACTGACCGCCGCTGAAACCTTCCTCCAGTTACTCAAGCCGCTCGGTGAGCGCGTCTCGCCAATGTGGCTGCAACTGTCGAAAAGCTTCACGCCGCATCGCTTGCCGGAGCTCGCCGCGTTCATCGATGCGCTGGATTGTCCGCTGGCGGTGGAAGTGCGCCACGAACAATTCTTCGCCAAGGGCGAGAGTGAGCGACTGCTCAATCGGCTGCTGCTGGATCGCGGCGTGGAGCGCATCTGTCTTGATCCCCGCGCACTGTTCAGTTGTTTGTCCACCGAATCGTCGGTGATCCACGCCCAATCGAAAAAGCCCCGCGTACCCACGCGGCCGGCGGCGTTCACCCAGTTCCCGCAGGTGCGCTTCATCGGCCATCCGGAGCTTGAGGCCAACGATCCGTTCCTGGTGCCGTGGGTGGCGAAGATCGCCGAGTGGATCGAAGAAGGCCGCACGCCGTACATCTTCCTGCACACCGCCGACAACCTCCTCGCGGCGAAGCTGGCGCAACGTTTTCACGCACAACTGATGCAACGTTTGCCTGGCCTGCGATCCTTGCCTGAGCTATACAGAGAACCCGCCGCCGAGCAACTTGGCCTGCTCTGAGGTGGATTTCTTTCCTGCCCTGGAGCCCGCCGATGGACGCCCAAGCCCGTCAACAACAAGCCCGTAAAGCCGAAACCTTCAAAGCCCTGCACGAACGCTCCGGGATATTCGTGATTCCCAATCCCTGGGATGCCGGTTCCGCGAAGATGCTCGCCAGTCTCGGCTATCAGGCGCTGGCGACCACCAGCGCCGGTTATGCGTTTTCTCAGGGCAGAGCCGATGGCGGCCTGAGTCTCGACGATACCCTGGCCAATGTCCGGGCGATTGTTGCGGCCACGGATTTGCCGGTGGCGGTGGATCTGGAAAACGGTTTTGCCGACGCCCCGGTCGAATCGGCGCAAAGTCTGATCCGCGCAGCCGAGGCAGGCGCCGTGGGTGGTTCGATCGAAGATGCCACCGGCCGGGAAGACTCGCCGATCTACTGCTTCGAACACGCGGTGGCGCGGATCGAAGCCGCCGTCGCTGCGGTGCGCACCTTGCCGTTTCCCTTCACTCTGACGGCCCGTGCGGAAAACTATCTGCACGGCAATCCGGATATCAACGACACCATTCGCCGTTTGCAGGCCTTTGCCGAAGCCGGCGCCGACGTGCTGTACGCGCCGGGCCTGCGCACCACCGAAGAAGTTCTGGCGGTGGTGCGCGCGGTGGCGCCGAAACCGGTCAATGTGTTGATGTCCGGCGGCTTGAAACTGACCGTGCAGCAGCTGGAAGAAATGGGCGTGAAGCGCATCAGCACCGGTTCGGCGCTGGCCCTGGCGGCGTTCGGCGAGTTTTTCCGCGCGGCTGAAGAAATCCAGCAGTCCGGCACGTTCACCTTCACCTCCCGCTCGATGCCGTACGCCAAGGCCAATCAATTCTTCAAGGGATGAGCATGGGGCGCTGGCTGCTGTTGACGGGGCTGCTGATCATCGGTGGCAGCCTGATCGGCGTCTGGCGCGGCTGGCTCGATGTGCCGCCGCAGTGGAACCCGTGGGCGCCGCTGGACGTGCAGGCGACGCCCAACTGGCTCACGGGCTACAAGTTGATGCGCCTGCGCAGCGATCCGGCCTTGTGCGAGCAGGCATTGGGTAGCTCCGGCCTGCGGGTTTCGCCACAGGCCGACAGCCCCGATGCCAAATGCCCGCTGATCGGCGCCTTGCGCGTGCAGGGCGGCGGGGTGGGGCTCAGCAGCAGCTTTCTCGCCAGTTGCCCGTTGGCCGTGGCGTTTGCGATGTTCGAGCGCCATACGCTGCAACCGGCGGCGCAGCAGGTCTACGGTCAATCGGTGGCTCGGGTCGATCACCTCGGCAGTTTCGCCTGCCGCAACGTCTACAACCGCGAGAACGGCGCCCTGAGTCGCCATGCCAGCGCCGATGCGCTGGACATCGCTGGCTTCCGGCTGGCGGATGGTCGCGCGATCAGCGTGCTCAAGGACTGGCCGAAGCAAAATCAGGACGCGCAGTTTCTACGGCAGGTGCGCGACGGTGCCTGCGAGGCGTTCAGTGTGGTGTTGAGTCCGGACTACAACACAGCCCATCGCAATCACTTTCATGTCGATGTCGGGCGCTGGAGCGTGTGTCGCTGAGGGATCAGGCGGCGATGCGCAGGTTCTGCTGAACGATCGGACGCACCCAGCCGTTATCGAAGTCCAGGGCTTTCTGCTGCTCGACGATTTCTTCCGGCGGGAACGGCGGGTAAGGCTGCAGCAGGTCCAGATCGAACTCGGCAATCGGCAGGTACAGCGGTTTTTTCTGCGGGGCAGGGCCCGGTTCCGGAATCGGTTGGCCGTTGTTGATCACTACCGGACGAACCCAGCTGCTGTCGAAATCCTGCTGCTTTTGCTGAGTCTTGATTTCTTCCGGCGGGAACGGAGGGTACGGCTCGGCCAGTGTCATGTCGATTTCGGCGATCGGCAGGAACAGCGGCTCCGGTGGACGCACCTCGGTTTCAACCACATCGCATTCACGCTGGCTGACGATGTGCGCATGCAGTTCGCTGCCGACGGTCGGTTCTTCAGGGCTTTGCAGATCAACCGGCGGGAAAGTGCCGCAGGCCGGCACCACATCACTCGATTGTTCGGCCAGTGCCTGGGCAAAGAAATCCTGCCACAGGTGGCTGACGCCGCCCAATGCTTGAGTGTTATGACGGCTGAAGTCGCCTGTGGGCGAAAGGTAGCCAATCGATGTGGGAAGAATGCCTGACATTTTTTTCGGTTGACGCTCAGCTCTGGCAAAATGCGCGTTGATTGGGTTATCGGCGGATTTTGCCGATCCTTAACTTTTTTGAGCGTGTTTTCCATGATTGAGCAACCCGCGGCCTGCCGCATCCATGTCGAGGCCCTCGGCCCGACGTTCGAAGCGCAGGCCGAGCAGTGGGCGCAGCGCCTGGATCTGCCGTTGCAGGTGGCTGACGGTGAGTTTGCCCTGCAGGTCGGCGAGCAGGGTTTGCAGCTGCAACAACTGGGACCGGATGCGCCGGGGCCGGTGCGGGTCGACTTCGTCGAAGGTGGCGCGGCTCACCGTCGGTTGTACGGCGGTGGCAGCGGGCAGATGATCGCCAAGGCGGTCGGCATCGCCCAGGGCGTGCGTCCTCGGGTGCTGGATGCGACGGCGGGGCTCGGGAAGGATGCGTTCGTGCTGGCCAGTCTTGGTTGCGAGATGAGCCTGATCGAGCGTCAGCCGTTGATCGGCGCTTTGCTGGAAGATGGTCTGGCCCGTGCGGCGGAAGACTTCGAGGTGGCGCCGATCGTGGCGCGGATGAAGCTGCTCAAGGGCAACTCCATCGAGGTGATGCGCAATTGGGAGGGCGAGCCGCCGCAGGTGATCTACCTCGACCCGATGTTCCCGCATCGTGAGAAAACCGCGCTGGTGAAGAAGGAAATGCGCCTGTTCCGTCCGCTGGTAGGCGATGATCCGGATGCACCGGCCTTGCTGGAAGCGGCGTTGGCGCTGGCCACACACCGTGTGGTGGTCAAGCGCCCGCGCAAGGCACCTTGCATCGAAGGGCCGAAGCCGAGCCATGCGCTGGATGGCAAATCCAGCCGTTACGACATCTACCCGAAGAAAGCGCTCAAGGCCTGAGCTGTCGCATAAGAAAATCCCACGCATGGCGTGGGATTTTTGTTTTCAGGGTCGATAGGCCCGCATGAACAGCCCGACCACTTCCTGCACATGACTTTCTGCCGCCTCGCCGGTCAGTGGCTCACCGCAGCCGTACAACAGACGGAAATTCCCGGCGCCCTTGATCAGGCAAAAGAAGTGCTCGGCGGCGTTGTGCGGGTTGTCGATGCTCAGCACGCCGGTTTCGTGAATCCGCCGCAGCAAACGTTCCATGCCCTGCACCATGCGCTGAGGGCCGGCCTCGAAGAAGATCAGTGACAGGTTGGGATCCTGACTGCCCAAGGCCATGATCAGACGATGCAGGTTCACCGATTCATCGCTGTTGATCAGGTGGTGAAAGCCTCGCGCAATGTTCAGCAACACATTTTCCACCGCGATGCCGTCCGGCAATTCGAAAAACAGTGGCGGCAATTGCTCCTCGCATTTGGCCACCACGGCGGCGGAGAACAGCGTCTCCTTGTCGTTGAAATGGCTGTAGACCGTCAGCTTCGACACGCCAGCCTCGGCGGCCACCGCGTCCATGCTGGTGTTGGCATAGCCATGACTCAGAAACAGGATTTTCGCCGCCTCGAGAATCGCCTGGCGCTTGGCCGGATCCTTCGGGCGGCCGGGGCCGTTTGGAGCTGAAAGATTGTTCGACATTCTTCGCTTTTAATACTGGACTGGTGAGTTTGCTATTAATAACATACCGGCCAGTATAATTATTCCAAGCCTCCTTAGCGAAAGGTCCTTCACCATGTTCCGCCATGCGTTGTCCTTTGCGGTGCCAGTCAGTCTGGCGTTTTTATTGTCGGCATGTGGCAAGGAAGAGGTGACGCAAGTCAGCGTGCGACCGGCCATGGTGGTGCAGCCAGAGCCTTCGGCGCAGGCGATGGAAAGTTATCCGGGCGAGGTTCGCGCCCGCTACGAACCCGATCTGGCGTTCCGCATCGGCGGCAAAGTCAGCCGACGACTGGTCGAGGAAGGCCAGCGCGTGAAGGCCGACCAACCACTCGCCGAACTCGATCCGCAGGATGTACGCCTGCAACTGGAAGCCACCCGGGCTCAGGTCGCGGCCGCCGAAGCCAACCTGAACCTGGTGCGCGCCGAGCGTGACCGCTACAAGACCTTGATGGAACGGCAGATGGTCAGCCGCTCGGCCTACGACAATGCCGAGAACCTCTACCGCTCCGGCGAAGCCCGCCTCAAACAGATCAAAGCCGAATTCAACGTCTCGACCAATCAGGCCAGTTACGCCGTGCTGCGTGCGCCCCAGGATGGCGTGGTGGCCAAGCGTTCGGTGGAAGTCGGGCAAGTGGTCGCCGCCGGGCAGACCGTTTTTACCCTCGCCACTGATGGCGAGCGGGAAGTGCTGATCAGCCTGCCGGAGCAGAGCTTCGGCCGCTTCAAGGTCGGCCAGCCTGTCTCGGTGGAGCTGTGGACGCAACAGAATCAGCGCTTCGCCGGGCAGATCCGCGAGCTGTCGCCGGCCGCCGATCCGAAATCCCGCACCTTCGCCGCACGTATTTCATTCACTTCCGGCAAAGTCCCGGCGGAACTGGGCCAGAGCGCCCGGGTCTTCGTGCAGACCGCCGATGTCATCCCGCTGTCGGTGCCGCTCTCGGCGCTGACGGCCGAAAACGGCGCGACCTACGTCTGGGTCGTCAGCGCCAACAACACCCTGAAAAAGACCCCGGTGCGCGTCGGCCCGTTCGGTGAGAAAACCGTGCCGGTGCTCGAAGGCCTGAACGCCAGCGACTGGGTGGTCGCCGCTGGCGTCCACGTGCTGCTGGAAGGGCAGCAGGTGCGTCCGGTGGATCGCTCCAACCGCGTGGTCAATCTGGCTGGCAAGGAGTAATCCCCGATGGGTTTCAATCTTTCCGCCTGGGCGCTGCGCAATCGCCAGATCGTACTGTTCCTGATGCTTTTGCTGGCGATTGTCGGTGCCTTGTCCTACACCAAGCTCGGCCAGAGCGAAGACCCGCCGTTCACCTTCAAGGCGATGGTCATCCAGACCCGGTGGCCGGGCGCGACCGCTCAGGAAGTCTCACGCCAGGTCACCGAGCGCATCGAAAAGAAACTGATGGAAACCGGTGAGTACGAGCGCATCGTTTCGTTCTCGCGTCCCGGTGAGTCCCAGGTCACGTTCATCGCCCGCGACTCTATGCATTCGGTGGAGATTCCGGATCTCTGGTATCAGGTGCGCAAGAAGGTCAGCGACATTCGCCAGACCCTGCCGCCGGGGATTCAGGGGCCGTTTTTCAACGATGAGTTCGGCACCACCTTCGGCAATATCTATGCGCTGACCGGCGACGGTTTCGACTACGCGGTGCTCAAGGATTACGCCGACCGCATCCAGATCCAGCTGCAACGGGTCAAGGACGTGGGCAAGGTTGATCTGCTCGGTTTGCAGGACGAGAAGGTCTGGGTCGAATTGTCCAACGTCAAACTCGCCACACTCGGCTTGCCGCTGGCAGCCGTGCAGCAGGCGCTGGAGGAACAGAACGCTGTGTCCACCGCAGGGTTTTTCGAAACCGGTAGCGAGCGTTTGCAGCTGCGGGTGTCGGGGAATTTTCAGACGGTCGACGAGATCAAGAACTTCCCGATCAGGGTCGGTGATCGTACGTTCCGTATCTCCGATGTCGCCGACGTGCGGCGTGGTTTCAACGATCCTCCGGCGCCGCGCATGCGCTTTATGGGCGAAGACGCTATCGGTCTCGCGGTGGCGATGAAGGACGGCGGCGACATTCTGGTGCTGGGCAAGGCCCTGGAAATCGAATTCGCCCGGATCCAGAAAAACCTGCCGGCCGGCATGCAGTTGCGCAAGGTCTCCGACCAGCCAGCGGCAGTGAAAACCGGCGTGGGCGAGTTCGTTCAGGTGCTGGTCGAAGCGCTGGCCATCGTGCTGCTGGTGAGCTTCTTCTCCCTCGGCGTACGCACCGGCATGGTGGTGGCGCTGACCATTCCATTGGTGCTGGCGATGACCTTCGCCTGCATGTATTACCTCGGCATCGGCCTGCACAAGATTTCCCTCGGCGCGCTGGTGCTGGCGCTGGGCTTGCTGGTGGACGACGCGATCATCGCCGTGGAGATGATGGCGATCAAAATGGAGCAGGGTTTCGACCGGATCAAGGCTGCCAGTTATGCCTGGACCAGCACCGCGTTCCCGATGCTCACCGGTACGCTGATTACGGCCGCAGGCTTCCTGCCGATTGCCACGGCGCAGTCCGGCACCGGCGAATACACCCGCTCGATCTTCCAGGTGGTGACCATCGCCTTGCTCGCATCCTGGGTAGCGGCCGTGGTGTTTGTGCCGTATCTGGGGGAAAAGCTCCTGCCGGATCTGGCGAAGATTCACGCAGCCAAACACGGTACGGCTGACGGCCAGACCGATCCTTACGGAACGCCGTTCTACCAACGGGTACGGCGTCTGGTGGAGTGGTGCGTGCGTCGGCGCAAAACCGTGATCGTGCTCACCGTGCTGCTGTTCGTGGCGTCGGTGGCGTTGTTCCGGTTTGTGCCGCAGCAGTTCTTCCCGGCTTCCGGGCGACTGGAATTGATGGTCGATCTGAAGCTTGCCGAAGGCGCCTCGCTGGCCAATACCACGGGCGAAGTCAAACGGCTGGAAGCGATGCTCAAGGATCACGCCGGCATCGACAACTATGTCGCTTACGTCGGCACCGGTTCGCCGCGTTTCTACCTGCCGCTGGATCAACAACTGCCGGCGGCGAGCTTCGCCCAGTTCGTCGTACTGGCGAAAACCATCGAGGAACGCGAAGCGCTGCGCACGTGGCTGATCGACACGTTGAACGAGCAGTTCCCGTCCCTGCGCTCGCGGGTCACGCGTCTGGAAAACGGCCCGCCGGTTGGCTATCCGGTGCAGTTCCGCGTCACCGGCGAGCATATCGAGGAAGTCCGGGCTCTGGCCCGGAAAGTCGCGGCCAAGGTGCGCGAGAACCCGCATGTGGTGAACGTGCATCTGGACTGGGAAGAGCCGAGCAAGGTCGTGTACCTGAACATCGATCAGGATCGCGCCCGGGCGTTGGGCGTGAGCACGGCGAATCTGGCGAAATTCCTCCAGAGTTCGCTGACCGGCTCCAGCGTCAGCCAGTACCGCGAGGACAACGAACTGATCGAAATCCTCCTGCGCGGCACCGTGCACGAGCGCACCGAGCTGTCGTTGCTGCCGAGTCTGGCGGTGCCGACCGACAACGGTCGCAGCGTCGCGCTGTCGCAGATTGCCACGCTGGAATATGGCTTCGAGGAAGGCATCATCTGGCACCGCAATCGTCTGCCGAACGTGACCGTGCGCGCCGACATCTATGGCAAGGAGCAGCCGGCGACGCTGGTGAAGCAGATCATGCCGACGCTTGATCCGATTCGTGCCGAATTGCCGGACGGCTATTTGCTGGATGTCGGCGGTACGGTGGAGGATTCGGAGCGTGGGCAGAAGTCGGTGAACGCCGGGGTGCCGATGTTCATTGTCGTGGTGCTGACGTTGCTGATGGTGCAATTGCGTAGCTTCTCACGCACGGCGATGGTGTTTCTGACGGCGCCGCTGGGGTTGATCGGGGTGACGCTGTTTCTGCTGGTGTTCCGTCAGCCGTTCGGGTTTGTGGCGATGCTCGGGACGATCGCGCTGTCGGGTATGATCATGCGTAACTCGGTGATTCTGGTGGATCAGATCGAGCAGGACATCGCCGCCGGGCTCAGGCCCTGGCAGGCGATTATCGAGGCGACCGTGCGGCGGTTCAGGCCGATTGTGTTGACGGCTTTGGCGGCGGTGCTGGCGATGATTCCGCTTTCTCGCAGTGTGTTTTTTGGGCCGATGGCGGTGGCGATTATGGGGGGGTTGATTGTGGCTACTGCTTTGACGCTTTTGTTTTTGCCGGCGTTGTATGCGGCTTGGTTCAGGGTTCGCAAGGAGGCTTAAGGCTGTTTGAGCGTGGCGGCCTTTGGGCCGGCCAGGCTCTTGGGGTTTTGGGTGAATATCCGTTTCTGCGGGTGTTGCCGCTGGCGGTTCCGCTCTTACAGCGGCTCACTTTTGCAAACGCCCAAAAGTAAGCAAAACGCTGGGCCCCGGCGTTCGGCCCCTCGCTGGGGCTCGGGGTTCCTTCCTTCCGGGATTCATCCGGGGGCATCGCCTCCGGTTTGCTTCGCTGCACCTCCTCTCGATGTGTTCGACTTCGTCGAACGGCGCTACGCGCCTACCCCCGGATAAATCCCTCCACTCAGCCGGCCGAAGGGGCCGGCACGTCAAGAGCGGTACTCGAGCTAACGCTCATCGTGTTGAGTGGGGTGGCTATGCCACATTTTTGGGGAGCACGTTTCAACTGTGGGAGCTAGCTTGCTAGCGATGGGGGCTGGGGGCACCCCATTTCTTTTGGGAGCAAGCAGCTTTGTAGGACCTTGCGCCGTCTCCTACGTTTTTTTCAGACGGCTCCGATATTGAGTCGCTGTGTTGGCGGTGCTGTACTCGAGGCTGTTTTTCAGCCTTGTTTGAGTCAGCGTTGATGAAGAAACCGCCGGTATTGAAGGGTCGGGCAGATCCGGTCTTTGAGTTGTTGATGCGCGCGCCTCACAAGCAGCGTCTGGCGGATTATCTTGCGTTGCTCAAGCCGCTGGATGATCAGGGGCGGTATCTGCCTTTTGAGGATTTGCGGTATCGCTGGGCCAGCGGGCTGGATTCGCGTTTGTGTTGGGCGTTGGTCAAGATGGCACGGGTCGCTCAGTACATTCATCTTCTGCCTTTGGGGGAACCGGCGCAGTGGGGGAAGTTTGTGCCGACGCCCACCGCGCAGAAGGCACTTTCAGTGGTTGATCGGCAAACTACGACGGCGTCGCTGGAGTACATGACCAGCCAGATAGGCGAGCGGGCGCATTTCAGTTATTTGCTTAACGGTCTGATCGAGGATGAGGCGATCAGCAGCAGTCAGTTGGAGGGCGCCGCGACCACTACCCGTGTGGCCAAGGACATGCTCAAGCAACGGCGTCAGCCGCGTACGCCGGATGAGCGGATGGTCATGGGTAATTACCGGATGATGAATTTCGCCTGGGAAAAACGTTACGAGCCATTGAGCGTGGAGTTGATAGCGTCGATCCATCGAGTCGGTGTCGAAGGTATTGATGACGAGCGGTATGACCCCGGGCTTTTCAGGACCAACGATGAAGTGGTGGTGCAGGATGGCGAAGGGAATACCGTGCACACGCCTCCGCCTGCCGCCGGATTGGGGAGGCGGCTGGATTTGCTCTCGCAGTGGATCAATCAATCACAGGGCTCACCTCGGCAAAAAAACTACCTGCATCCGCTGATCAAGGCGATCACGCTGCACTTTGCCCTGGGTTACGAACATCCGTTTCGCGACGGTAACGGGCGGGTCGCCAGGGCGCTGTTTTACTGGTTCATGTTCAAGCATGATTTTTCGGCCTTCCGTTATATCGCGATCAGTCTTTTACTGCGCAACGCGCCGGTGAAGTACGGGCGGTCGTATTTGCACAGCGAAGCCGATGAGCTCGATCTGACGTACTTCATCGAGTTTCAGTGTTCGGTGATTCTGCGGGCGGTGGAGGGGTTTACCGAGGTGTATCGCAAGAGTGTGGCGTACAGCGAAAACTTCGAGCACTGGCTGACCTGTTCGGGCTTTTTTGATCGGCTGACAGAGCGGCAGCGAGCGATTTATCAGGTGGCCAGAAGTGGGGTGGCGAAGGAGTTCACGGCGGGGAACGTCAAGGAGCACCTTGGTTGTGCCTACAACACAGCGGTGTCGGCGTTGAGCGGGTTGGTTGAACTGCAGGTTTTCGAGAAGAAGAAAATGGGGCGCGAGTGGGTGTACTTTTTACGTGTATCTGCTGGTGGCGGATTGAACAACGGGAGTGAGACAGCTCACTCCCGTGCCGTGTCGGCTTAGAGCGTACCAAACACTTTTTTCGCCAGACTCGTCGCTGCAGCGGCCGGGTTCTTGCGGATGGTTTCTTCCTGTTTGCCGATCATTTCGAACAGGCCGTTGAGCGCTTGTTCGGTCACGTAGCTTTCGATGTTGGCGCTCTTCGCATCCACCACGCCGAAGGTCGCGGCCTGGCCGGCGAAGGCGTTGTATTTCTGGGCTACGCCGACTTTGTCGGTCGCCTGTTTGACGATGGGCAGGAACTTGGTGCGGATCTGTTCGCGGCTGGATTTGTCCAGGTATTGGGTGGCGGAGTCGTTGCCGCCGCTGAGGATGCCTTTGGCGTCTTCCACGCTCATTTTCTTCACGGCGTCGACGAGGATCGGCTGGGCCTGGGTGACGGCGGTTTCCGCGGCCTTGTTCATGGCGGTTTCCAGTTCGTCGACCTGGGCGCCCATGCCGAAGGCTTTCATCTTGCCGGCGACTTTGCCGAGTTTGCCCGGCAGTTCGATCTTCACGTCCGGGTTGTTGCTGAAGCCGCCCGGGGTGCCGAGTTGTTTGACTGCCAGTTGCGCGCCTTGGGTCAGGGCATCCTTGAGGCCACCGGTGGCGTCGCCTTGCGACAGGTCGCTGAGGGACAGGGCCAGTGCGTTGGCGGAGATCATCAGGCCCGCGCACAGGCCGGCGAAGCGAAGGGTAGGGCGGAGCATGGCGGCTTCCTTGTTCGGAGAGAGTTAGCGGGCGGCGTCGACGCGGATCTTCAGCGGCTGCGGATCCTTGCCATCGAGCTGCACGGCATGGTTTTCGGTGGTGATGAACATCAGCTCGCCGTTGACTTCGATGCGTGCGCTGACCGAGTAGCGGTGGCCGGGTTTGACCTGGGCCGGATCGTAGCTCAAGTGGAACGGCAGCGGCACCTGGCCTTTGACCGGGCCTTTCTGTTCGTCGAGTACCACGGCTGGAGCGTCGGCCAGCGAAACGTCTTGCAGGCTCACGCTCAAGGTCGCACTGGGTGGCAGGGCGATGCGTTGCAGGTAGAACACTTCGCCGTCGAGGCTGACTTTGCCGGCCGGTGAGGTCGACTGGCAGGCGCTGAGCAGGGTAGCGGCGGCCAGCAGGGAAAGTTTTTTCATCGGAGATCTCCGTATCGACGGCGCCAGAAGAAGCCTGGCGCCTGTAGGAATTTAGTCGCTTTGCACAGGGGCGGCGACCTGATCGGCCGCATCTTCGCTGCGATGCAGGGCTACCTGACGGATCGACAGGCGAATCTCCGCCGGCAACACCCGTTTGGCCGCACCCTCGGCCAGTTCGCCGAGCAGTTCGTGGTAACTCAACTTGCCGGCTTCGTCGCGACGCAGCACGTCGAGGTCGAGCATGGTCTGAATGAAGTGGCGGAACAGGCTCTTGTCGAAGAATTCCGGCGCGTTCAGACCGTGCAGGATCGACAGGCGCTGGGCCATGACCGTGCACAGGTCTTCCAGTTCTTCGGCGCTGATGCTGTTCTGGCCGCTGTTGAGCAGCAGGGAAACGGTCATGTAGAAGCGTTGCAGGGTCTGGGCGATGCTCTTCGACAGCAGGGTCAGCAGCACGAAATGCCGCGAGCTTGGTGCCGGGCGCAGGTACACGTCTTTCTCGAAACGCAGCAGGCCTTGTTCGACGAACGCTTCCAGCCACTGATCGATCACTGCATCCAATTCGTCCAGGGTCCAGCGGATGAACAGTTCCGATTGCAGGTACGGATACAGCGCGCGGGTGTAGCGCAGGATCTGTTCGCGGCTCATGCGCGATGTGCTCTGGAAGAAACTTGCCAACAGCGCCGGCAGGGCGAAGATGTGCAGCACGTTGTTGCGGTAGTAGGTCATCAGGACGGCGTTCTGCTCGTCCAGATACAGAATCTTGCCCAGCGCATCGTTCTGCTCGGACAGCAGATCCATGTCCTTCACGTGTTCGATCAGCGCGCGGCCATCGCCTTCCGGCAAGGTGGTGTGCGGCGAATACGGAACCTTGCGCAGCAGCGCCAGATACAGATCCAGCACCCGCGCCATGGCCCGATCGTCGAGTGCCAGGCGCGTAGTCGAGAGCAGCGCCAGCGCCACCAGGTTGACCGGGTTGATCGCCGCCGCTTCGTTCAGGTGCTGCGCGACTTTTTCGCCGAGGCGATTGGTGGTTTCGTTGAGCCACGCCGGCTTGTACTGCGGGCCGAGTTCCTGCTGGCGCCAGTCCGGCTGTTCGCTATCGAGGAATTCCGCCAGTTTGATCGGCTCGCCAAAGTTCACCGCCACCTGGCCGAAACGCTGCTTGAGCGCGCCGATGACTTTGAAGATGTCGAAGATCGATTCTTTCTTCTTGCTCGCGCCACGCAGTTCGCCGAGGTAGGTGCGGCCTTCGAGCACGCGCTCGTAACCGATGTACACCGGCACGAACACGATCGGCATCCGCGACGAACGCAGGAAACTGCGCATGGTGATCGCGAGCATCCCGGTTTTCGGTTGCAGCATGCGCCCGGTGCGGGAGCGACCGCCCTCGACGAAGTACTCGACCGGGAAACCTTTGGTGAACAGGGTGTGCAGGTATTCGTTGAACACCGAGGTGTACAGCGGGTTGCCCTTGAACGTGCGGCGCATGAAGAACGCCCCGCCACGGCGCAGCAGGCTGCCGATCACCGGCATGTTCAGGTTGATTCCGGCGGCGATGTGCGGCGGGGTCAGGCCGTTGCGGAACAGTAGGTACGACAGCAGCAGATAGTCGATATGGCTGCGGTGGCACGGCACGTAGATCACTTCGTGACCCTGGGCGACCTTCTGCACGCCTTCGATGTGGTTGACCTTGATCCCGTCGTAGATCTTGTTCCAGAACCAGCTCAGTACGACTTCCAGAAAACGGATCGCGGTGTAGGTGTAGTCCGAGGCGATCTCGTTGCCATAGCGCAGGGCCTGGGCCTTGGCTTTTTCCGGGGAGATGTTTTCGCGCTCGGCTTCGTCGAGGATCGCTTGCTTGACCAGCGGCTGGTTGAGCAGGCCTTTGACCAGGTTGCGGCGGTGGGAAATGTCCGGGCCGATCACCGCAGCCTTGAGGTTGCGGAAGTGCACCCGCAGGATCCGCTGGGCCATGCGCACGGTGCGCTCGTGGCCCTTGTTGTGTTCGATCAGTTCGCGCAGGTGGATCGGTGCGGAGAATTGCACGCGGGTCTTGCGCCCCAGAATCATGATGCTCAGCAGCCGGCGCAGGCGTCCGGTGACGGCCCAGCTGTCGGCGAACAGCAGTTTCCATGGACTGTTCTCGCTGTCCGGCGACTGGCCCCAGAACACGCTGACCGGAATGATCTGTGCATCTTCGGCAGCGTTCTGGCTCAGGGCGCTGACCAGGCGGGTCAGGGTCGGCGGCGCGCCGCGCTTGTCCTGGCGGCCGAGCCAGTCCGGGTCCGGCGTCAGGTAGAAGAACGCCGCCGGTTCGATCAGCGAACCCACGGACACCGGCAGTACCGGGCGCGGCAGACCGGCCTTGGTGCACTCGGTGTCGACCACCGCCAGATCAGTCAGCGATGGGTTTTGCAGGACGTAGAACACCGGACGACTGCGGTCTAGGTTGAGGGTGAACGACGACTGGTTGATCGTCTCGGAGCGAACCCAGAGATACAACAGTCGGCGCAAGGTGCCAAACACAAGACGGCGGAACGGGGAACGGGTCATACGGCTTCTGCGTGAGTGGATAAACCGAGCGTTTGCTCGGGAGGGCGACAGTTTGCCGGATTACTCGAAAATCGGCAAAAAAGCGGCGAAGTAATCTCCTGTTGAGAGTTTTGCCGCCTGTCATATACTCGGCGATCTGTCGCCGGGGCCCTTTTATGGACGTCGGACGCAGGCTGACGTTCCGCAAAGGCTTTCCTGCGAAAAGCCTGTTCAATAATAAAAAAGGAGTATGAACAGATGGCAACACGTGAAACCGGCAACGTGAAGTGGTTCAACGACGCCAAGGGCTACGGCTTCATTCAGCGCGAAGACGGGGTGGACGTGTTCGTGCACTATCGCGCGATCCGCGGCGAAGGCCACCGTTCGCTGACCGAGGGTCAGCAGGTTGAATACGCGGTGGTGGAAGGGCAGAAGGGGTTGCAGGCTGAAGACGTTGTAGGCCTGTAACGCAAATCTTCAGAACACCAAAAGCACTGTGGGAGCGAGCTTGCTCGCGATGGGGTCCTTTCAGTCAACATTGATGTTGAATGTCCGACCGCAATCGCGAGCAAGCTCGCTCCCACAGGTTTTGTGCATTGTCTGTTACGCAGTTTTCCAGGTGATCTCTTCTTCACCATCGGCGCTGATCCGGATCCAGCGATCCGCCGTCTCTTCACCTTCTTCCTCGACCCACGTCCCCGGTGCGCAGCGCACTTCGACGTTCAGCGCGGCAAAGGCTGCGCGGGCGCAGGCGATGTCGTCGTCCCATGGGGTCGCATCACTTTCCAGATACAGGCTGTTCCACTTGCCCACGGCTTTCGGCAGCCAGGTCACCGGGATGTTGCCGGCCTTGCACTTGTAAGTCTGGCCTTTCTGTACCCAGTCGCTGCACGGGCCGAGCGCGGCGCCCAGCCAGGCGGAAATGGCCTTGTGGTCGACGTCGGCGTCTTTCAGGTAAATCTCGATATCCGGTTGGCGCATGGATGTCCTCACTGCGGGTCTGAAAAATCCATTCGCGGATTTAGCCGGCCCCGGGTCGTTGCCCGAGACCAAAAGTTATTGAAGAACGAAATAATCGTAGCGCATCGAGACAGTGGTCACGAACGGCTCTGGCTGTTCGATCACCGCCGCGCGGCGCTCGGCGCTGGCGCGCCATCCGTGGGGTGTCATCGCCAGCAGGTTGGCGCGATCCTCGGGCTTGTCCAGCGTCAGCTTGAATTCCAGGGTTTCACTGTGCGCCAGCGCCATGCCTTCCGGCACCAGGGCCAGATGCTTGTCGTCGGTGTATTCGCGCACTTCGTCGTACAGGCGTTCGCGCAGTTCCATCAGATGGCCGCTGGTCGGGCCGACTTTCATCAGGCCGCCGCCGACGCTGAGCAGGCGCTTGGCTTCTTCCCAGTCCAGTGGACTGAAGACACTGGCCAGAAACTGGCAGCTGCCGGAAGCCAAAGGCACCCGGGCCATGCTGGCGATCAACCAGGTCAGCGCCGGATTGCGTTTGCAGGCGCGCTTGACCGCCTCCTTCGAGATATCCAGCGCGTAACCGTCAGCATCGGGCAAAGCCTCGGCGATCTGCGCGGTGTAGTAACCCTCGCCACAACCGATATCGACCCAGCGCGCCGGCGCATAACCCGCCGCCAGCTCCGCCAGGCGCTTGGCCACCGGCGCGTAATGCCCGGCGTTCAAAAAGTCGCGGCGGGCCTCGACCATCGCCTGATTGTCGCCTGGGTCGCGGCTGTTCTTGTGCTGCACTGGCAGCAGGTTCAGGTAACCCTGACGCGCGCGGTCAAAGCGGTGGCCGGCGGGGCAGACCACGCCGTTGTCCACCGCGTTCAGCGGTTCACTGCAGATCGGGCACGCAAGCATCAGGCGAGCAACTTGATCAGGGTCTGGTAGTAGATCTCGGTCAGCACGTCGAGATCGGCCGCCAGCACGCGCTCATTGACCTGGTGGATGGTTGCGTTGACCGGGCCCAGCTCAACAACCTGCGTACCCATGGTCGCGATGAAACGACCGTCGGAGGTGCCGCCGCTGGTGGACGCCTTGGTCTCGCGGCCAGTGATGTCCTTGATGCTCGAAGACACCGCGTCGAGCAGTGCGCCCGGTTCGGTGAGGAACGGCAGACCGGACAGCGCCCAGTCGATGTGCCAGTCCAGGCCGTGCTTGTCGAGGATGTCGGCGACGCGCTTCTGCAGACCTTCGACCGTCGATTCGGTGGAGAAACGGAAGTTGAACACCGCCACCAGATCGCCCGGAATCACGTTGGTCGCGCCGGTGCCGGAGTTGACGTTGGAAATCTGGAAACTGGTCGGCGGGAAGAAGTCGTTGCCGTGATCCCAATGCTCGGCGGCCAGTTCGGCCAGAGCCGGAGCCGCGAGGTGGATCGGATTCTTCGCCAGGTGCGGATAGGCCACGTGGCCCTGCACACCGCGCACGGTCAGTTTGGCGCCGAGGGAGCCGCGACGACCGTTCTTCACCACGTCGCCCACCAGCGTGGTGCTCGACGGTTCGCCGACGATGCACCAGTCCAGACGCTCGTTACGGGCTGCCAGACGCTCGACCACTGCCTTGGTGCCGTGATGCGCCGGGCCTTCTTCGTCGCTGGTGATCAGGAACGCAACCTTGCCCTTGTGATCCGGGTAGTCGGCGACAAAACGCTCGGCTGCCACAGTCATCGAGGCCAGGCTGCCTTTCATGTCCGCCGCGCCACGACCGCAAAGCATGCCGTGCTCGTCGATCACCGCGTTGAACGGGTCGATCTGCCAGGCAGTCACCGGGCCGGTCGGCACCACGTCGGTGTGACCGGCGAAGCACAGCACCGGGCCGTCGCCTTTACCGTGAGTCGCCCAGAAGTTATCCACATCTTCGATGCGCATCGGTTCCAGCTGGAAACCGGCATCGCCCAGGCGCTGCATCATCTGCTTCTGGCAATCGGCGTCGACCGGCGTCACGGACGGACGGCGGATCAGGTCGATGGCGAGTTGGAGGGTCGGCGAAAGGTCGGCGTGGGCCGTCATGGAAAACTCCGAAAGCTGGGGGGCAAGGCGCGCAAAATGGCGGTTATCTTAAAGCAAAACGGCGACCATTGGCCGCCGTTTAGTGCATCCGGAAGGATTTAGACCACCGGTGCCGGTTCAGGCGCAGCCGCAGGTTTTGGCAGCGACGACAGGAACGCCATGATCAGCGCCGCCACGTACGGCAGCGACTGTACCAGCAGCATGGCCACCCAGAAGCGCATGTCGTTGCTCGGAATGCCCTGCACCAGGAAGATCCCCAGCGCCGCGCCCCACAACAGCAGCATGATGAACAGCTCTTCCCGGGCCTCGGAAATCGCCACCCAGAAACCATGGTTGTCGGCGTTTTTCGGGGTGCGGAAGAACGGGATGCTGCTGGTGAAGAAGCCGTACAGCACCGCTTTGGCGATGGTGTGCGACAACGCCAGACCGGCCAGTGCCGCGCAGAACGCATCCTTGAGGTTCACGCCCACCGCGCGACGGTAGAGGAAGATGATCTTGCCGACCTTGAACACGAACAGCGCCAACGGCGGGATCGCGAAAATCAGCAGCGGCGGATCGACCCGTTGCGGCACGATGATCATCGCCGCCGACCACAACAGCGCGCCGATGGTGAAGAAGATGTTCATGCCGTCCGCGACCCACGGCAGCCAGCCCGCGAGGAAGTGGTAACGCTGGCCGCGAGTCAGCTCGGTGTCCTTGCCGCGCAACAGGCTGCGGGTGTGGCGCTTGATGATCTGGATCGCGCCGTAGGCCCAGCGGAAACGCTGTTTCTTGAAGTCGATGAAGGTGTCCGGCATCAGACCCTTGCCGTAACTGTCGTGGTAATACGCCGCCGACAGGCCTTTCTCGAATACCCGCAGACCGAGTTCGGCGTCTTCACAGATGCACCAGTCGGCCCAGCCCAGTTCTTCCAGAACCGAACGGCGGGTCATGGTCATGGTGCCGTGCTGAATGATCGCGTCACGGTCGTTGCGGGTGACCATGCCGATGTGGAAGAAGCCTTTGTATTCGGCGTAGCAGAGCTTCTTGAAGGTGCTTTCGTTCTGGTCGCGATAGTCCTGTGGCGACTGCACCACGGCGATTTTCGGATTGGCGAAGTGCGGCACCATATGCTTGAGCCAGTTCGGGTGCACGCAGTAGTCCGAATCGATCACCGCGATCACTTCGGCGTCCTTGGCGGTGTGCGGGATCAGGTAGTTCAGCGCACCGCCCTTGAAACCGGCCAGGGGCGAGACGTGGAAGAACTTGAAGCGCGGGCCGAGGGTTTCGCAGTAGTCGCGCACCGGTTCCCAGACCGCCGGGTCTTTGGTGTTGTTGTCGATGATCAGGACTTCGAAGTCCGGATAGTCGAGGTTGGCCAGGGCGTTGAGGGTCTGTTTGACCATCTCCGGCGGCTCGTTGTAGCAGGGCACGTGGATCGAGACTTTCGGGCGGTAGTCCGAATCGCCGACCACCGGCAGGAATTCACGGCGACGCTTGTGAATCCACACCGCTTCGGCCAGTTCGTGGGCCTCGGTCAGCAACACGATGAACACCCCGAGCGCACCGAGCGCCAGCAGGAAACCCACCGTCAGGCTGAACCACGTGCTGTATTGCTGGCTGTAGTCGTAGCCGATCCACACCAGCACCGAGCCGCAGAGGAACGCGATAAAGGTCAGGAAGGTACGGCCGCGCTGACGCAGGGCCGAGCCGTCGATCATCAGCAGCGTCAGCGACAACAGCGCCAGCACCACCGAACCGATGGCCAGCACGCGCCATTGCGGGATCGCCACCACCGGGCCTTCGAAGTTGAATTTCTGCTGGCGCGCGGCGTTGAACACGCCCCAGTAAGCGCCGACCGAACCTTCATCGCTGGCCTTCCACGGCTGGTCAAACGCTTCGATCACGAAGTAGTTGAAGCCCTGGCGGTTGAGTTTGTTGACCAGCGTGCGCAGGTAGATCGCCTGATCCGCCGGCGACGCATCGGCGCCACCGCGCATGCGGCCGTTGCTCGGCCAGCCCACTTCGGACAGCAGCAGCGGCTTTTTCGGGAACATCTTTTTCAGGTCGCGGGCGCGGTCGAAGACGAACTGCCCGGCCTTGTCCACCGGAATGAATTCCCAGTAGGGCAGAACGTGGGCGGCGATCAGGTCGACGTGCTTGGCCAGCTCCGGGTGCTCTTCCCAGACGTGCCATTGTTCGGAGGTGGTCACCGGCACTTTCACGGCCGCACGCACGCGGTCGAGTAGCACGCTGAGTTCTTCGGCGGTGATTTCCTTGCGGAAGATCGCTTCGTTGCCGACGACTACGCGAACCACGCTGCGCGAAGTGTTGGCCAGTTCGATGGCGCGAGTGATTTCCCGCTCGTTGCGCTCCTGGTCGGGGCTGATCCAGATTCCGAGGGTCACGCGAAGGCCGAATTCTTCCGCCAGTTTCGGGATGTCCTGCAGAGAGCCGTCGACCGAGTAGATGCGGATGTTGTCCGTCAGCTTGCTCATGATCTCCAGGTCGCGGCGCATTTCATCGTCGGACGGATACTGATCCTTCTGTGGGAACTGTCCCTGCTGGAACGGTGAATAGGAGAAACCGGAGATCTGCTCCGGCCAGTTCGGCGCGGAGACGGGGCGGTTGATCAGCGCCCAGAAACCGGTGAACAGGGCGGCGATTGCCAGAACCACCACCAGGTTGAGTCCAAATTTACGCGATGACATAGCTGTGTCGGGTTCCAAAGGCTGTGGAACGGAGGGTCGGCTGGTTGACGCCAAGAGGGCGCGCATCCTACACCGGCAGTTCGCCAAGTCCTACAAGAGACAGGGAAATGCCGGACGTTGGGCAATCCAACCTGACTTAAGTTCTTTCGTTTCAGTGTGTAAGACAAATCTTTGTTACGTGCAGCTTTAATTAAAGCAGGCGCGTTCGCCGTTCATAGCGCAAAGATGCTCTTGGCCGCCGACGGCCCTATAATGCGCGCCGGTTTTTAGGGTAATGGTCATGAGTACAGAAGATCCGCGGTTTGCAGGCATCGCCCGTTTGTATGGCATCGAGGGCCTCGAGCGTCTGCGCGCAGCCCATGTGGCGATTGTCGGCGTTGGCGGCGTCGGCTCCTGGGCGGCGGAAGCCATGGCCCGTTGCGGGGTGGGCGAGATTTCGCTGTTCGACCTCGACGACGTCTGCGTCAGCAACGCCAACCGTCAGTTGCATGCGCTGGACAGCACCGTCGGCAAGCCCAAGGTGGAGGTGATGGCCGAGCGTCTGCGCGGGATCAACCCGGACTGCAAGGTGCACGCCGTGGCGGACTTCGTCACCCGCGACACCATGGCCGAATACATCACGCCGAACATCGACTGCGTGATCGACTGCATCGATGCGGTCAACGCCAAGGCCGCGCTGATCGCCTGGTGCAAACGGCGCAAAATCCAGATCATCACCACCGGCGGCGCCGGCGGGCAGATCGATCCGACGCTGATTCAGGTCTGCGACCTCAACCGTACGTTCAATGATCCTTTGGCCTCGAAAGTGCGCTCGACGCTGCGCCGCGACTACGGCTTCTCGCGTACCGTGACCCGCCATTACAGCGTGCCGTGCGTGTTCTCCACCGAACAGCTGCGCTATCCGAAACCGGACGGCAGCATTTGCCTGCAGAAGAGTTTTGTCGGCGACGGTGTGAAGCTGGACTGCGCCGGCGGGTTTGGCGCGGTGATGATGGTGACGGCGACGTTCGGCATGGTCGCGGCGACCAAGGCGGTGGACAAGATTGTGGCGGGCGTTCGGCGCCCGGCGGATCGGGTCAAGCCTCAGGCCTGACCAGTGACCGATCGTTCCCACGCTCTACGTCGCCGATCGTTCCCACGTCGAGGCGTCGAACCGTCTGCGTGGGAATGCCTCATTGGACGCTCTGCGTCCGCTTCGGCATGGGACGCAGAGCGTCCCGGGCTGCATTCCCACGCGGAGCGTGGGAACGATCAGTTCGGGGCGAGTTCACGCATCCGCTGCAACACGGCATTCAGGCCATTGCTGCGCGACGGCGACAACTGCCGCGATAGCCCCAACTGATTGAACCAGTCCGGCAGATCAACCAACTGCAACTCGCCAGCGGTCAAACCGTTGACCCGCAACAGCAACAACGCCACCAACCCGCGAATCATCCGTGCATCGCTGCTCGCCGCGAATTGCCAGCGGTCGTCGCGCAATTCGCCAACCAGCCACACCTGACTTTCACAGCCGTGCACTCGATTGGCCTCGCACTTGTCCGCATCGCTCAACGGCGGCAGACGATCGCCAAACTGCATCAACAATCGCGCCCGCTGTTCCCAGCCGGCGGCGTTCTGAAATGTTTGCAGCGCCTCGGCGGCCTCGACCGGCAGGCTCATCGCAACAACTCCAGCGCCTGATCCAGCGCTTCAAAGAACCGCTCCAGATCCTCGGAATCGTTGTACAGCGCCAGCGACACACGAATAGCCCCGGCCAGTTCGAAACGCTTGAGCAGCGGCATCGCACAGTGATGCCCGGCACGTACGGCGATGCCCTGTTCGGTCAGCAAGTGCGCCAGATCGGCGTTATGCACACCCTCCACGACAAAACTCGCCAGCGCCAATTGCGGCTTGCCCAACAGACGAATGCCATTGCGGGCGGCGAGGCCACGTAACAGGTAATCGTGCAGCGCCGCTTCGTGGGCGGACACCGCGTCCTGATCCAGACCGGCCAGATAGTCGAGGGTCGCACCAAGTCCGATCACACTGGCAATCGGCGGCGTTCCCGCTTCGAATCCCAAGGGAGCGGGGCGGAAACGCGCGTCGTGGTAATTGGCTTCCAGCACCATCTCACCACCGAATTGCCACGGGCGCAGTTGTTCGAGCGCTGCGTTGCGCCCGAACAGCACGCCGAGGCCATCGGGGCCGTACAACTTGTGGCTGGAAAACACGTAAAAGTCGCAACCAAGGGCCTGGACGTCATGCCGACCGTGGACCACACCTTGAGCGCCATCGACCACGGTCAGCGCGTTGTGTGCCTTGGCCATCGCCAGCAGCGCCGGCAATGGTTGCCATGCACCAAGCACGTTGGACAACTGGCTGACCGCCAGCAAGCGAGTGCGCGGGCCAATCAGGTGAACGGCAGCGGCGAGGTCGATCACACCGTCATCGTCCAGCGGCAGGATTATCAGCTTCAAGTCGCGACGTTGTGCCAGTTGCTGCCAAGGCAGCAGGTTGGCGTGATGCTCCAGGGCGCTGATGACAATTTCATCGCCGGGATGGAAAAGATGTTCCAGGCCATAGGCCAGGAGATTCAGCGCACTGGTGGCGCCGTGGGTGAAGATGATCTGCCCGCTGTCACCGGCATTCAGCCACTGGGCAACCTTCAGGCGACTGTCCTCGAACGCCTGCGTGGCGTGGGCACCGGGCAGATGTTGGGCACGATGCACGTTGGCCGCGCCATTGGCGTAGTAATGCGCCAGCGCGTCGAGCAGGGCCTGGGGTTTTTGGGTGGTGGCGGCGTTGTCCAGGTAAGTCTGGTCTTGCCGTTGCAGGGCGGCGATGGCCGGGAAGTCGGCGCGCCAGGGGGAGGGAATCATCACGGTTTCAAGCCCTGGTGAAGATGGGCGGGTTAACGCCGAACCCTGTGGGAGCGGGCTTGCCCGCGATGGCGATCTTTCGAACGCCATGGCAAACAGGCCGGCTCCCTCAGGTGAGCTTCTGGCGCTTAGTTGTGAGCGTGCAGTGCTTCGTTCAGTTCGATCGCCGATTTGTGGGTCTTGCATTCCACAGCGCCGGTTTCCGAATTGCGACGGAACAGCAGGTCGGTCTGACCAGCCAGTTCACGAGCCTTGACCACTTTGACCAGGTTGTTGTGCTCGTCCAGCAGCGCCACCTTGGTGCCGGCGGTCACGTACAGGCCCGACTCGACGGTGTTGCGGTCGCCCAACGGGATACCGATACCGGCGTTGGCACCGATCAGGCAGCCTTCGCCGACCTTGATCACGATGTTGCCGCCGCCCGACAGGGTGCCCATGGTCGAGCAGCCGCCGCCCAGGTCCGAGCCCTTGCCGACGAATACGCCAGCGGAAACGCGGCCTTCGATCATGCCCGGGCCTTCGGTGCCGGCGTTGAAGTTGATGAAGCCTTCGTGCATCACGGTGGTGCCTTCGCCCACGTAGGCGCCCAGACGCAGACGCGCCGCGTCAGCGATACGCACGCCGGCCGGTACTACGTAGTCGGTCATTTTCGGGAATTTGTCCACCGAGAACACTTCCAGCAGCTCGCCGCGCAGACGGGCTTCGAGTTGCAGCTCGGCCAGTTCGCTCAGGTCGATCGCGCCCTGGCTGGTCCAGGCCACGTTCGGCAGCAGCGGGAAGATCCCGGCTAGGCTCACGCCGTGCGGCTTGACCAGACGATGGGACAGCAGGTGCAGCTTCAGGTAAGCCTCAGGGGTCGAGGTCAGTTGCGCGTCTTCGGCCAGCAGGGTGGCGACCAGCGGCTTGTGGCTTTCAGCCAGACGGGTCAGCAGCTTGCCTTGTACCGCGTCGATGCCTTTCACGGCTTCGGCCAGTTGGGCGGCTTGTGCGGTGGTGAAGGTGATCGCCTGGTTGCCTTCGGTGTAGCCGAGGATCGGTGCAACAGCGGCAACCAGTTCGGCCGAAGGGTTCAACAGCGGCTGGGCGTAGAACACTTCCAGCCAAGCACCTTGACGGTTCTGGGTGCCGACGCCGAAGGCAATACTGAACAGGGAGTTGGACATGTGAATACCTCTACAAAAAGTGACGGGCTGCTTACTTGAGGGCGGCCGCGTAGATATCTGGCTTGAAGCCAATCAGGGTTCGGTCACCGAGATCGAGCACCGGGCGCTTGATCATCGAGGGTTGAGCGAGCATCAGTTCGATGGCTTTCGACTGGTCGAGATCGGCTTTGCGTTCGTCGTCGAGTTTGCGAAAGGTCGTGCCTGCGCGGTTCAACACCGTTTGCCAGCCATGTTCGTCGCACCATTGGGTCAGGTGCTCACGGTCAATGCCGGCGGTCTTGTAATCGTGGAAGTCATAGCTGACAGCGTGTTCATCGAGCCAGGTGCGCGCCTTTTTCATGGTGTCGCAGGCTTTGATGCCGAAAAGGTGCAACGTTTTGCTTGAAACGGTCAAGGAATTGCCCCCTTTACAGGTGCTGGAAAAAAATGGTGTCGGATTATGCCATGACCAGACGGTTTCGCGGCGCCGAGGTTGCTTTTACGGAGGGGGCCTGCGACATAGGTGCAACGGTCAGCCACAGCCTAAGCGGCTAATATGGCAGTTCAACGCTGTCGATTGTCCGGGATTTCCGCTTTATGCAAACTGCTTATACCGTCCTGATCCTGCTGATGCTGGTCAGTGTCTCGCGCCTGGTGGGACGGGTGATTCCGCTGCCGCTACCACTGGTACAGATCGCCGCCGGCGCCTTGCTGGCCTGGCCGACCCTCGGCCTGCACGTGGCCCTTGATCCCGAACTGTTCCTGTTTCTGTTCCTGCCGCCGCTGCTGTTTTCCGATGGCTGGCGCATGCCCAAGCGCGAATTGTGGCGCCTGCGCGGGCCGGTGCTGACGCTGGCAGTCGGGTTGGTGCTGTTTACCGTGGTCGGCGCCGGTTACTTCATTCATTGGCTGCTGCCGACGATTCCTTTACCGGTGGCCTTTGCGCTGGCGGCGGTGCTGTCGCCGACGGATGCCGTGGCGGTTTCGGCCATCGCGCAAAACCGTTTGCCGACGCCGCTAATGCACATGCTGCAAGGCGAGGCGTTGATGAATGATGCCTCGGGCCTGGTGACATTCAAATTCGCCTTGGTTGCCGCGGTGACCGGTGCGTTTTCCCTGGCCAATGCCAGTCTGACCTTCGTGCTGGTGGCAGTCGGCGGGCTGGCGGTCGGTGTGGCACTGAGCTGGCTGGTCGGCCGGTTGCGCGCCTGGATGATCGCCCGGGGCTGGGACGATCCGGCGACCCACGTGGTGTTCATGTTGCTGCTGCCGTTTGCCGCTTACGTGCTGGCCGAACGGCTTGGCGCGTCGGGCATCCTTTCGGCAGTGGCGGCGGGGATGATGCAGAGCTGGCTCGATCTGCTGCCGCGCCAGACCAGCACGCGTTTGCTCAACCGCAGTGTCTGGTCGTTACTGGAATTCGCCTTCAATGGCCTGATCTTCCTGCTGCTGGGGCTGCAACTGCCGGACATCATCAAAGCGGTGGTCAGCCACGAGACCTCGTTGTGGCCGACCCTGTTCTATCGCTGTCTCGATGTGGTGGCGATCTTCCTGGCGCTTGTACTGTTGCGTTTCATCTGGGTACAGAGCATCTGGCGCCTGTCGGTGTTGCTGCGCCGCCTGCGGGGCAAGGGAGATCTGACGCAAGTGCCGACCGCCCGTTCCTGCTGGCTGCTGACCGTCGGTGGCGTACGCGGTGCGGTGACCCTGGCAGGCGTGATGTCGGTGCCGATGCTGATGGGCAGCGAGGCGTTCCCCGAGCGCGATCTGCTGATCTTCATCGCCGCCGGGGTGATCCTGTTGTCGCTGGTGGCGGCGTGCATTGCGCTGCCGTTGCTGTTGCGCGGCATCGAAAAGAGCCCGGACGACAAACGCCGTCAGGAAGTGCGAGACGCCTGGCGCAAGACGGCGGAAGCAGCGATTCATGCGCTGGAGACCGAAGAGGTCAACCCGCAGGATGCCGCGCAAGCCGCGCTGGCAGCGGAGCTCAAGGCCCGGATCATGTCCGAGTATCGTCATCAACTGGAGGTGTTCAACGATTCGGCCGAAGCCCAGGCGCTGGCGTTCCAGATGGATCTGCTGGAGCGCCGCCTGCGACTCAAGGCGCTGCGCGCGCAACGCCTCGAGTTGTACAGCCTCAGCCGTCAGCACCAGATCGGTGATGATGTGTTGCGTGAAGTGTTGGGCGAGCTCGACTTGAGTGAGGCCAACCTGGGGCAGGTCAAATAGGCAGCGCGTTACCTGGGATAGAGCAATCTCATCAGGCGTTTGTCTTTCTTGCTGATCGTGCGGTTGATCGGCACCTCCCAGTTGCCCACCGTCAAGGTGTTGGCCACGGGGTGGTGCATGATCGACCTGCGGTCGTAGGCGGTGTAGATCGCGTCCAGCGTGTCGAAGGAAGCGAACAGGTTTCTGTCGACCTGCTCCTCGGTCAGCGGGTTCATCTCGCGATTTTTGTAGAACTCGTACACCTTCGGTTTATCCCACGGAATTTTTGCCTGTGGGTGTTGGTGTTCATGCAGCGCGCCCAGCGCATGACCGAACTCGTGCATCACGATCACTTCAAAGTCCTGGTGATCCGGCTTTACGCCCAGGTTCATGGTCGGATAGTCCGGATGAATCAGCAGCGCATCGGTGCCGAGCATCGAACTGTTGTCGTTGTTTTTAGTAGCGATGCGGATGTCGCCCAACAGGTCATCGACGAATTCAAACGTGAGATTGATGTACGGCAACCACTGGCTGGCGGCATCGATGATCTTCTTCTTGTGATCGGTATCGGGCGCGTCCATGAAGGCGATTTTCAGTGTGCGGCCGTTAGCCCACAGTTTTGAGTAGTTGACGACGGAGCGCTTGCGGCGAGTGCCGGTCGCGGTGCCGGCATTGGCCGGGTTTTCGTTGATGGCGGCTATATACGCCGCCTGATCGTCGGGCCATTGGTTGAGTTGGCAATCGAGCAGTTCTGTCATTTTCACTTCTTCCATGAAGTCAAAGATCGGTTTTTAGTAAGGCGCAGCGAACGGCGCCGCTCAAGACTAACGTCTGGCGGGCAGGGGCGTGGGGTAGAAAAGAAGGGGAACTGTTACGTGATATTTGACCACCCGTGCCGGATTGCCCGGCACGGGCGTTCAGGCATTACTTGTGGCGCAGGACGAAATCGCGGATGCGCTCGGCAGCTTCGACGCATTCCGCCAGCGGCGCAACCAGCGCCATGCGCACGCGCCCGGCACCCGGATTGACGCCATCGACGTCACGGGACAGGTACGAACCCGGCACCACGGTCACGTGCTCTTCGGCAAACAGATTGCGGCAGAACGCGGCATCGTCGCCTTGCACATTCGGCCACAGGTAGAAGCTGCCATCCGGACGCTGCACATCCATCACCGGGCTGAGGATCGCCAGCACGGCATCGAACTTCTCGCGATACAGCGCTCGGTTGGCGCGCACGTGCACTTCGTCATTCCACGCGGCGACGCTGGCCAGTTGGGTCTGAACCGGCATCGCGCAGCCGTGGTAGGTGCGGTACAGCAGGAAGCCCTTGAGGATGTCGGCATCGCCGGCAACGAAACCGGAGCGCAGGCCCGGCAGGTTCGAGCGCTTGGACAGGCTGTGGAACACCACGCAACGCTTGAAGTCCTTGCGACCCAGTTCGGCGCAGGCGCTGAGCAGGCCCGGCGGCGGGGTCTGTTCGTCGAAGTACAGCTCGCTGTAGCACTCGTCGGCGGCGATCACGAAGTCGTATTCGTCGGCCAGGGCGATCAGCTTTTTCAGCACGTCGACCGGGATCAGCGCGCCGGTCGGGTTGCCTGGCGAGCAGAGGAACAGGATCTGGCAGCGTTTCCAGATGTCCGGCGAAACCGCGTCGAAATCCGGGTTGAAGCCGTTCTCGTCCAGGCACGGCAGGTAATGCGGCTTGGCGCCGGCGAGGAACGCCGCGCCTTCGTAGATCTGATAGAACGGGTTCGGGCTGACGACCAAGGCGTCATCGCCACGGTTGACCACGGTCTGCGTGAAGGCGAACAGCGCTTCACGGGTGCCGTTGACCGGCAGCACGTTGCGCGCCGGGTCGATCCAGCCGCTCGGCACGTTGAAACGACGTTCGCACCAAGCCGCGATGGCTTCGCGCAGGGCCGGAATGCCGAGGGTGGTCGGGTACACCGACATCTGCTCCAGATTGTTCGCCAGCGCCTCGGCGACAAAGCTTGGCGAGCGATGCTTCGGTTCGCCAATGGACAGCGCGATCGGGCGCTTGTCCGGGTTTGGCGTGACGCTGCCGAGCAGGGCGCGGAGCTTTTCGAACGGGTAGGGCTGAAGCTGGGACAGAGCGTTGTTCATCGGTGCGGGATCTCGTGCAAAGCGGTTGAATCCGGGCGCGCAATCAAATGCTGATGCGCGACAGTTTGATATCGGGTTCCTGATTGACGCTCAGCTGTTCGACGATGGCATCCTGCAAACGGCTGCACAGCA
Organism: Pseudomonas sp. B707; assembly: GCF_022496685.1. Classification (NCBI taxonomy): domain Bacteria; kingdom Pseudomonadati; phylum Pseudomonadota; class Gammaproteobacteria; order Pseudomonadales; family Pseudomonadaceae; genus Pseudomonas; species Pseudomonas sp. B707. Next base: position 389,797 of record NZ_WTVE01000031.1, on the reverse strand, counting down.
GCGGGTCGGACAGCGGTTGATTGTGGGCGTCGGTGATGAAGAACACGTCTTCCACCCGCTCGCCCAGGGTGGCGATCTTGGCGTTCTGCAGCGACAGGTCGAACTCGAGGAAAATCCCGCCGACCCGTGCCAGCAGGCCCGGGCGATCCGGCGCGGTGAGTTCCAGCACGGTCACCGGACGCTGGGCGTCGTTGTGGATCGTCACCTGCGGGGCGAATGCGAAATGCTTGAGCTGGCGCGGCACCCGACGCTGGATGATCGTTGGGTAGTCGGCCGGGTTGCGCAGCGCTTCGGTCAGGCCGTCGCGAATCTGTTTGACCCGGACCGGATTGTCGCCGATCGAGTCGCCATCGGTGTCGAGCACGATGTAGGTGTCGAGGGTGAACTGGCTGCTGGACGTGATGACCCGGGCGTCGTGAATGTTCAGGTTGAGCTGGTCCATCGCCGCCACGGTCACGGCGAAGAAATCGTGCTGGTCCGGCGCATAGATGAAGATCTGCGTGCCGCCCTCGAATTCGCGCTGGGTGGTTTCCTTGATCAGCACCAGCGGACCGCCGTCTGCCGGTTGCTGAAGGATCGCGTCGGTGTGCCAGGCCACGTCGCCGGCGGTGTGGCGCAGGAAGTAGTCATCGCCCAGTTGCGCCCACAATTGCTCGACGTCATCCGGATCGGTGCCGCCGCGCACCAGAATGTCCAGTGCCGCACTCTGGGTCTGGCGGATCTGCTCTTCGCGATCCACCGGGTTCTCCAGGCCACGGCGCAGGGCGCGCTTGGTCTCGGTGTAGAGCTGGCGCAACAGGCTGGCACGCCACGAGTTCCAGAGAGTCGGGTTGGTCGCGTTGATGTCGGCCACGGTCAGCACGTACAGGTAGTCGAGACGGGTTTCGTCACCGACCGCCAGGGCGAAGTCATGGATTACCTGCGGGTCGGACAGGTCCTTGCGCTGGGCGGTGGTCGACATCACCAGGTGGTTCTGCACCAGCCAGACGATCAGGCGGCTGTCCCACACCGGCAGTTGGTGACGCTGGCAGAACGCCTCGGCATCCACCGCGCCAATCTCCGAGTGATCGCCATGCCGGCCTTTGCCGATGTCGTGGTACAGGCCGGCCATATAAATGAGTTCAGGCTTGGGCAGCTTGGCCATGAGCTTGGCGGCCAGCGGGAATTTCTCCGACACCTGGGTGTACTGCAATTTGCGCAGGTGTTTGATCAGGTTCAGCGTGTGCGCATCGACCGTATAGATGTGGAACAGGTCGTGCTGCATCTGCCCGACGATGAAGCCGAACTCCGGCAGGTAGCGCCCGAGAATGCCGTAGCGGTTCATTCGCCGCAGGTTGCGGTGGATGCCGATCTTGCACTTGAACAGCTCGATGAACAGGCTGGTATTGCGGATGTCGTTGCGGAAGTTGTCGTCGATCAGGTGGCGGTTTTCCCGCAGCAGACGAATCGTGTCGGCGCGTACACCTTTGATTTCCGGCTGCTGGGCCATCAGCACGAAGATCTCGAGCATGGCAAACGGCGTGCGGCGGAATACGTTGTCGTTGCGAGCTTCGATGTAGCCGTCGTGCAGTTGGAAACGCGAGTTGATCGGCTGCGGCGGTGCTTCGTCTTCCGGGGCGAGGATGACTTCCTCGAAGTGCTGGATGATCAGGTCGCTGAGCTGGGCGATGCTCATCACCACGCGGAAGTACTGCTGCATGAAGTTTTCGACGGCCTGTTTGGCGTCGTCGCCTTCAAAACCCAGCAGCCCGGCGATGGTGCGCTGGTGATCGAACAGCAGGCGGTCCTCGGAGCGACCGGCGAGCATGTGCAGGGCGTAACGCACCTTCCAGAGGAATTCCTGGGAGGAGGCCAGCAAGGTGTTTTCGCTCTCGACCAGAAAGCCTTCGCCGGCCAGGGCCCGCAGGTTCAGGGTGCCGTACTGACGACGGGCCACCCACAGAATCGTCTGAATATCCCGTAGTCCGCCAGGCGAGCCTTTGACGTTGGGTTCCAGGTTGTATTCGGTGTCGTTGTACTTGTGGTGGCGGGCCTTCTGCTCGGCGCGCTTGGCCAGGAAGAAATCCTTGCTTGGCCACATGTGTGCGGTGCTGGTGACATCGAGCATGCGCTGGCGCAGGCGCTCGGGACCACAGATGGTACGGCTTTCCATCAGGTTGGTGACCACCGTCAGGTCGGCGCGGGCCTCTTCGGCGCATTCGTCGACCGAGCGAACGCTCTGACCGACTTCCAGGCCGATGTCCCACAGCAGCGTCAGAAAACGCTCGATGGAATCGCGGAAGATTTCGTGGTCGGCGCTGTCCAGCAGGATCAGCAGGTCGATGTCGGAGTAGGGGTGCAATTCGCCGCGACCGTAGCCGCCGACCGCGACCAGCGCGATGTCGGCGTCTTCGCTCCAGTCGAACTGGTCCCAGGCCTTTTGCAGAATGTTGTCGACAAACCACGCCCGGTCTTCGATCAGCCGCCGGATGTCGCGACCGGCCCGAAAGCGTGCATCGAGCACTTCACGGGCCTGGCGGATCGCCTTCTTGAACGCCGCGATGGGACTCGCTTTCAGGGCCAGTTCAGCCTGGAACTGGCCGCGGTCGAAGAGTTCGGGATCCACCTGCGGCATCGATTGGCTTTCCTTCTATAGGCTGGGAACGGTGTCTGGATCAGGCCGAGATGCGCGGGATGGTGTCGTCGCTGCGCAGGGTGAAGATCTCGTAGCCGGTGTCGGTGACAAGCAAAGTGTGTTCCCACTGTGCCGACAGCTTGCGATCCTTGGTGATCGCGGTCCAGCCGTCGCCCAGTACTTTGGTGTCGGCCTTGCCCTGGTTGATCATCGGCTCGATGGTGAAGGTCATGCCGGCCTTCAGTTCCATGCCGGTGCCGGCGCGGCCGTAGTGCAGGATCTGCGGCTCTTCGTGGAACACCTTGCCGATGCCGTGACCGCAGAACTCACGCACCACTGAGAAGCCGTTCTTTTCAGCGTGCTTCTGAATGATTTCGCCGATGTCGCCGAGGCGGCAGCCGGGTTTGACGATCTCGATCGCCTTGTACATGCATTCCTGGGTGACCTGCGACAGGCGCTCGGCCCAGACCGGCACGGTGCCGACGTGGAACATGCGGCTGGTGTCGCCGTGATAGCCGTCCTTGATCACGGTGACGTCGATGTTCAGGGTGTCGCCGTTTTTCAGCGGCTTGTCGTTCGGGATGCCGTGGCAGACCACGTGGTTGATCGAGGTGCAGATCGACTTCGGGTAGCCCTTGTAGTTGAGCGGGGCAGGGATGGCCTGCTGCACGTTGACGATATAGTCGTGGCAGATCTGGTTCAGCTCATCGGTGGTCACGCCCGGCTTGACGTGTTCGGCAATCATTTCCAGCACATCGGCGGCCAGTTTGCCGGCGACACGCATGCCAGCGATGTCCTCGGGGGTTTTGAGGGTGACGGTCATACAGGCTCTCTCTGCGCTCGGCGGCGCTTGCTGATACGAACAGGGGCGCGGCTGTTGGTTTGGCGGCCCCGAAAAACGCGATTCTAACAGACCAAAGGCGCAAATCCGCGCCTGCGTGCATCGCTTCTCTCTATACAATGCGGTGCATTATCCCGATTCCAAGGGCCTGGCGCGCATGTCCCTGACGCGATTGCAGATTCCGGGTTCCGTTTGCGTCGTCCCTGTGGTATAAAATGCGCCGCTTTCCGGGGATAGCTCCGGGAGCATTAACCCACACACGTGTCGACACGATGGCCTGGGTGCCTTTGATCCTCGGATCAATGGTTGGTCATTGGGATACGTGGAGGCCCAACCCGACTTATCAAGGAACTATCATGTCCCAAGTCAACATGCGCGATATGCTGAAGGCCGGTGTGCACTTCGGTCACCAAACCCGTTACTGGAATCCGAAAATGGGTAAATACATTTTCGGCGCGCGTAACAAGATTCACATCATCAACCTTGAAAAAACCCTGCCAATGTTCAACGAAGCTCTGACTTTCGTAGAGCGTCTGGCCCAGGGCAAAAACAAGATTCTGTTCGTCGGCACCAAGCGTTCCGCTGGCAAGATCGTTGCTGAAGAAGCAGCACGTTGCGGTTCGCCGTACGTCGATCACCGCTGGTTGGGCGGCATGCTGACCAACTTCAAGACCATCCGTGCTTCCATCAAGCGTCTGCGTGACCTTGAAGTACAAGCCGAAGACGGTACTTTCGCCAAGCTGACCAAGAAAGAAGCGCTGATGCGCACTCGCGATCTTGAGAAGCTGGATCGCTCCCTGGGCGGCATCAAGGACATGGGCGGTCTGCCAGACGCACTGTTCGTGATCGACGTTGACCACGAGCGCATCGCGATCACCGAAGCCAACAAGCTGGGCATCCCGGTCATCGGCGTTGTCGATACCAACAGCAGCCCGGAAGGCGTTGACTACATCATCCCAGGCAACGATGACGCAATCCGCGCTATCCAGCTGTACATGGGTTCGATGGCTGACGCAGTCATCCGCGGTCGCAACAACGTTGCTGGCGGTACTGTAGAATTCGCAGCTGAAGAAACTCAGGCTGCAGCTGAGTAATTGACGCCCTGGCGTTGACTCAGTAAGCAAAAAGGGGGCTTGGCCCCCTTTTTGCCACCTCGAAAACCATTTGTCGGCAGCGCAGCTACAGCATCTGTAACGTGCAGCGGCTACAAGGTGTCTCGGGAAGAATTGAACGCCCGTTCGATCGGGTGGAATGGTTGAAAACCTATCCAAGAGGAATTTGAAAATGGCAGCAATTACTGCAGCGTTGGTCAAAGAACTGCGCGAGCGTACCGGCGAAGGCATGATGGATTGCAAGAAAGCCCTGGAAAAGGCTGGCGGCGACATCGAAAAAGCCATTGATGACATGCGTGCTTCGGGCGCGATCAAGGCTGCCAAGAAAGCTGGCAACGTTGCCGCTGAAGGCGCTATCGCAATCAAGGACGACGGCAAGGCTGCCGTTCTGATCGAAGTCAACTCGCAGACCGACTTCCTGGCTCTGCAGGACGACTTCAAAAACTTCGTTGCTGCCAGCGTTGACAAAGCATTCGCTGACAAGCTGACCGACGCAGCTCCGCTGATCGCTGCTCAAGAAGCCGCTCGCGAAGCACTGGTTGCCAAAGTAGGCGAGAACGTCAACATCCGTCGCCTGGTGCGCGTAGAAGGCGACGTAGTCGGCACCTACCTGCACGGCAACAAGATCGGTGTTGCTGTTGTCCTGAAAGGCGGCGACGTCGAGCTGGCCAAAGACATCGCAATGCACGTTGCTGCAAGCAACCCTGAGTTCCTGCTGCCTTCGCAAGTCTCCGACGAAGCGATCGAGCGTGAAAAAGCTGTGTTCCTGCAGCTGAACGAAGAAAAAATCAAAGGCAAGCCAGAAAACATTGTTGAGAACATGGTCAAAGGCCGTATCAGCAAGTTCCTGGCAGAAGCAAGCCTGGTTGAGCAGGCGTTCGTCAAGAACCCTGAAATCAAGGTTGGCGAGCTGGCCAAGAAAGGCGGCGCTGAAATCGTTTCCTTCACCTACTTCAAAGTAGGCGAAGGCATCGAGAAGCCGGTCGACAACTTCGCTGAAGAAGTTGCTGCCCAGCTGGCTGCCGCCAAGCAATAAGACGGTTTTTCAACTGTCGCCCGAAAGAGGCTGCCCGCTCACGCGCGCAGCCTCTTTTCAGATAGGGTTACCAATTTTTAATTGGTTTCCCCTTGGAACTGACTTACAAAGCCATGTTCCGATGGCGCTGAAGCAGCGCCAAGCTAGAGTGAACGCCAGCTGTAAACAGCTCGCAAAGAATTTTTAAAATACGCCGCAGGAGAGATTCGCAATGGCTCAGCAGGGCAGTGGTTATCAGGCTCGCTATAAACGCATTCTACTCAAGCTTAGCGGCGAGGCCCTGATGGGCTCGGAAGAGTTCGGGATCGATCCTAAGGTGCTGGATCGCATGGCGCTGGAAGTCGGCCAGCTGGTCGGTATCGGCGTCCAGGTTGGTCTGGTGATTGGCGGTGGCAACCTGTTCCGCGGTGAAGCGCTGAGCAAGGCCGGTATGGATCGGGTCACGGGTGACCACATGGGCATGCTGGCCACTGTGATGAACGCCCTGGCCATGCGCGACGCGCTGGAACGTGCCAATATCTCGGCGATCGTGATGTCGGCCATCTCCATGGTCGGTGTGACCGATCACTATGACCGTCGCAAGGCCATGCGCCACCTGAACTCCAAGGACGTGGTGATCTTCGCGGCCGGTACCGGCAATCCGTTCTTTACCACGGATTCGGCAGCCTGCCTGCGCGCCATTGAAATCGACGCCGATGTCGTGCTCAAGGCGACCAAGGTCGATGGCGTCTACACCGCTGACCCGTTCAAAGACCCGCATGCCGAGAAGTTCGATCATCTGACTTACGATGAAGTACTGGATCGCAAGCTGGGCGTAATGGATCTGACGGCCATCTGCCTGTGCCGCGATCACAAGATGCCGCTGCGCGTATTTAACATGAACAAGCCCGGCGCCCTGCTGAACATCGTGCATGGTGGCGCAGAAGGGACTTTGATCGAGGAAGGCCAACAATGATCAACGAAATCAAGAAAGACGCCCAAGCGCGTATGCAGAAATCCCTGGAGTCTCTGAACCACGCGTTCGGTCAGATTCGTACCGGCAAGGCTCACCCGAGCATCCTCGGCAGTGTCATGGTGCCTTACTACGGCACTGATACTCCGCTGAGCGGCGTTGCCAACGTCACCGTGAAAGACTCGCGCACCCTGCAGGTCGTGGCGTTCGAGCGCAACATGCTCGCTGCTGTCGACAAGGCAATCCAAAGCGCTGGTCTGAACCTCAACCCGACCAACCTGGGTGAGTTGCTGTTGATCCCTATGCCGGCCCTCACCGAGGAAACGCGTAAAGGCTTCACCAAGCAGGCGCGTAGCGCTGCTGAAGACGCGCGTGTTGCCGTGCGCAATATTCGTCGTGATGCCTTGGGCGAGCTCAAGAAACTGGTCAAGGACAAGGAAATCAGCGAAGACGAAGAGCGTCGTGCCATCGCTGATATCGATAAGCTGACCAAAGAATCCGAGGCCCAGATCACCAAGGCCACGGACGAGAAAGAAAAAGACCTGATGGCCGTATAAGGGTCGAGTTTTAAATGGACAAGACCAAGCAGACTGCGCCGTCCGCGGTGCCGCGCCATGTCGCGATCATCATGGATGGCAATAATCGCTGGGCGAAAAAACGCTTCATGCCGGGTGTCGCCGGGCATAAGGCGGGCGTAGACGCTGTGCGGGCGGTGATCGAGGTGTGTGCCGAGGCCAAGGTCGAGGTGCTCACCCTGTTCGCCTTTTCCAGTGAAAACTGGCAGCGCCCGGCCGATGAGGTCAGCGCCTTGATGGATCTGTTCTTCAAGGCGTTGCGTCGCGAGGCAAAGCGCCTGAATGACAACAACATCAGTCTGCGCATCATCGGTGACCGTACGCGGTTCCATCCGGAGCTTCAGGCCGCCATGCGTGAAGCGGAAGCGATGACCGCCGGTGCCAACCGTTTCATCCTGCAGATCGCCGCCAACTACGGTGGTCAGTGGGACATTGCGCAAGCGGCGCAGCGTCTGGCGCGTGAAGTTCAGGCCGGTCATCTGCGGCCGGAAGACATCACGCCGGATCTGCTGCAGACCTGTCTGGTTACCGGTGATCTGCCGTTGCCCGACTTGTGCATCCGCACCGGCGGCGAGCACCGCATCAGCAATTTCCTCTTGTGGCAGCTGGCTTACGCCGAGCTGTACTTCTCCGACCTGTTCTGGCCGGACTTCAAACACGAAGCCATGCGCAATGCGCTGGCCGATTTCGCTTTGCGCCAGCGCCGCTTCGGTAAAACGAGCGAGCAGGTCGAAGCTGGAGCCCGGGTTTAATGCTTAAACAACGCATCATCACTGCACTGATTCTGCTGCCGATCGCCCTGGGCGGTTTTTTCCTGCTCGAGGGTTCCGGTTTTGCTCTGTTCATCGGGCTGGTCGTAAGTCTGGGCGCCTGGGAATGGGCGCGTCTGGCCGGCTTCACCGCACAGGCATTTCGTGTCGGCTACGCGGCGGTGGTCGCGCTGATGCTGTTCGTCATGTACATCCTGCCGGGGCTGGCGCCTTGGGTGTTGGGTGCTTCGGTGATCTGGTGGGCATTGGCGACCTGGCTGGTGCTGACTTACCCGCGCTCCAGCGAGCATTGGTCCAGCGCCGCCGCCAAGCTGGTGATCGGTCTGTTGATTCTGTTGCCTGCCTGGCAGGGGTTGGTGCAGATCAAGCAGTATCCGCTGGGCAACTGGCTGATCATGGCGGTGATGGTGCTGGTCTGGGGCGCTGATATCGGTGCCTATTTCTCCGGTCGCGCGTTCGGCAAGCGCAAGCTGGCGCCGCAAGTCAGTCCCGGCAAAAGCTGGGAGGGCGTGTATGGCGGTCTGGCGCTGAGCCTGGTCATCACCACCCTGGTCGCGCTGTTCCGTGACTGGACGGTGGCACAACTGTTCAAGGGCTTGATCGGCGCTGCGGTGATCGTCTTCATCTCGGTGGTGGGTGACCTGACCGAAAGCATGTTCAAACGTCAGTCCGGCATCAAGGACAGCAGTAATCTGCTGCCCGGTCATGGTGGTGTACTGGATCGCATCGACAGCCTGACGGCGGCGATCCCGGTCTTCGCGGTGCTGTTGTGGATGGCGGCGTCGTGAGTCGCCCACAGCAGATTACCGTCCTGGGGGCGACCGGTTCGATCGGTCTGAGCACCCTGGATGTCATCGCCCGGCATCCGGAGCGTTATCAGGCTTTTGCCCTGAGCGGTTTTACCCGTCTGAGCGAACTGTTTGCCCTGTGTGTTCGCCATCTCCCGAAATATGCGGTAGTGCCGGAAGCCGGCGCTGCCCGCAGCCTGCAGGATGATTTGCGTGCTGCGGGCCTGTCGACGCAGGTGCTGGTCGGCGAAGAAGGCTTGTGTCAGGTCGCTGCTGCGCCGGAGGTGGATGCTGTCATGGCCGCCATCGTCGGCGCCGCCGGCTTGCGCCCGACTTTGGCGGCAGTTGAGGCGGGCAAGAAGATTCTTCTGGCCAACAAGGAAGCGCTGGTCATGTCCGGCGCCTTGTTCATGCAGGCCGTGCGCAAGAGCGGTTCGGTCCTGTTGCCGATCGATAGCGAGCACAACGCGATTTTCCAGTGCATGCCACAGGACTTTGCTCGCGGGTTGAGCAACGTTGGGGTCCGCCGGATTTTGCTCACGGCCTCTGGTGGCCCTTTCCGGCAGACGCCGATGGCCGAGCTGGCACATGTTTCACCCGATCAGGCGTGTGCGCACCCGAACTGGTCGATGGGTCGCAAGATCTCGGTCGATTCGGCCAGCATGATGAACAAAGGGCTCGAATTGATCGAGGCCTGCTGGTTGTTCGATGCCAAGCCATCGCAAGTCGAGGTGGTGATTCATCCGCAGAGCGTGATTCATTCGCTGGTCGATTACGTGGACGGTTCGGTGCTGGCGCAGTTGGGCAATCCCGACATGCGCACGCCGATTGCCAACGCCCTGGCCTGGCCTGAGCGCATTGACTCGGGCGTGGCGCCGCTGGATCTGTTCGCTGTAGCACGCCTGGATTTCGAAGCACCCGACGAAGAGCGCTTCCCGTGCCTGCGTCTGGCGCGCCAGGCTGCCGAGGCGGGAAACAGCGCCCCGGCCATGCTCAATGCGGCGAATGAAGTGGCGGTCGCCGCGTTTCTCGACGGACGGGTTCGCTACCTGGAAATCGCGAGTATCATCGAGGAAGTCTTGAACCTCGAACCTGTGGTGGCCCTGGACAATCTCGATGCGGTGTTCACCGCTGACGCGACTGCCCGGACATTGGCCGGGCAGTGGTTAAGTCGTCACGGCCGATAGGTCTTGCAACACATGGCTTCACGCGGCACTGGACAGGATTGCGGAGAAAGTAGATGAGCGCGCTCTATATGATTGCCGGCACCCTGATCGCTTTGGGTGTGCTGGTCACCTTTCACGAATTCGGCCATTTCTGGGTCGCGCGTCGCTGTGGCGTGAAGGTTCTGCGTTTCTCCGTGGGCTTCGGCATGCCGCTGCTGCGCTGGCACGATAAGCAGGGCACGGAGTTCGTGGTCGCGGCCATTCCGCTGGGTGGCTACGTCAAGATGCTCGACGAGCGCGAGGGCGAAGTACCGGCCGATCAGCTTCATCAATCATTCAATCGCAAGTCCGTTCGTCAACGCATCGCGATCGTCGCCGCCGGTCCTGTGGCCAACTTTCTGCTTGCGCTGGTGTTCTTCTGGGTGCTGGCCATGCTCGGCAGCGAGCAGATTCGCCCGGTCATCGGTTCGGTGGAGTCCGGCAGCATCGCTGCAACGGCCGGACTGAGCGCCGGTCAGGAAATCGTCGCGATCGACGGTGAGCCGACCTCGGGCTGGGCGGCAGTCAACCTGCAACTGGTGCGACGTCTCGGGGAAAGCGGTTCCTTGCAGGTGCTGGTGCGCGAGCAGGGCTCTACGGCTGATACGCCTCGTGAACTGGCACTCGATAAATGGCTCAAGGGGGCTGACGAGCCGGATCCGATTCGCTCTCTCGGCATTCGCCCTTGGCGTCCGGCATTGCCGCCAGTGCTGGCCGAACTCGACCCGAAAGGTCCGGCCCAGGCAGCCGGGCTGAAAACCGGCGATCGTCTGCTGACGCTCGATGGCAAGGCGCTGGATGACTGGCAGCAGGTGGTCGACACCGTTCGTACGCGTCCTGATACCAAAATCGTGCTGCGCGTCGAGCGCGACGGTGTTCCAATCGACGTCCCTGTCACACTGGCCGCGCGGGGCGAGAAGAAGTCACCAAGCGGTTACCTGGGGGCGGGCGTGAAGGCTGTCGACTGGCCGCCGGAGATGATCCGCGAGGTCAGCTACGGGCCTTTGGCAGCAATTGGCGAGGGTGCCCGTCGTACCTGGACCATGAGCGTCCTGACGCTGGATTCACTGAAGAAAATGCTCTTCGGCGAGCTCTCGGTAAAAAACTTGAGTGGACCGATAACCATTGCTAAAGTGGCGGGCGCTTCTGCCCAGTCGGGCGTCGCTGATTTCCTGAATTTCCTTGCTTATCTGAGTATTAGCCTGGGGGTTCTGAATTTGCTGCCCATTCCTGTACTGGATGGGGGGCATTTGTTGTTTTATCTGATCGAGTGGGCGCGTGGTCGTCCCTTGTCGGATCGGGTGCAAGGTTGGGGGATACAGATCGGTATCAGTTTGGTGGTCGGGGTGATGTTGCTTGCTCTGGTCAACGATCTGGGTCGACTGTAACGCTTCGCTGAATTGCGAATCTGCCGCATTTTGCGGCAGTTTGTTTATTGCCAGTTGGAATAAGAAAGGACTTCATGAAACGTCTGCTGCTAACTGCGGTTCTCACCGTATTGATGATCGCCGAAGTTCACGCCGAGTCCTTCACTATCTCTGATATTCGCGTCAATGGCCTCCAGCGGGTCTCCGCGGGTAGCGTCTTTGGTGCCTTGCCGTTGAACGTCGGCGAGCAGGCGGATGATCGTCGCCTGGTGGAATCCACTCGTGCGTTGTTCAAAACCGGTTTCTTTCAAGATATCCAGCTGGGCCGCGAAGGCAACGTTCTGGTGATCACCGTCGTCGAACGTCCCTCGGTCGCCAGCATCGAGATTGAAGGCAACAAGGCGATCTCCACCGAAGACCTGATGAAAGGCCTCAAGCAATCCGGTCTGGCCGAAGGCGAGATCTTCCAGCGCGCGACCCTCGAAGGCGTGCGTAACGAGCTGCAACGTCAATACGTTGCACAAGGTCGTTACTCGGCTACCGTCGATACCGAAGTGGTCTCGCAGCCGCGCAACCGTGTCGGCCTGAAAGTGAAGATCAATGAAGGCACCGTTGCTGCCATTCAGCACATCAACGTGGTGGGCAACACGGTTTTCCCCGAAGAAGACCTGACCGACCTGTTCGAACTGAAAACCACCAACTGGCTGTCGTTCTTCAAGAACGACGACAAGTACGCCCGTGAAAAACTGTCCGGTGACCTGGAGCGTCTGCGTTCCTACTACCTGGACCGCGGCTATATCAACATGGATATCGCTTCGACCCAGGTGTCCATCACCCCGGACAAGAAGCACGTCTACATCACCGTCAACGTCAACGAAGGCGAGAAGTACACCGTTCGTGACGTCAAACTCAGCGGTGACCTGAAGGTTCCTGAAGACCAGGTCAAGTCGCTGTTGCTGGTGCAGAAAGGCCAGGTGTTCTCGCGCAAGCTGATGACCACCACCTCCGAACTGATCACCCGTCGTCTGGGTAACGAGGGTTACACCTTCGCCAACGTCAACGGCGTACCGCAACCGCACGACGAAGATCACACCGTCGATATCCTGTTTGCTGTCGATCCAGGCAAGCGTGCCTACGTCAATCGCATCAATTTCCGTGGCAACACCAAGTCCGAGGACGAAGTGCTGCGTCGTGAAATGCGTCAAATGGAAGGTGGCTGGGCTTCGACCTACCTGATCGACCAGTCCAAGACCCGTCTGGAGCGTCTGGGCTTCTTTAAAGAAGTCAACGTCGAAACCCCGGCCGTGCCAGGTGTCGACGACCAGGTTGACGTGAACTACAGCGTTGAAGAGCAGGCTTCCGGTTCGATCACCGCCAGCGTCGGTTTCGCCCAGAGCGCCGGTCTGATCCTCGGTGGTTCGATCACCCAGAACAACTTCCTCGGTACCGGTAACCGCGTCAGCGTCGGCCTGACCCGCAGCGAATACCAGAGCCGCTACAACTTCGGCTACGTTGACCCCTACTGGACCGCCGATGGCGTGAGCCTGGGTTACAACGCGTTCTACCGTACCACCGACTACAAAGACCTCGACGTCGATGTGGCGAGCTATGCGGTAGACAGCCTGGGCGCCGGCGTGAACGTGGGCTACCCGATCAGCGAGACTTCGCGTCTGACCTTTGGTCTGTCCGTTCAACAGGACGAGATCAAGACCGGTACCTACACCGTTGACGAGATTTTCGACTTCGTTAACAGGGAAGGCGACAAGTACCTGAACTTCAAGGCCTCGGCCGGCTGGTCCGAGTCCACCTTGAACAAAGGTGTACTGCCGACCCGTGGTCGCTCCCAGAGCCTGACGCTGGAAACTACCGTTCCAGGCAGCGATCTGTCGTTCTTCAAGCTCGATTACCGCGGTCAGCTGTTCCAGCCGATCAGCGATAACTACACTCTGCGCCTGCACACTGAACTGGGCTATGGCGACGGTTACGGTTCGACCGACGGCTTGCCGTTCTATGAAAACTACTATGCTGGTGGTTTCAACTCGGTGCGTGGCTTCAAGGACAGCACCCTTGGCCCGCGAAGCACGCCAAGTACGGGGAGTAACCCGGGCACGGCGAGAGACCCGGACCAGGATCCGCTGCCGTTCGGTGGTAACGTCCTGATCCAGGGCGGTGTCGAGGTTCTGTTCCCGCTCCCGTTCGTCAAGGATCAGCGTTCGCTGCGTACTTCGGTATTCTGGGATGTCGGTAACGTGTTCGACTCCAAGTGTTCCGATACTACGAACGCCAACGGTACGAAGTCGAATACCCAATGCAACGACATCAGTCTTAGCAACATGGCCAGCTCCGTCGGTGTCGGCGTGACCTGGGTCACCGCACTGGGTCCGCTGAGTTTTGCACTGGCGATGCCGATCAAGAAACCGGATGACGCTGAAACTCAAGTGTTCCAATTCTCCCTCGGTCAGACGTTCTAAGCGTTTGACCCAAGATAACGACAATGGATTTTGTAGGAGTGCATCGTGCGTAAGTTGACTCAATTGGTTCTCCTGGCCTCCGTACTGGTGGCAGGCCCGGCATTTGCCGACATGAAAATCGCCGTTCTGAACTATCAGATGGCGCTGCTGGAATCCGACGCGGCCAAGAAGTACGCCGTGGATGCCGAGAAGAAATTCGGCCCTCAACTGACCAAGCTCAAGACCCTGGAAAGCAGCGCCAAGGGCATTCAGGATCGCCTGATGGCCGGTGGCGACAAGATGCAGCAAGGCGAGCGCGAGCGTCTGGAGCTTGAGTTCAAGCAAAAGGCTCGTGATTTCCAGTTCCAGTCCAAGGAACTGAACGAAGCCAAGGCCGTTGCCGACCGCGAAATGCTCAAGCAACTGAAGCCGAAGCTGGATAGCGCAGTGGAAGAAGTCATCAAGAAAGGTGGTTTTGACCTGGTGTTCGAGCGTGGCGCAGTGATCGATGTCAAACCTCAGTACGACATCACGCGCCAGGTTATCGAGCGCATGAATCAGCTGAAGTAACCCATGACCGTGACTATCAAGCTCGGCCAGTTGGCCGAGTTCCTCGGCGCCACCCTGAGTGGCGACCCCGAGAAGCAAATCACTGGGCTAGCCACCTTGCAGGAGGCTGGCCCAGCTCAGTTGAGCTTTCTGGCAAACCCCCAATACCGTAAATACCTGGCAGGCTCGCAAGCCGCAGCCCTGTTGCTCAAGGCTGCCGACGCGGAAGGTTATGCCGGTGATGCGTTGGTGGTGCCGGATCCTTACCTGGCTTACGCGCGCATTTCCCATCTGTTCGATCCCAAGCCCAAGGCAACTGCCGGCGTTCATCCAACAGCGGTGATTGCCGAGGATGCCGTGGTTGATCCGAGTGCCAGTGTCGGTCCCTTCGTGGTGATCGAAGCCGGGGCTCGAATCGGTGCAGGCGTGACACTCGGCGCGCATTGCGTTGTCGGTGCCCGCAGCGAAATCGGCGAGGGCGGCTGGCTGGCCCCGCGGGTCACGCTGTATCACGATGTGCGGATCGGCAAGCGTGTGGTGATCCAGTCCGGTGCTGTGCTCGGCGGTGAAGGCTTCGGCTTTGCCAACGAGAAGGGCATCTGGCAAAAGATCGCCCAGATCGGTGGCGTGACCATCGGCGACGATGTGGAGATCGGCGTGAATACCGCCATCGACCGCGGTGCGTTGGCCGATACCGTGATCGGCAATGGCGTGAAGCTCGACAACCAGATTCAGATCGCCCACAACGTGCAGGTCGGTGACCACACCGCCATGGCGGCGTGCGTGGGGATTTCCGGCAGCACCAAAATCGGCAAGCACTGCATGCTCGCCGGCGGTGTTGGCCTGGTAGGGCACATCGATATTTGCGACAACGTATTCCTGACCGGGATGACCATGGTGACCCACTCGATTACCGAGCCGGGTGCCTATTCTTCCGGCACAGCTATGCAACCTGCGGCCGAATGGCGCAAAAGCGCGGCCCGTATTCGTCAGCTCGATGACATCGCGCGACGTTTGAAACAGCTGGAAAAGCGGTCCGGGGAAGTGACCCCCGACGGTAATGCTTCATCTGAAGGCTGATACCATTTCCATATCAAGTGTGCACAGCCTCTGGACTGCCTCCTTGATTTGCTAGAGGAGTGCGCGTCAGTCGCGCTCCCAATCTTTACATAGGCTTCCCCCCGAAATGATGGACATCAACGAGATTCGCGAATACCTGCCTCACCGTTACCCGTTCCTGCTGGTGGACCGGGTAGTGGAGCTGGATACGGAAGGCAAGCGCATTCGCGCCTACAAGAATGTCAGCATCAATGAACCGTTCTTCAATGGTCACTTCCCTGCGCACCCGATCATGCCGGGCGTGCTGATCATCGAAGCCATGGCTCAGGCTGCCGGGATCCTCGGTTTCAAGATGCTTGACGTGAAACCGGCCGACGGCACCCTTTACTACTTCGTCGGTTCCGACAAGCTGCGCTTCCGCCAGCCGGTGCTGCCGGGTGATCAGTTGATCCTTGAAGCCAAGTTCATCAGCTGCAAGCGTCAGATCTGGAAGTTCGAATGCCAGGCTTCGGTCGATGGTAAACCGGTCTGCTCGGCTGAAATCATTTGTGCGGAACGCAAGCTATGAGTTTGATTGACCCTCGCGCAAT
The DNA here is from genome assembly GCF_022496685.1 of Pseudomonas sp. B707. Taxonomy (NCBI): domain Bacteria; kingdom Pseudomonadati; phylum Pseudomonadota; class Gammaproteobacteria; order Pseudomonadales; family Pseudomonadaceae; genus Pseudomonas; species Pseudomonas sp. B707. Next base: position 373,889 of record NZ_WTVE01000031.1, on the reverse strand, counting down.
CATCGATCCGTCGGCCGTCCTGGCTGATGGCGTCGAGGTCGGCCCGTGGTCGATCATCGGTGCAGGTGTGGAAATCGGCGAGGGAACGGTCATCGGGCCACACGTGATCCTCAAAGGTCCGACCCGTATCGGCAGGCACAATCGCATCTACCAGTTTTCCTCTGTAGGCGAAGACACGCCGGACCTGAAATACAAGGGCGAAGAAACGCGCCTGGTGATCGGTGACCATAATGTCATCCGTGAAGGCGTGACGATTCACCGTGGCACCGTGCAGGATCGTTCCGAAACGACCTTGGGTGATCACAACCTGATCATGGCCTATGCCCACATCGGACATGACAGCGTCATCGGCAACCACTGCATCCTGGTCAACAACACCGCGCTGGCCGGCCATGTGCACGTTGATGACTGGGCGATCCTGTCCGGTTTCACCCTGGTGCATCAGTATTGCCACATTGGCGCCCACAGCTTTTCCGGCATGGGCACGGCCATCGGCAAGGATGTTCCGGCGTTCGTCACTGTATTTGGCAACCCGGCCGAAGCGCGCAGCATGAACTTCGAGGGCATGCGCCGTCGCGGTTTCAGCGAAGACGCCATTCACGCCCTGCGCCGTGCATACAAAACGGTGTATCGCCAGGGACTGACCGTCGAGCAGGCGCTGGCCGAACTCGCCGAACCGTCCGCCCAGTTCCCGGAAGTCGCGGTGTTCCGTGACTCCATTCAGTCGTCGTCTCGCGGCATCACCCGCTGATCATGGCCAATCTTCGTATTGCGCTGGTGGCGGGGGAGGCTTCCGGTGACATTCTGGGCGCCGGTCTCATGCGTGCGCTCAAGGCACAGCATCCCGCGGTGGAGTTCATCGGTGTCGGCGGTCCGCTGATGCAGGCCGAAGGCCTGACTTCCTATTTTCCGATGGAGCGTCTGTCGGTCATGGGGCTGGTGGAGGTCCTGGGGCGGTTGCGTGAGCTGCTCAAGCGCCGCAAGGACCTGATTGCTACCCTGATTGCCGAGAAGCCAGACGTATTCATCGGTATCGACGCGCCGGACTTCAACCTCAATATCGAACTCAAGCTACGTCAGGCCGGAATCAAGACCGTGCATTACGTCAGCCCGTCGGTGTGGGCGTGGCGGCAGAAGCGGGTCCTGAAGATCCGCGAAGGCTGCGACCTGATGCTTACGCTGCTGCCGTTCGAAGCCAGATTCTACGAAGAGAAGGGCGTACCGGTGCGGTTCGTCGGCCATACGCTGGCCGACACCATTCCGCTGGAGGCTGATCGCTCTGCTGCGCGCGCCGAACTCGGTCTGCCGGATGGTCCGCTCGTGGCTTTGATGCCCGGCAGCCGGGGCGGTGAAGTCAGTCGTCTGGGGGCGCTGTTCCTCGATACTGCCCAGCGCGTGCGGGCCATGCGCCCAGGCGTGCGTTTCGTCATACCGTGCGCCAACCCCGAGCGTCGTGCCCAGCTCGAAGAGCTGCTGGCCGGCCGCGACCTGCCGGTGACCCTGCTCGATGGCAAATCCCATCTGGCGCTGGCGGCGTGCAATGCGGTCCTGATCGCGTCGGGTACGGCAACCCTTGAAGCGCTGTTGTACAAGCGCCCGATGGTCGTGGCCTACCGTCTTGCACCACTGACGTTCTGGATTCTCAAACGCATGGTCAAGAGCCCGTACGTGTCCCTGCCGAACCTGTTGGCCCAGCGATTGCTGGTCCCGGAATTGTTGCAGGATGATGCCACGGTCGAGGCGCTTGCCCAGACCCTGTCGCCGTTGATCGACGGTGGCGAAGAGCAGACCCGCGGCTTCGACGAGATCCACCGCACCCTGCGCCTGGACGCTTCCAATCAGGCGGCTGACGCCGTTCTGAACCTGATCGGTCAAACACGATGAGCAAGACAAGCATGCAGATGGGCCTGGATTTCACCTTGGTCGCCGAAGTCGAAGAGCTGGTCGCCGGCGTCGATGAAGTCGGTCGCGGCCCGTTGTGCGGCGCGGTCGTTACGGCAGCGGTGATCCTCGATCCGAACCGTCCGATTCTCGGCCTCAACGATTCGAAGAAACTTACCGAAGCCAAGCGCGAAAAGCTCTACGACGAAATCTGCGAGAAGGCGCTGAGCTGGTGCATCGCCCGCGCCGAAGTCGAAGAAATCGACGAACTGAACATCCTTCACGCCACCATGCTGGCGATGCAGCGCGCGGTCGCTGGCCTGCATATCCAGCCGAAACTGGCAATGATCGACGGCAACCGCTGCCCGAAACTGCCGATGCGTTCCGAAGCGGTGGTGCAGGGCGACGGCAAGGTACCGGCAATTGCAGCAGCGTCGATTCTGGCCAAGGTCAGCCGTGACCGCGAGATGGCAGCGTTTGAGTTGATCTACCCGGGTTACGGCATCGGCGGCCACAAAGGCTACCCGACGCCCGTTCATCTGGAAGCATTGGCGCGCCTCGGACCGACGCCGATTCACCGGCGTTCTTTTGCCCCGGTTCGGCAGGCTTATGAAGCACTGGAAGGTCTCGCGCAGGTTTAGCGGCGAGGCTGATGTTTTGTTCGGGGCCCGGTACAATCCGGGCCTTGTTGTCTCTATGTAACTGGACAGGATCACTATGCCGGCTTCATTCGTTCATCTACGCCTGCACACTGAATACTCCCTGGTCGACGGGCTGGTGCGGATCAAACCGCTGGTCAAGGCCCTGACCGGCATGGGCATGCCGGCCGTTGCGGTGACCGACCAGAACAACATGTGTTCGCTGGTCAAATTCTATAAAAACGCCATGGGTGCCGGGATCAAGCCGATCTGCGGCGCCGACCTGTGGCTGTCGAACAAGGACCCGGACGGGCCGCTGAGCCGGATCAGCCTGCTGGTCATGAATGCCCAGGGCTATCGCAACCTGACCGAGCTGATTTCCCGTGGCTTCATCGACGGTCAGCGTAACGGCATGGTCATCATCGAGCGCGAGTGGGTCGCCGAGGCCAACGAAGGCCTGATCATGCTGTCCGCCGCGAAAGAAGGCGAGATCGGTATGGCCATGATCGGCGGCAACCCCGCCGAAGCCGAGGCGCTGGCCCGCGAATGGATGGCGGTGTTCCCGGATCGTTTCTATCTGGAAATTCAGCGTACCAACCGTCCGAACGACGAAGAACAGTTGCACGGTGCCGTGGCCCTTGCCGACAAGCTCGGCGCGCCGTTGGTAGCTACGAACGACGTACGCTTCATCAAGCAGGAAGACTTCGCCGCCCACGAAACCCGTGTCTGCATCGGTGAGGGCCGGGCCCTCGACGACCCACGGCGATCCAAGAACTACAGCGACCAGCAGTACCTGAAAAGCGCCGAGGAAATGGCCGAGCTGTTCAGCGACCTGCCCGATGCGATCGAGAACACCGTCGAGATCGCCAAGCGCTGCAACATCGACGTGAAGCTGGGCAAGCACTTCCTGCCCGACTATCCAATTCCCGATGGCATGACCATTGACGAATATTTCCGCAAGGTCTCGTTCGATGGTCTGGAAGAGCGCCTCAGCGTGCTGCTGCCCAAGGACACCACCGAGGACTACGAGGCCAAGCGTCAGGTCTACGTCGACCGGCTGAATTTCGAGCTGGATATCATCATCCAGATGGGGTTCCCCGGTTACTTCCTGATCGTGATGGACTTTATCCAGTGGGCCAAGAACAACGGTGTTCCGGTGGGCCCAGGCCGGGGGTCGGGTGCCGGATCGCTGGTGGCCTATGTACAGAAGATCACCGACCTCGACCCGCTGGAATATGACCTGCTGTTCGAACGTTTCCTCAACCCGGAACGGGTATCGATGCCCGACTTCGACGTCGACTTCTGCATGGACGGTCGCGACCGGGTGATCGACTACGTGGCCGAAAAGTACGGCCGCAACGCGGTGAGCCAGATCATCACCTTCGGTTCCATGGCGGCGAAGGCTGTGGTGCGGGACGTGGCGCGGGCCCAGGGCAAGTCGTTCGGCCTGGCGGATCGCCTGTCGAAGATGATTCCGTTCGAAGTCGGCATGACCCTTGAAAAAGCCTACGAGCAGGAAGAAATCCTGCGCGACTTCATCAAGGTCGATGAGGAAGCGGCGGAAATCTGGGAGATGGCGCGCAAGCTCGAAGGCGTGGTGCGTAACGTCGGTAAACACGCCGGTGGTGTGGTGATCGCGCCGACCAAGCTGACCGACTTCTCGCCGATCTATTGCGACGAGGCCGGCGACGGTCTGGTGACCCAGTTCGACAAGGACGACGTCGAGGCGGCCGGTCTGGTGAAGTTCGACTTCCTCGGTCTGCGGACCCTGACGATCATCGACTGGGCGCTGAAGACCATCAACCGCGACCGCGCCAAGGTCAACGAGCCGCCGCTGGACATCGCTTTCATCCCGCTGGATGACAAGCCGACCTATCAGCTGCTGCAAAAAGCTGAAACCACCGCTGTGTTCCAACTTGAATCCCGCGGGATGAAAGAGCTGATCAAAAAGCTCAAGCCCGACTGCCTCGAAGACTTGATCGCACTGGTGGCCCTGTTCCGTCCGGGGCCGCTGCAATCGGGCATGGTGGATGACTTCATCAACCGTAAGCACGGTCGCGCGGAACTTGCGTATCCGCATCCGGATTACCAGTACGAAGGCCTGCAGCCGGTACTGGCACCGACCTACGGCATCATCCTGTATCAGGAACAGGTGATGCAGATCGCCCAGGTCATGGCCGGTTATACCCTCGGTGGCGCGGACATGCTGCGTCGGGCGATGGGTAAGAAGAAGCCCGAGGAAATGGCCAAGCAGCGCGGCGGTTTCATTGAGGGTTGTGCGTCGAACAATATCGACGCGGATCTGGCCGGTAACATTTTCGACCTGGTGGAAAAATTCGCCGGTTACGGCTTCAACAAATCCCACTCCGCCGCCTACGGCCTGGTCTCGTACCAGACTGCCTGGCTGAAAGCCCACTACCCGGCGCCGTTCATGGCCGCGGTACTGTCGGCGGACATGCACAACACCGACAAGGTCGTGACCTTGATCGAGGAAGTGCGCACGATGAAGCTGCGCCTCGACGCGCCGGACGTGAACACCTCTGAGTTCAAGTTTACGGTGAACGACGAAGGCCGCATCGTGTACGGCCTGGGCGCGATCAAAGGCGTCGGCGAAGGCCCGGTGGAAGCGATCACCGAAGCCCGTCAGGCCGGTCCGTTCAAGGATTTGTTCGACTTCTGCGCCCGGGTCGACCTCAAGCGCATCAACAAGCGCACGCTGGACGGTCTGATTCGCAGCGGCGCGCTGGATCGCCTCGGCCCGTACTTCCACGACGAGCAGAAGGCGTATCAGGCCAACATTGACCGCAACCGCGCCGTGCTGCTGGCGGCGATGGAAGAGGCGATCAAGTCGGCCGAGCAGACCGCGCGCACCCGTGACAGCGGCCACGCCGACCTGTTTGGCGGGCTGTTCGTCGAGGAAGACGCGGACGTTTACGCGATCCACCGCAAGGCGAAGGAGCTGACGCTCAAGGAACGCCTCAAAGGTGAAAAAGACACCTTGGGCCTGTACCTGACCGGTCACCCGATTGACGAGTACGAAGGTGAGATCCGCCGTTTCGCCCGTCAGCGCATCATCGACCTGAAACCGGCCCGGGATACCCAGACCGTGGCGGGGATGATCATTGCCCTGCGGGTGATGAAGAACAAAAAGGGCGACAAGATGGGGTTCATCACCCTCGATGATCGCTCCGGACGGATCGAGGCGTCGCTGTTCGCCGATGCGTTCCACTCCGCGCAATCGCTGCTTCAGACCGATGCGATGGTGGTGGTCGAAGGCGAGGTCAGCAACGATGACTTCTCCGGCGGCCTGCGGCTGCGGGTCAAGCGGGTGATGAGCATGGAAGATGCGCGCACCAACCTGGCCGAGAGTCTGCGCCTGAAGTTGCAAACCCAGGACCTGAAAGGCGATCAGCTACGCTGGTTGGGTGATTTGCTCAAGCGTCATCGCGGGGCGTGCCCGATCACCATGGAGTACACCAGTCCCGATGCGAAGACCTTGCTGCAGTTTGGCGAGACCTGGCGGATCGACCCGGCGGATGCCTTGATTCAAGCCCTGCGTGACCAGTTCGGGCGAGACAACGTCTTCCTCCAATACCGTTGACCGGCAGGTGCTATCAAAGCGCCTGCCCACAACCTGAATTTTTAATCTCGACCTCAGCGCGCCTCTCCCTTAAGGTAGGGCGCGAATAGACAACCGGCCGGCCCAAGCTCATTTGGGACACGACCCAAGACGGACGCCTATGAACCCGAATTTTCTAGATTTCGAACAGCCGATCGCCGACCTGCAAGCCAAGATCGAAGAGTTGCGCTTGGTCGGTAATGACAATTCGCTGAATATCGGCGATGAGATCTCCCGCCTGCAGGACAAGAGCAAGACGCTGACCGAAGACATCTTCGGCAAGCTGACCAGCTGGCAGATCGCACGTCTGGCGCGTCACCCGAAACGTCCTTACACCCTGGACTACATCGAGCACATCTTCACCGAGTTCGACGAACTGCACGGTGACCGTCACTTCTCCGACGACGCGGCCATTGTGGGCGGCGTGGCACGTCTGGAAGACCAGCCAGTGATGGTGATCGGTCACCAGAAGGGCCGTGAAGTGCGTGAAAAGGTACGCCGCAACTTCGGCATGCCGCGTCCGGAAGGCTACCGCAAGGCTTGCCGCCTGATGGAAATGGCCGAACGTTTCAAGATGCCGATCCTGACCTTCATCGACACCCCGGGCGCCTACCCTGGCATCGACGCCGAAGAGCGCAACCAGAGCGAAGCGATCGCCTGGAACCTGCGCGTCATGGCTCGCCTGAAAACCCCGATCATCGCCACCGTGATTGGTGAAGGTGGTTCCGGCGGTGCACTGGCGATCGGCGTGTGCGATCAGTTGAACATGCTGCAGTACTCGACCTACGCGGTGATCTCGCCGGAAGGTTGCGCGTCGATTCTGTGGAAAACCGCAGAGAAAGCGCCGGATGCTGCTGAAGCGATGGGCATCACTGCCGAGCGTCTGAAAGGCCTCGGCATTGTCGACAAGGTGATCAGCGAGCCTTTGGGCGGCGCTCACCGTGATCCGGCTGCGGCCGCTGCCTCGATTCGCGCCGAGCTGAGCTCGCAACTGGCGATGCTGAAGAAGTTCGACAACGAAGCGCTGCTCAAGCGTCGTTACGATCGTCTGATGAGCTACGGTCTCTAAGTCGAGCCGTTTCGGCCAACGATGCAAAACACTGTGGGAGCGGGCTTGCCCGCGAATGCGATGTAACATTCAACGACTGTGTTGGCTGTTTCACCGCTTTCGCGAGCAAGCCCGCTCCCACATTTGGTTTGTGAAAAGGTAGAAAAATGGGTCAGCCCTCGATTGATTTGCCTTCCAGGCTTCTGCGCAATCTCAAGCCCTGGCTCGGTGCTTCCCATTGGCGGATCGCCTTCTCCGGTGGCCTCGATTCCACCGTCTTGCTGCACCTTCTGGCAAATCTTGCCAAAACCCATTCCCTTCCCGCGCTAAGTGCCATCCATGTCCATCACGGCCTTCAGACTGTGGCCGACGCGTGGCCGGCGCATTGTCAGGCTGTCTGCGATGAACTGGCGGTGCCGTTGCAAGTGGTGCATGTGCAGGTGCAGCCGGGGGCGAGTCTGGAGCGGGCGGCGCGGGATGCGCGCTATGCAGCGTTCATAGCGGCGACTCAGGCCAGTGATGTGCTGCTGACCGGGCAGCATCGCGATGATCAGGCTGAAACGCTGTTGTTTCGCCTGTTGCGTGGCGCTGGCGTGCGTGGGTTGTCCGGTATGCCAGTTCAGCGCGTGCTGGGGCAGGGCAGTCTGGTTCGGCCGTTACTCGATGTTACGCGGGCCGAGCTGGAAGCCTATGCGCACGACCATGGTCTGCGTTGGATTGAGGACCCTTCCAATCAGGATCGACAGTTCTCGCGCAACTATCTGCGCCATCAGGTCATGCCGTTGCTGACCGGCCGCTGGCCTCAGGCTCACGCCAGCATGGCCCGCAGTGCGGCGCATCTGCGTGAGGCGCAAGGTTTGCTCGATGAGCTGGCTCAAATCGATCTGGCTCAAGCGAGCTTACCCGCTGAATTCGAGTGGTCGGGATTGCCGTCACTGGAGTTCGCGGCTATCGCGAACTTGTCCGATGCCCGTCAGCGAAACGCACTCAGTCACTGGCTTGAACCGCTGACCCGACTGCCGGATACCGACCATTGGTCGGGTTGGGCGGACCTGCGCGATGCCGGCAACGATGCCTCGCCGATCTGGCGTCTGGCGGAAGGCGAGTTGCATCGAAGCGCCGGTCGCTTGTGGTGGCTCAGCGGGCAATGGCTGCGCGCGCCGGTGGTCAGCGGCGACTGGCATGACCTGTCGTCAGCGCTACGCTTGCCCGATAACGGACGTGTCATGTTCATCGGCCAGACTCCCGCCGGGCCGCTGCAAATCCGCTATCGGCAGGGCGGCGAGGTGATGCATCTGGCGGATCGCGGTCATCGTGATCTCAAGCGCCTGCTCAATGAGCGCGCGGTGCCGGGCTTCGTGCGTGGCAGATTGCCGCTGCTGTTTCGCGGTGAAGAATTGCTCGCCGTGGCGAACCTGCCGGGGCTCGACGGCAATGCGCTGGAAGGCTGGCGATTGCATTGGCAGCCTTCAGACGAAGATCAAGGTTTGAGATGAAGGGGGCATTCCGGTAGACTACGCTCCCTTCTTGATACAACTTCTGTGGATTCGCCTGAATTGCAGGAGTTGCCGATTACCAAGCAGTCTTTGCTGGGCGATTCCAAAAAATGTGTAGCGAGCAACGTACCGGTGTTTTCACTTCCGGTCTGTCCCAACGCGGCGGTTTTTTTGAAAGGTGCACTGTGATTAATGCAGGTGATCGGGGGCTTCGGCCTTCCTTCGCTTTCCCCGGCGGCTCGGACCGCTTTAACGCAGACTTCTAGGGTTTTTCATGACGCGCTACATATTCGTCACGGGCGGTGTTGTTTCTTCTTTGGGGAAAGGCATTGCATCGGCTTCATTGGCGGCCATCCTGGAGGCGCGGGGGCTTAAGGTCACCATGCTGAAGCTGGATCCGTACATCAACGTCGACCCGGGCACCATGAGCCCGTTCCAGCACGGTGAAGTGTTCGTCACCCACGACGGCGCCGAGACCGACCTGGACCTGGGCCACTACGAGCGGTTCATCCGCACGACCATGACCCAGAACAACAACTTCACTACCGGCCGTGTCTACGAGCACGTGCTGCGCAAAGAGCGCCGTGGTGACTACCTGGGTGCAACCATCCAGGTGATTCCGCACATCACCGACGAAATCAAGCGTCGCATCATCAAGGGCGCCGGCGATGCCGACGTGGCCCTGGTGGAAATCGGTGGCACCGTTGGCGACATCGAATCGCAACCGTTCCTCGAAGCCATCCGCCAGCTGCGTGTGGAAGTCGGTTCCAAGCGCGCGATGCTGATGCACCTGACCCTGGTTCCGTATATCGCCACCGCAGGCGAAACCAAGACCAAGCCGACCCAGCACTCCGTGAAGGAACTGCGTTCGATCGGCCTGCAGCCAGACGTTCTGATCTGCCGTTCCGACCATCCGGTGGATGTGTCGTCGCGTCGCAAGATCGCGCTGTTCACCAACGTTGAAGAGCGTGCGGTGATCTCCCTGGAAGACGTCGACACCATCTACAAGATCCCGGCCGTGCTGCACGCTCAGGGTCTGGACGATTTCGTCGTCGAGCGTTTCGGTCTGCAATGCAATGGCGCCGACCTGTCCGAGTGGGAAAAGGTCGTTGATGCCAAGCTCAATCCAGAGCACGAAGTCACCATCGCGATGGTCGGCAAGTACATGGAGCTGCTGGACGCCTACAAGTCGCTGATCGAAGCGATGAGTCACGCCGGCATCACCAACCGTACCAAGGTCAACCTGCGCTACATCGATTCCGAAGACATCGAGAACCAGGGCACCGCGCTGCTGGAAGGCGTCGACGCGATCCTCGTACCGGGCGGCTTCGGTCTGCGTGGCGTGGAAGGCAAGATCACTGCCGTTCAATACGCTCGCGAAAACAAGGTTCCATACCTGGGGATCTGCCTGGGCATGCAAGTGGCGGTCATCGAGTTCGCCCGTAACGTGCTGGGCTGGAAAGACGCCAACTCCACCGAATTCGATCGTGCCAGCGGCCATCCGGTTGTCGGTCTGATCACCGAGTGGGAAGACGCTACCGGTGCAGTCGAAACCCGTACCGAAGCGTCCGATCTGGGCGGCACCATGCGCCTCGGCGCTCAGGAATGCCTGCTCGAAGCCGGCTCCAAGGTGCACGACTGCTACGGCAAGGATGTGATTGTCGAGCGTCACCGTCACCGTTACGAAGTGAACAACAACCTGCTGCCGCAAATCATCGAGGCTGGCCTGAAAATCTCCGGTCGCTCTTCCGATGCTGCGCTGGTTGAAGTGGTCGAAGCTCCGGATCATCCATGGTTCGTCGCTTGCCAGTTCCACCCAGAGTTCACCTCGACGCCACGCGATGGCCATCCGCTGTTCAGCGGCTTCGTCAAAGCGGCATTGGCTCAACACCAGAAGAAGGCGTAACCCCGATGGCACAGAAGATCATCCGCGTCGGCGACATCGAGATTGCCAATGACAAACCCATGGTGCTGTTCGGCGGCATGAACGTGCTGGAAAGCCGTGACATGGCCATGCAGGTTTGCGAAGAGTACGTGAAGGTCACCGAAAAACTCGGCATCCCTTACGTGTTCAAGGCCAGCTTCGACAAGGCCAACCGTTCTTCTGTGACCTCCTATCGCGGTCCTGGCCTGGAAGAGGGCATGCGCATCTTCCAGGACATCAAACAAGCCTTCGGCGTGCCGATCATCACCGACGTCCACGAGCCTGACCAGGCCGCGGTCGTCGCCGAGGTCTGCGACATCATCCAGCTGCCGGCCTTCCTGTCGCGCCAGACCGATCTGGTCGTCGCGATGGCCAAGACCAACGCTGTGATCAACATCAAGAAAGCCCAGTTCCTCGCGCCTCAGGAAATGAAACACATCCTGAACAAGTGCGTGGAAGCGGGTAACGATCAGTTGATCCTCTGCGAGCGTGGTTCGAGCTTCGGCTACAACAACCTCGTGGTCGACATGCTCGGCTTCGGCATCATGAAGCAGTTCGAGTACCCGGTATTCTTCGACGTGACCCATTCGCTGCAAATGCCTGGCGGTCGTTCCGACTCTGCCGGCGGTCGCCGCGCCCAGGTCACCGACCTGGCCAAGGCTGGCATGAGCCAGTCGCTGGCGGGCCTGTTCCTCGAAGCGCACCCGGATCCGGACAACGCCAAATGCGACGGCCCTTGCGCCTTGCGTCTGGACAAACTGGAGCCATTCCTGGCCCAGCTCAAAGCCCTGGACGAACTGGTGAAGAGTTTTCCGACGGTAGAAACCGCGTAAACCTCAATTCTCCGGTAAAGTACCGCACGATTTGTCGCTCATGCCCTCGGGTATGAGCGTTGTCGTCTGCAAGCTGCCCGCTGCACACCACTTGCCGACGGTAAAAAGATTTCCTCTAGCTGCGTCGTTTTCGTCAACTTTGGAGTGTTTACAACAATGGCAAAAATCGTCGACATCAAAGGTCGTGAAGTTCTCGACTCCCGTGGCAATCCCACCGTGGAAGCGGACGTGCTTCTCGACAACGGCATCATCGGCAGCGCTTGCGCGCCGTCCGGTGCATCCACTGGCTCGCGTGAAGCGCTCGAGCTGCGTGATGGCGACAAGAGCCGTTACCTGGGCAAGGGCGTGCTCAAGGCGGTAGCCAACATCAACGGTCCGATCCGCGATCTGCTGCTGGGCACCGACCCAAGCGACCAGAAAGCTCTGGATCACGCGATGATCAAGCTGGACGGTACTGAAAACAAAGCGACCCTGGGCGCCAACGCCATCCTCGCCGTCTCCCTGGCTGCGGCCAAGGCGGCTGCACAGGATCAGGATCTGCCGCTGTACGCTCACATCGCCAACCTGAACGGCACCCCGGGTGTGTACTCGATGCCGGTTCCGATGATGAACATCATCAACGGTGGCGAACACGCCGACAACAACGTCGACATCCAGGAATTCATGGTTCAGCCGGTTGGCGCCAAGTCTTTCTCGGAAGGTCTGCGCATGGGTACCGAGATTTTCCATCACCTGAAAGCTGTTCTGAAGGCCCGTGGCCTGAGCACTGCTGTCGGTGACGAAGGCGGTTTCGCGCCGAACCTGGCGTCCAACGAAGACGCACTGAAAGTGATTTCCGAAGCAGTCGCCAACGCCGGTTACAAGCTGGGCACCGACGTGACCCTGGCTCTGGACTGCGCGGCCAGCGAGTTCTTCGAAGACGGCAAGTACAACCTGTCCGGCGAAGGCCAGGTGTTCACCGCTGAAGGTTTCGCCGACTACCTCAAAGGTCTGACCGAGCGTTACCCGATCATCTCGATCGAAGACGGTCTGGACGAGTCCGACTGGGCTGGCTGGAAGATCCTCACCGACAAGATCGGCGAGAAGACCCAACTGGTCGGCGACGACCTGTTCGTGACCAACACCAAGATCCTGAAAGAAGGCATCGATAAAAAGATCGCCAACTCGATCCTGATCAAGTTCAACCAGATCGGCACCCTGACCGAAACCCTGGAAGCCATCCAGATGGCCAAGGCAGCCGGTTACACCGCCGTGATCTCGCACCGTTCGGGCGAAACCGAAGATTCGACCATTGCCGACCTGGCTGTGGGTACTTCGGCTGGCCAGATCAAGACCGGTTCGCTGTGCCGTTCCGACCGCGTTTCCAAGTACAACCAACTGCTGCGTATCGAAGAGCAGTTGAATGGCAAGGCCAAGTACAACGGTCGTAGCGAGTTTCGCGGCTGAGCAGTAAATGATAGAAAGACACCGGATTGTGTCGGAAAAGTCGTGACAGCGATGGATTTGCCACTAATCTGATGCCTTATATGCACAAGCCTGGATATTCCAGGCTTCGTGCTATCAGATGCTTCAAAGTTTTGGCGTGGCTGTCTTTTTTCACTGGATACCTGATATTCGATGCGCAGTCCTTACTGGTTGTTTCTCGTTTTGCTCTTGCTGCTGGCCGGTCTGCAGTACCGCCTGTGGGTGGGCAATGGCAGTCTGGCGCAAGTCGCCGAACTGAATCAGCAGATTGCTGATCAACACGCCGAGAACGAAGCCTTGCTGGAGCGCAACCGGGTGATGGACGCTGAAGTCAGCGAGTTGAAAAAAGGCATGGAGACCGTTGAAGAGCGGGCTCGTCACGAACTGGGCATGGTCAAGGACGGCGAAACCCTTTACCAGTTGGCCCAATGATCGATTCCCTGCCGGCCTTCTGGGCCGTGATTCCTGCCGCGGGCGTCGGTGCCCGTATGGCCGCGGACCGTCCCAAGCAATATCTGCAACTGGGCGGGCGCACAATTCTCGAACACAGCCTCGGCTGTTTCCTCGATCACCCGAGCCTCAAGGGCCTGGTGGTCAGTCTTGCCGTTGATGATCCTTATTGGCCGAACCTGGCCAGCGCCAGTGATCCGCGCATTCAACGGGTTGACGGTGGTGCCGAACGTTCCGGCTCGGTGCTCAACGCCTTGCTTCATCTGCATGCCCAAGGTGCCGACGACGAGGACTGGGTGCTGGTGCACGATGCGGCGCGGCCTAATCTGAGCCGTGACGATCTCGACAAACTGCTCGCTGAGCTGGCGAACGATTCGGTCGGCGGCCTGTTGGCCGTGCCGGCGAAGGACACTCTTAAGCGGGTCGACAAGCACGGTCGAGTGGTGGAAACCGTTGATCGCAGTGTGATCTGGCAAGCCTATACGCCGCAGATGTTCCGCCTCGGTGCACTGCACCGCGCGCTGGCAGACAGTCTGGTGGCGGATGCAGTGATCACCGATGAAGCCTCGGCGATGGAGTGGGCCGGCATGGCGCCACGCCTGATCGAAGGCCGTGCGGATAACCTGAAAGTCACCCGCCCCGAAGACCTCGAATGGTTGCGCCAGCGCTGGGCCAATCGACGTTAAGCCCGATATTCCGGCCGTTCGGCCAAGCCTTCCTTGAGAAAGTCCACCAGTTTGCGCACCTTCGGCGACAAGTGCCGCTGCTGTGGGTACAGCGCCCACACCGCCGTATTCGGCGGTTGATGCGCTTCCAAAAGCGAAACCAACGCACCGCTGTGCAGATGTTCCAGCACGTAATAGTCCGGCAACTGACACAGTCCGACGCCTTGTAGCGCCGCATCCAGCACCGCTTGCCCACTGTTGCAGCGCCAGTTTCCCTGCACCCGCTGGGAAAATTCCCGCCCATTTTGTTCAAGCTGCCAGATGTCCGAGCTGCCGATCAGGCAATTGTGCCGTCCCAGCTCCGACAAACTGTGTGGGCGCCCGTACCGTTCAAGGTAGGAAGGCGATGCGCACAGATACATGCGTCGCGGTGCCAGCCGGGTCGCCACCAGCCGGGAATCCTGAAGCCGGCCAAGACGGATCGCCAGGTCCAGGCCTTCATGCACCAGATCGAGTTGCCGGTTGGTCAGTTCGATATCGATGCGCAGTTGCGGGTAATGCCCCATGAAACGGGTCACCAGCGGCACGATGAAGCGTTCGCCGTAAGCCACGGCGCAGGTCATGCGCAGCATGCCTTTGGGTTCGCTGGTCAGGTCGCCGACTGCGCGCAGCGCTTCTTCGCGACCGTCCTGCAGACGCTGGCAATGTTGCAGAAAGGTCTGGCCGGCTTCGGTCAGGGTGACGCGCCGGGTACTGCGGTACAGCAGTCGCGTCTGCAAGCGCTCTTCCAGTCGTACGATTTGTCGACTGATGTGCGAGGAAGAAACGCCCAGGCGTTCGGCAGCCGCAGTGAACTGGCTGCATTCGGCAACGGCGACGAACTCGTCGATGCCTTCCCAGCGGTTTTCGGACATGGGGATTATCCCTGTATGGCAATAATGTTTTGCTTTTGCCAGGATTATTCATCAAGCAGCGCTGAACTACACTGACTGTCTGGTTTTTTATTCAATCGATTCACTGGAGAGTCAGCATGATCAAGTCGCGCGCCGCCGTTGCCTTCGAGGCCAAGAAGCCGCTGGAAATCGTAGAAGTCGATGTCGCCATGCCCAAGGCCGGTGAAGTGCTGCTGCGCGTGGTGGCTTCCGGGGTTTGCCACACTGACGCTTACACCCTGTCCGGCGCTGATCCGGAAGGTATCTTCCCGTCGATCCTCGGTCACGAAGGCGGTGCCATCGTCGAAGCGATCGGCGAAGGCGTGACCTCGGTGGCCGTCGGCGACCACGTGATTCCGCTGTACACCCCGGAATGCGGCCAGTGCAAATTCTGTAAGTCGGGCAAAACCAACCTGTGTCAGGCGATCCGCGCCACCCAGGGCAAGGGCCTGATGCCGGACGGCACTTCACGCTTTTCCTACAAGGGCCAAACGATTTTCCACTACATGGGCACTTCGACGTTCTCCGAGTACACCGTGCTGCCGGAAATCTCCGTGGCCAAGATCTCCAAAGATGCCCCGCTGGAAAAGGTCTGTCTGCTCGGCTGCGGCGTGACCACCGGTATCGGCGCAGTGATCAACACCGCTAAAGTCAAACCGGGTGACACCGTGGCCATCTTCGGTCTCGGCGGCATCGGTCTGTCGGCCGTGATTGGTGCAGTGAAGGCCAAGGCCGCGCGCATCATCGCCATCGACATCAACCCGGCCAAGTTCGAAATCGCCAAACAATTGGGTGCTACCGACTGCGTGAACCCGAAAGACTTCGATCGTCCGATCCAGGAAGTGATCGTGGACATGACCGATGGCGGCGTCGACTTCTCTTTCGAATGCATCGGCAACGTGCAACTGATGCGCGCAGCCCTCGAGTGCTGCCATAAAGGCTGGGGCGAGTCGGTGATCATCGGTGTGGCCGGCGCCGGCCAGGAAATCTCCACCCGTCCGTTCCAGCTGGTGACCGGTCGCGTCTGGCGTGGTTCGGCGTTCGGTGGCGTGCGTGGTCGTACCGAATTGCCAAGCTACGTCGATATGGCGCAAAGCGGCGAAATCCCGCTGGATACTTTCATCACTCACACCATGGGCCTGGAAGATATCAACAAAGCTTTCGACCTGATGCACGAAGGCAAGAGCATCCGCACCGTCATTCATTTCTGATCAGTCGCGATGCCACGGCTGCCGATATGTAGCCGTGGCTGCGTAGGAGCCCTACATGAGTCTGGAAAACATCTCCTGTCAGAAAAGTTTCGGCGGTTGGCACAAGCGCTATCGCCATCGTTCCGAAGTGCTGGGCTGCGACATGGTGTTTGCTGTGTATCTGCCGCCGCAGGCAGAGCAGGGCGGCAAGTTGCCGGTGCTGTACTGGCTGTCGGGCCTGACCTGCACGGACGAGAACTTCATGCAGAAGGCCGGTGCCATGCGCATGGCGGCTGAATTGGGGCTGATTATCGTGGCCCCGGACACCAGTCCTCGCGGCCCGGATGTACCGGGCGATCCTGACGGAGCCTGGGATTTCGGCCTCGGTGCCGGGTTTTATCTGAATGCCACGCAGGAACCCTGGTCGCGGCACTATCGGATGCATGACTACGTCGTGCAGGAATTGCCTTCACTGGTTGAGGCGCATTTCCCGGCCTCGGACAAGCGCAGCATCAGTGGCCACTCCATGGGCGGCCACGGTGCATTGGTTTGTGCGTTGCGCAATCCGGGTCGTTACCAGTCGGTTTCGGCGTTTTCGCCAATCAACAATCCGATTGATTGCCCGTGGGGCCAGAAGGCATTCACCCGCTATCTCGGCGAAGACCGTTCGAAGTGGCGCGAGTGGGATGCCTGTGCACTGATCGCCGAAGCGGACGAGAAACTGCCACTGCTGGTCGATCAGGGTGACCGCGACGATTTCCTCGCCACCCAGCTCAAACCGGAAGCCCTGCAACAAGCGGCAAAACAAGCGGGCCACCCGCTGACGTTGCGCCTGCAACCGGGCTACGACCACAGCTATTTCTTCATCGCGAGCTTCATTGACGACCACTTGCAGCATCACGCACGCGCTCTAGGCGCCTAACGCCTGACAAAGCAGGTAGAATCACGCCCTGACAAAATTCGGGGCGTTTTTTTATGCGTATTGGCCACGGCTATGATGTGCACCGTTTCGCTGAAGGCGATTTCATTACTCTGGGCGGCGTGCGAATCGCACACGGCTTCGGGCTGCTCGCTCACTCCGACGGTGACGTCCTGCTGCATGCCTTGAGCGACGCCTTGCTCGGCGCGGCTGCGCTGGGTGATATCGGCAAGCATTTCCCGGATACCGACCCGCAATTCAAGGGTGCCGATAGCCGAGTGCTGCTGCGTCACGTGGTCAGTCTGATCCACGCCAAAGGCTGGAAGGTCGGCAACGTCGACAACACCATCGTTGCCCAGGCGCCGAAAATGGCCCCCCATATTGAATCGATGCGCGCGCTGATTGCCGCGGATCTGCAAGTAGAACTGGATCAAGTGAACGTGAAAGCCACCACCACCGAGAAGCTCGGCTTCGTCGGTCGCGAAGAAGGCATCGCCGTGCATTCCGTTGCCTTGTTGCTGCGCGCATGAACGAACTGCAACTGCTCGGCCCGCGGGCCTATGGCGACGCCCTCGGCACCGCGGTACTGAAAGCCATCGCCGAAGATTTCCAGGTCGATGAAGTTCTCGACATTCCGTTCAGCGGTGACGGTGAACACCTGTGGATCTGGGTGGAAAAGCGCGGCCTGAATACTGAAGAAGCCGCGCGCCGTATCGCCAAGGCCGCTGGCGTACCGCTGCGTACTGTGAGTTACGCCGGGCTCAAGGATCGTCAGGCGCTGACCCGCCAGTGGTTCAGCGTGCAGTTGCCGGGCAAGGCCGATCCGGATCTGTCGGCGGCGGAAAACGACACGCTGAAAATCCTCAAGACCACCCGCCACAAGCGCAAGCTGCAACGCGGTGCGCATTCGGCCAACGGTTTCACCCTGCGCCTGACCCAGTTCAATGGCGACAAGGCTGCCATCGACGAGCGCCTGCAACTGATCGCCAAACAGGGCATCCCGAATTATTTCGGTGCCCAGCGTTTCGGCCATGACGGTGGCAACGTGGTCGATGCCCGTTCGTGGGCCGCGCGCAAGGCACTGCCGGAACAACGCAATGTGCGTTCGCGCCTGCTGTCGACCGCGCGCAGTTTTCTGTTCAATCAGGTGCTCGCAGCGCGGGTCGCCGATGGCACCTGGCAGCGTGCCCAGGTCGGCGATCTGCTGGCCTTCACCGACAGCCGCAGTTTTTTCCCGGCCGGTGAAGCCGAGTGCAGCGACCCGCGCTTGGCGATCCTAGACCTGCATCCGACCGGTCCGCAGTGGGGCGAAGGTGACTCGCCGGCGGCCGGGGTTGTCCATGATCTGGAGCAGGGGATTGCCGCACGCGAGGCGGATCTGCGCGATTGGTTGATTAATGCCGGTATGAGCCACGAACGTCGCATCCTGCGGCTGCCCATTGGCGGGTTGACGTGGCATTATCCCGAGCCTGACATTCTGCAACTGGAATTCGTCCTCCCGGCCGGATGCTTCGCCACCGTATTGGTGCGCGAACTCGTTGATCTGGTGCCGGTGGGGCAGACGGACAGCCCATGCGTATTCTGATTTCTAACGACGATGGGGTGACTGCGCCCGGTCTTGCCGCGCTTTATGCTGCGCTGGCGGATTACACCGAGTGCGTGGTTATCGCCCCGGAACAGGACAAGAGCGGTGCCAGCAGTTCGCTGACACTCGACCGTCCGCTGCACCCGCAATACCTGGCCAACGGCTTTATCAGCCTCAATGGCACACCGACCGATTGCGTTCATCTGGGGCTCAACGGTTTGCTCGAACGCCAGCCGGACATGGTGGTTTCGGGTATCAACCTGGGCGCCAACCTGGGGGATGACGTGCTGTATTCCGGAACGGTGGCAGCCGCCCTTGAGGGCCGCTTTCTCGAGCGCCCGTCGTTTGCCTTCTCACTGGTTTCGCGGCAGGTCGACAACCTGCCCACGGCCGCCTACTTTGCGCGCAAACTGGTCGAGGCCCACGCCGGGCTCGATCTGCCACCGCGCACGGTGCTGAACGTGAACATTCCGAATCTGCCGATCGATCACATTCGCGGCATTCAACTGACCCGTCTCGGCCATCGCGCCCGTGCGGCTGCACCGATGAAAGTCGTCGACCCGCGCGGCAAGGCCGGCTACTGGATCGCAGCGGCAGGTGATGCGGAAGATGGCGGGCCGGGCACCGATTTCCATGCGGTGATGCAAGGTTACGTATCCATCACTCCGTTGCAGCTCGATCGCACCTTCAATGATGCCTTCAGAAGTCTCGACGGCTGGCTGGAGGGGCTCAACTGATGGCTCGTGAACAAGACGACAGGCTGCGCAGCGGCATCGGGATGACGTCCCAGCGAACCCGTGAGCGCCTGATCCAGCGTCTGTACGAAGAGGGCGTTTCCAACGCCAGCGTGCTGGAAGTGATCCGCCGCACCCCACGACACCTGTTCGTCGATGAAGCGCTGGCGCACCGTGCCTATGAAGACACCGCGCTGCCGATCGGCAACAACCAGACCATTTCCCAGCCTTATATGGTGGCGCGTATGAGCGAGCTGCTGCTGGAGGCCGGGCCGCTGGATAAAGTACTGGAGATCGGCACCGGTTCCGGTTACCAGACGGCGGTGCTGTCGCAACTGGTCGAGCGGGTGTTTTCGGTGGAGCGCATCAAGGTTCTGCAGGATCGGGCCAAGGAACGCCTGGTCGAGCTCAACCTGCGCAACGTGGTGTTTCGTTGGGGCGATGGCTGGGAAGGCTGGCCGGCGCTTGCGCCATACAACGGCATCATTGTCACGGCAGTCGCCACCGATGTGCCTCAGGCTTTGCTTGATCAACTGGCACCGGGCGGGCGGATGGTGATCCCGGTCGGCTCGGGTGAAGTGCAGCAATTGATGCTGATCGTGCGCGAAGAAAACGGCTTCTCCCGACACGTTCTGGGGGCAGTGCGTTTCGTGCCATTGCTCAACGGTCCGCTGGCCTGAGCATTTGTTTCACGATGCTGAATTCCTGTCGAGTGCGCCTGTCTTACAGCGGCAGCGAATGTTTAAACAGGATGGATCGTCTACAAGCAAACGTGTGCGCCGAGCCATAGCGCTTCTAGAAAGGTAAAGCCGGTTGCGCCCGTTATACTTGCGAAGTTTCATGCCGGAATCGGCATTCCACATTTTTCAGCCACCACAAAGGGAGCGGCGGGTGAGTCTCACAGTCATTGCGCAGCGTATGGGTAACACGAGCTTTCAGCGCCTGGTGACTGGCCTTGTCTTGAGCACCTTGCTGGTCGGTTGCTCCAGCACAAAATCGAGCAACGTTCGGGTCGTCGATCGCAACAATGCGGTGGCCCAGCGTCCGGTCGTGACGACCGGGCAGTATGTAGTCCGTCCAGGCGATACTTTGTTTTCCATCGCTTTTCGCTACGGCTGGGACTACAAAGCCCTCGCTGCCCGGAACAACATTCCTACGCCATACACGATCCATCCGGGTCAGACGATTCGCTTCGACGGACGCACCGGTTCAACGTCGACGGCGGTCGTCACCAACTCCGGCTCTTCAGCGTCTTCGTCCAGCAAAACCACGGTTATCCGGCGCCAGGCAAATGGCACGACAACCACTACGACCACGGGTTCCGGTGCGGCTTCCACGGCGGTTGTACCGTCCGTCGCCAACAAGCAAACCCCCGCTCCGTTGCCTCCACCGGGCCCGGCCCCGACCGGCTGGGGATGGCCATCTAATGGCATTCTGATTGGAAAATTCTCTTCAAACGGTAGTTTGAATAAAGGAATTGATATCGCCGGAGATTTGGGACAGCCTGTTTTAGCTGCGTCTGATGGGACGGTGGTATACGCCGGGAGTGGCTTAAGGGGCTACGGCGAATTGGTCATCATCAAACACAGCGAAACCTACGTCAGTGCTTACGGACACAACCGTCGGCTGTTGGTACGGGAGGGGCAGCAGGTCAAGGTCGGACAGACAATTGCCGAAATGGGGTCAACGGGTACAGACCGGGTGAAACTGCATTTTGAGATTCGCCGACAAGGTAAACCTGTAGATCCGCTGCAGTTCCTGCCAAGACGTTGATTTGCAGACCAGCCTGTTCCGTCGCGTAGAGGGGACAGGCTCCAGCGTTGCCAAGGATAAAGGCGCCGCTTGAGCTTGGGGTCGAACTCACCAAAGGACTATAACAATGGCTCTCAGTAAAGAAGTGCCGGAGTTTGACATCGACGATGAGGTTCTCCTGATGGAGACCGGCATCGATTCGGATTCGATGTCGAATGATGAAGGGGCTGCTCCACCTTCCGTTCGTGCCAAATCCAAACACTCCGCTTCACTTAAACAACATAAGTACATCGATTACACTCGGGCACTCGATGCCACGCAGCTGTACCTCAACGAAATCGGCTTTTCCCCACTGCTCTCCCCGGAAGAAGAAGTTCATTTTGCGCGCTTGTCGCAAAGTGGCGACCCTGCCGGGCGCAAGCGCATGATCGAAAGTAACCTGCGGCTGGTGGTCAAAATCGCCCGGCGTTACGTCAATCGGGGGCTGTCGCTGCTGGATCTGATCGAAGAGGGCAACCTCGGATTGATCCGCGCGGTGGAAAAGTTCGATCCGGAGCGTGGCTTCCGCTTCTCGACCTACGCGACCTGGTGGATTCGTCAGACCATCGAACGCGCGATCATGAATCAGACCCGGACCATCCGGTTGCCGATCCATGTGGTCAAGGAGCTCAACGTGTACCTGCGGGCTGCACGGGAGCTGACGCAAAAGCTCGACCACGAACCTTCACCCGAAGAAATCGCCAACCTGCTGGAAAAACCGGTGGGCGAAGTCAAGCGCATGCTGGGCTTGAACGAGCGGGTTTCTTCGGTCGACGTCTCGCTGGGTCCGGATTCGGATAAAACCCTGCTGGACACCCTGACGGATGACCGTCCGACCGATCCATGTGAACTGCTGCAGGATGACGACCTGTCGCAGAGCATCGATCAATGGCTCTCGGAGCTGACCGACAAGCAACGCGAGGTGGTCGTGCGCCGCTTCGGCCTGCGCGGCCATGAGAGCAGCACGCTGGAAGATGTAGGCCTGGAGATCGGCCTGACCCGGGAACGGGTGAGACAGATCCAGGTAGAAGGCCTCAAGCGCCTTCGGGAAATTCTCGAGAAAAACGGCCTGTCGAGCGAGTCGCTGTTTCAATAAGCCACCCGCATGACCGCTATACAGAAAGCCCCGACTGGTTCGGGGCTTTTTGTTGGCGCACTGAAAGCGGGAGGCGTTCCCACCTTGTAGGTTTGCGTTGTAAGCCTTTGCTGACTGTATCGTAAGTGTTCGTTATTTTTACACTGCCGCTGAAGGCGATTGCGCTCATGGCTGAATCGTAACGCAATGATTTATATGGTTATTTTTTGATGTGAAGGGCTTATGACAGCAGGTTAGTGCGCTGGAGGCCAGTTGCCGCCGGCGGGGAAATCTCTAGTATCTGGGTTGTGTCGACGGATAGACACGCCCTTCAAGGAAGAGGGGAACGGACATCGCAGGAAGCGATTCATCAGGACGATGAGAAGGAACACAGGGAATAGGGAAAAAATGTGGGCGGGTCAAACCGCCCCTTTTTTTTGCCTGAAATAAAGCAAAACCCGCAAAAGCAAAAAGGCCCGCAAGGGGCCTTTTCTTCAAACGCGGGACAGATCAGCGTTCGAGGTCTTTGATCTTGCCTTTGACGCCATCCCACTCTTCGGCATCCGGCAGCGATTCTTTCTTTTCGGTGATGTTCGGCCAGATCTCGGCCAGTTCTACGTTCAGCTGAATGAATTCCTGCATCTCTTCCGGAACTTCGTCCTCGGAGAAAATGGCCACGGCCGGGCATTCCGGCTCGCACAGGGCGCAGTCGATGCACTCGTCCGGGTGAATCACCAGGAAGTTCGGGCCTTCGTAAAAGCAGTCCACCGGACAGACTTCTACGCAGTCGGTGTACTTGCACTTGATGCAGTTGTCGGTGACGACGAAGGTCATTTCTAATTTTCTCCTCAGGCGGCGGCAGCGTTGCCCCTTCACGGTTGGGGTCGCCAGGTTCGGGAGCGATGTCTGCCAGCCAGGCTATTAGCCAGCAGCATCCCAAACCGCGCGAGATTCTAACAGCTTGAAGCCGTTTGCGTTATATCCGGTTCGTCGGTGCTTAGATCCGGTTCTTTAGTGCATAGAGCATTTCGAGTGCACGACGCGGTGTCACGTCATCCAGATCCAGCTTGGCCAATTTATCCAGCACCGGGTGCGGCAGGCTGGCGAACATGTCGCTCTGCTGCGGCGTCGCCGGTTTGCCCTTGACGGCCGGTTTTGGCGCCTCATGCGGCAGCGCGGTATCTTCCAGGCGGCTCAAGTGCTCACGAGCACGTACGATCACTTCGCTTGGCACACCGGCCAACTGCGCGACCGCAAGGCCGTAGCTCTGGCTCGCGGGCCCTGGCAACACATGGTGCAGAAACACAATGCGTTCGTTGTGCTCGGTGGCGTTGAGGTGCACGTTGGCCACCAGCGGTTCGGCTTCCGGCAACACGGTCAGTTCGAAATAGTGCGTCGCAAACAGAGTATAGGCGCGCAGCTGCGCCAGACGCTCCGCCGCCGCCCACGCCAGGGACAGACCGTCGAAGGTGCTGGTGCCGCGACCGACTTCGTCCATCAGCACCAGGCTGCGCTCGGTGGCGTTGTGCAGGATGTTCGCGGTCTCGCTCATTTCCACCATGAAGGTCGAGCGCCCGCCGGCGAGGTCGTCGCTGGAACCGATCCGGGTGAAAATCCGGTCCACCAGCGACATTTCGCAACTGGCCGCCGGCACGAAGCTGCCGATGTGTGCCAGCAGCACGATCAGTGCAGTCTGGCGCATATAGGTGGATTTACCGCCCATGTTCGGACCCGTGATCACCAGCATGCGGGTGTTGTCGTCCAGGCTCAGGTCGTTGGCCACGAACGGCGTGGTCAGCACTTGCTCGACCACCGGGTGACGGCCCTGGGAGATACGCATGCACGGTTCGCTGACGAATGTCGGGCAATTCAGGTCGAGATTCAGCGCACGTTCGGCGAGGTTGCTCAGCACGTCCAGCTCAGCCAGGGCGCCAGCGGTGTCCTGCAACGGCGGCAACTGGCTGATCAGGTCTTCCAGCAACGCCTCGTAGAGCATTTTCTCGCGAGCCAGAGCGCGGCTCTTGGCCGACAGTGCCTTGTCTTCAAACTCTTTCAGTTCCGGGGTGATGAAGCGTTCGGCACCTTTGAGGGTCTGACGGCGGATGTAGTCTGCCGGCGCCGATTCAGCCTGCTTGCTTGGCAATTCGATGAAGTAGCCATGAATGCGGTTGTAGCCGACTTTGAGATTGGCGAGGCCGGTGCGGGCCTTTTCACGGGCTTCCAGATCGATCAGGAACTGGCCGGCGTTCTCGCTCAGCGATTGCAGTTCGTCTAGCTCGCTGTCGTAACCGGTTTTCAGCACGCCGCCGTCACGGATTACCGCTGGCGGGTTGTCGATGATGGCTTTTTCCAGCAGCGCCGCTAGTTCCGGGTAAGTGCTGGTGGTGGTCGCCAGACGTTGCAGGTGCGGCGCCTCGAGATCCATCATCGCCACTTGCAGTTCAGGCAGCGCACCGAGCGCATCACGCAGGCGAGCGAGGTCGCGAGGGCGAGCATTGCGCAGGCCGATCCGCGCCAGAATCCGCTCGATGTCGCCGATCTCCTTGAGTTGCGGTTGCAGGTTTTCAAAACGATAGCGGTCGAGCAGGCAAGTGATCGAGGTCTGGCGAGCCAGCAGCACAGTCAGGTCGCGCAGCGGACGGTTGAGCCAACGGGTCAGCAAACGGCTGCCCATGGCCGTCTGGCAACGGTCGACCACCGATTGCAGGGTGTTGTCGCGGCCACCGGCCAGGTTGGTGTCGAGTTCGAGGTTGCGGCGGCTGGCGCCGTCCAGCACCACGGTGTCGTCTAGCCGCTCATGGCGCAAGCTGCGCAAGTGGGGCAGGGCGGTGCGCTGGGTTTCCCTGGCATACGCCAGCAGGCAACCGGCGGCGCCGATCGCCAGGGTCAGGGTTTCGCAGCCGAAGCCTTTCAGGTCCTGGGTGGAGAATTGCTGACAGAGGCTTTTCAGCGCCGAGTCGCGCTCGAAATCCCACGGTGCACGACGACGTACCCCACGGCGTTTTTCCGCCGGCAAATCCTTCGGCCAATCATCCGGGATCAGCAACTCGACCGGGTTGACCCGTTCCAGCTCCGCCAGCAGGTTTTCCCAGCCCTTGATCTCCAGCACGGTGAAATTGCCGCTGGTGATGTCCAGCACAGCCAGGCCGAACAGGCGCTCGTCGCCCAGCACCGCCGCGATCAGGTTATCGCGACGCTCATCCAGCAACGCCTCGTCACTGACCGTACCCGGGGTGATGATCCGCACCACCTGACGTTCCACCGGGCCTTTACTGGTGGCTGGGTCGCCGACCTGCTCGCAGATCACCACCGACTCGCCGAGCTTGACCAGCTTCGCCAGGTAGCCTTCCGCCGCGTGATACGGAATCCCGCACATCGGAATCGCCTGCCCTGCCGACTGCCCGCGCGCGGTCAGGGTGATGTCCAGCAACTTGGCCGCCTTCTTCGCGTCCTCGTAGAAGATCTCGTAGAAGTCGCCCATGCGGTAGAACATCAGCTGGTCCGGGTGCTGATTTTTCAGGCGCCAGTACTGCTGCATCATCGGAGTGTGGGAGGACAGGTCGGAGACGGCTTTATTCATCGGATTGTCAGGCAACTCGTTCAAAGGTATGGGGCAAAAGCGCGTCAGTGGCCGGGCTTTTCCGCGATGGGCGCAAGGTTACCATGGGCGGTCTGTCGGACGCAGGCATCGCGGTCGGGTGACATGCATCGGTGGTAAAAAGGTCGACTATGCACGATTTATGCAAATCAGCATTTGTCTTCCCGAAAAACTTCAAGCACTATGCGCGTTATGCAAAAACGCAACGTATCTACCGTCTTAAGAGCACTGCTCGACCAGCACGGGATCTCCCCCACGGAGCTCCACCGTCGCACCGGCGTGCCTCAATCCACGCTCTCGCGGATTCTCAGCGGGAAGATCGTCGATCCTTCGGATAAACATATCTCGAAGATCGCCGAGTACTTCGCCGTGAGCACCGATCAGTTGCGCGGGCGCGCGGATGTTGCGCCTGCCGCCAACGGCGGACGCGACGAGTTGCATTCTGAACTCAAGGACATAAGCCTGTGGGACGACGACACCCCCGTCGATGACGATGAGGTGTCGGTGCCCTTTCTTCGCGAGGTTGAATTGGCTGCTGGATCAGGAAGATTCGTCATCGAAGAGAGCGAACGCTCCAGCCTGCGCTTCGGCAAGCGCAGCCTGCGCCATAACGGTGTGCAGTTCGATCAGGCCAAATGCGTGACGGTACGCGGCAACAGCATGTTGCCGGTGCTGCGCGACGGCGCCACGGTCGGGGTCAACGCCGGCAAGTGCGGGATCGGCGACATCATCGATGGCGACCTCTACGCCATCAACCACAACGGTCAACTTCGGGTGAAACAGCTCTATCGCCTGCCTACCGGTATCCGTCTGCGCAGCTTCAACCGCGATGAACATCCGGACGAGGACTACAGCTTCCAGGATATGCAGGAAGAGCAGATCGTCATCCTCGGTCACGTCTTCTGGTGGGGCATGTACGCCCGGTAACCTGATTTCTTTCTGACAAAACCCGCCTCGGCGGGTTTTTTTTCGCCTGTAGAAAACCGGGCAACCCTTGATTGGCGGGGCTTCCATGCATCCGCGCATTTCTCGTGCATAAATAAATGCATTTACGCATTGACTGTATATGCATCCATGCATATTCTTGCCACCAAGCCGCTCGACAAAGCGGCTGGCAACAACAGCTCTTTAGTTCCACAAGAACAGGCAGCGATGAACCGGCCTCAACGGTTCAGAGGGTTGGCAACTGACCCGGGTGTGCAGCGTAAAGCACCAGAAGCAGTTATCCGGCGGGCAGGGACCGCGGTCGGAAAAACAATTTGAATGGACTCGTACCGCGCCAGTAGCGCCGAAAAGTCAGCTTCCTTCACGAACACAGGATTGAAGGAAGGCAAAGGAGTGCATTACTGAAAAGCCCGGCGGATTGCCGGGCTTTTTGGAATGCCTTCTGGGCAGAAACAGAAATGCCGGGAGGCCGGCAATCAAAAAGGATGATGACCATGAAGAAGTACGTGCGTGTTGTGGATGGCAAAGTCGACAACATCTTCGAAACCAACAACCCGATCACCGACGATTTTCCGGCGAGTCAAGTCTGGGTGGATGTCACCGCATTGCCAAAGATCGACTACTCCTGGAACGCGGTGAATACCGATGGCGTCTGGACCTTTACCGACAGCGATATGTGGGGTCAGCCATCGCAGTTGTCGATGCAGCTGCGCGCCGAACGCTCCCGCCGATTTGATCGAGTCAACGCCACTCTGCTGGCTACCGCCCTGGAGCAGAAGGTTGAGCTGGGTCTGGCGACGCCTGCCGATATCGCGGGGTTGCAGGCTTACAAGCAGTTTTTCGTTGATATGAGCAACGTCAACAAACAGCCAGGTTACCCGCTGGCAATCACCTGGCCTGAAGTTCCATAAATCACCGTTTCATGACTCTGCATAAGGACCGCATGACTGAATGACCCGGCGTATAGCCGGGCTTTCTGGATTGCCTGTCCGGCAGGAACGGAAATGCCGGGATTCCGGCAATCAAAAAGGACGATAAGAATGAATCGATACGTTTTCATCACGATGCCCAATTCCAAGGTTTATCGGGTGGTTGATACCGACGAAGGGATGCCGGTCAGCTTTCCTGACGGATTGGGGGGGCTGTGGGTGGATGCCACAGGAAACACGGAAGTCGTGGTCGGATGGAATGCCCGACTGGTCAACAACCAGTGGGAGTTGCATGCACCCACTTTCGAAGAGGTGGCAAGCCAGGTCAAGTTCCTCGCCACTGAGAAGCTATCGAATGCCAAAGGTTGGCTGACGTTCAACCCGCTGGATTACAAGCAGGATCTGGGCATCGCAACGCCGGAGGAAGAAGCGGCGTTGCTGGCTTACAAGCAATACGTCATCGCCGTGTGCGATTACAGGAATCAACCGGGTTACCCGTACACCATGATTTGGCCGACAGAGCCTTTTTCGCTGGTTTGAATCGACGACCCGATTGTTCTGGTCTGTATGACCGAAAAGCCCGGCCCCTGCGCCGGGCTTTCTGGAATGCCTGCCTGAGGCAGGCGCTTCAACAAGGTTTCGCGGCATGAGCAAGGCCACGCAGAGAATCAAAAGGATTTGTCGATGTTGAAAGAGTGCCGCTGCGGCCATTGCAAAAGACTGCTCGCCCGGGTGGGCGAGTACACAGAACTCCAGATCAAATGTTCCCGCTGCGGAACGTTGAATCATGTGAAGGCCGCGAGCCCCGAGCGATCGCCTGTGAGCGACATGCGTGCTGCATCGTCAGCACAACCTGATCAATCTCCTCATAGGTAAAGACATGAACATTCTCAAGAAATACGTAGCACCGTTTCTCGCTGTTGCACTGCTGGGCAATGGCGGCAGCGCAATTGCCGCCAACCTCCTGGTGAACGGCAGCTTTGAACAATCGACATGCGGTGGTGGCTGCATTCTGGACACCCCGGCAAAAACCAATGCCATCACAGGCTGGACGACGTTCCTGTCCGGTGCCGAATACTTCAACATGCCCAATGCCATCGGCGGTTCTGTGGCAGCAGATGGCGTGATGATCGTCGACCTGGCCAACTACGTTTATGGCAACGGTGGCGGGATTCAGCAGAATTTCGCGACCACTCCGGGCGCCAAGTACCGTCTGACTTTCAGTGCCGGCAACTCCCGATTTGCCAGCCGCTCCGGCGACGGTGTCATTCAGGTGAAAGTGGCCGGGCAAACCGCTACGTTCAACACACCGACAGCCAAAGGCGTCGCGGTCGAGTGGAGCACCGTCACTTACGAGTTCACCGCGATTACCGCGCAGACAACTCTGGCGTTTTCCAACGAGCAGAACCCGTACGCCAACTACGCCTTCATCGACAACGTCATTGTCGAGCGCCTGTAACTGCTGCATGCGCGGAACCTGTCGCTGTTCTTCCCCGCATCAGAGGCGACACCCGTCCGGTGTCGCCTCTTCACTTTCTCTTCATTCATCAACGCTTTCAGGAGGCGTGACATGACAAACGAGCAACAAGCGTTGCTGGACATGCCAATCTGGCTGGTCATCCTCCTTGCCGTGGCGGGCGGGGTGTCCGGCGAAATGTGGCGCGCCGACAAGGAGGGCGCCCGCGGCTGGCCGCTGCTGCGGCGGCTTGCCTTGCGCTCCGGTGCCTGCATGATCTGCGGCGTGTCGGCAATCATGCTGCTGTACGCCGCCGGCATGTCGATCTGGGCCGCCGGGGCATTTGGTTGCCTCACTGCAATGGCCGGTGCCGACGTCGCCATCGGCCTTTACGAACGCTGGGCTGCCAAGCGCATCGGCGTCTGCGAAGTTCCGCCGCGCGACCCGCAATAACCCATTCACTTTCCTGTCTCGCTGCACGCCGTGCGGCAGGACTTCGCGTGGACATCAGAAAAAGGAGGTCAAGCATGCCCACACCGATCCAGCAGCCTTCGCAGTTGTTCACGGCGATGGCGACAGCCTTGCGCAACAGCTCCGATCTGAACGTGCAGGTCGGTAATCACGATGACTTCACGGCCCCCGGCGACAAGGCCTGGGTGTTGATCGATATCGAACGCAATGCATCGGGAGAGCGCGCCGCCAACGGACGGATTGCCCATGTGCTGACGCTGTCGCTGCAAGTCATTCCGGCGCTGTCCGCCACGGCATTTGCCGCCTGTGATCTGATCGCCGCGCTGAAGAACCTGATCACCGACAACCGCTGGGGCTTGCCCGGCGAGCAATGCGATCTGCCGATGAACATCGATGGAATGCCGTCATTGCTCGTCCACGCCGATCAGCCAAACAAAGCCTGGACGCTGTCGTTCAACCAGACCCTCTACCTGGGCCCGACCCTGCTGGACGACCCGCTCGGCACACCGAAATTCGCCCGCACCTGGGAAGTCAGCGACATCGACGATCCCGACCAATACACCTCGCTGGAGGCCTGATCGATGTTCGACGCATTACTGCGAATGCACATGGCACCGATCATCGAGCGCCTGGCGGAAATGGAAGCGGAGATTGAAGACCTGCACCGGCGTGCCGAGAGTTATTGCCGCATCGGCATCTGTCAGGAGGTTGATGCGGGCAGCAACACTTGCCGAGTCAGCCACGGTGGTCTGCTGACGCCGGCCATCAAATTCTTCAACCCCAGCGCCGGCGCGCAGAGCGAGTCGCGGATCCCGACGGTGGGCGAACAGTGTCTGCTGTTCAACTACGGCAGTGGCGAAAGCGGTGCGCAGAGCGTGGCGTTGTTCGGCCTGAACAGCGACCGCTTTCCGCCTACCTCGACGGTGCCGACGTTGACTCGTCGCGTCCATCAGGACGGCAGCGAAAGCGGCTACGACGACGCCACGCACACCCTGCACTGGCAAAACGGTCCGGCAGCTTTCAACGGTTCTCGCGAATCGCTTGAGCTGAGCATCGGCCCCGCGCGGCTGGCGATGACGCCCCAGTTGATCAACCTGCAACTGGGTGCTGTCGGGCTGACCATCGACGCCTCGGGCGTGCATTTCAGCGGCCCGCTGGTGGATCACCAGGGTCGCGTCATCAGCCCCTGAATCAAGAGCTTCCCATGATCGGAATCGATAGAGACAGCGGGGCCACGGTCGACGACTGGCTGCAATTCGTGCAGCGCGCGACACGAGCCCTGACCACGCCGCTGGGCACCCGGCAAAAAAGGCCCCTTTATGGTTCGTTGATACCCACGCTGCTAGGGCAAAACCTGGGCGACGACATCCTGTTGCTCGCCCAGAGCCACGCAGCTCAAGCGTTCTACAACCCGCAAAACGGCATCAGCGATTTTCAGCCCGGCGTGATCGTCGCCACCCGACAGGGCGCGGGTTTGCTGTTGCGATTTGCCGGCACCTGGAAAAACCGCCAACAGACTTTCGAGGTCGTGACATGAGCATGTTGATCCCTGGCCAGAACCAGTTGGCCGAACCGTCGCTGATCACCGTCGACGTTTTCGAAGACTTGCTCGCCGAGTTCAAGAAGTTCGTCGTCGAGTATGTCGGCGCGCGTTCGCCGCAGAGCGCGGCCAAACTCAAGGCCAGCCTGGAGAACGAAAGCGAACTGCTGACACTGGCGCTTGAGGCTTTCTGCGTTCGATTGCAAACCCATGAACGCAAATACAACGCCCGGATCAAGCAGATGCTGGCGTGGTGGGCAACGGGCAGCAATCTAGATGCGCGGTTGGCGGACATGGGCCTGGAGCGACAGTTGCTCGATCCGGGCGACCCGGCGGCATTCCCGCCGGTGCCGGCGATATACGAGAGCGACGACGACGCGCGGCTGCGTTATTACCTGGCGCCCCACGCTCCGGCGGCGGGTTCGCGGATGCAATACCGCCGCGAGGTGTTCACCTTGGGCGAACGTCCGACGGTAAAAGTCGAATCCACCGATGCCGGTGTCGTGAACGTCACTTATACCTTCGCCCGGGACGGTCTTGCCGCGCAGGTCAAGGACGGCAACGGTCGCCGCACGGCGCCTGGCGAAGTGCAAGTCACCGTGCTTGCCCGCGAGGGCGACGGTACGCCGTCCCCGACCTTGCTTGAAGGCGTGCGCCAACACTTTTCCCGGCCCGACGTCTGTCCGGAAACCGACAAGGTCACGGTCAAAGGCGCAGAGATTCAGCGCTACAAAATCCGCGTCGTGGCGAAGATCAATTCCGGTCCGGATTCGGGCCTGACCAAGGTCGCCGCGCAGCAACACCTGCAGGCCTACGCCGACAGTTGCCATCGCCTGGAAGGCCGGGTCGATCCGAGCTGGATCGACTACACGCTGCACAGCGCCGGCGCCGTGCAATTGCAGATTCTTGAACCTCTGGATTCCGTTGTGTGCTCGGCGTTTCAAGCACCGTACTGCACGGCGGTCGAGGTCGAGGTGCAGACGCTATGACCGATCAGACACCGCGTCCGACCCTGCTGCCAGCCAACAGCTCGGCGCTGGAACGGGCCCTCGACATCGGCTTCGGCGCACTACTTGATCGCGTCGCGCCGCCGTTTCCCGAACTGATGAATCCGGCTTCAACTCCCGTCGCGTTCCTGCCGTATCTCGCGGCAGATCGTGGTGTTGCCGAATGGAGCACCGACGCACCGGAAGCGGAAAAACGCCTGACCGTCGAACTGGCTTGGCCCACCGCGCGCCAGGCCGGCACTCGCAAGGCGCTGGAGAACGCCGCCAAGGGTTTGCAACTCAGGCCGGAAATCCGCGCCTGGTACGAACAGATCCCGCCCGGCGAGCCTTACAGCTTTTCCGTGCGGGCCTTCACCGAACAACCCTACAGCGAAGCCATCGACGCCCGTCTCGACCGACGCCTGGCCGATGCCAAGAGCGAACGGGACGTGCTGTCGGTGTCTGTCGGCCTCAGCGCCTTCGGCAATCACGTCATCGGCGCCGCGACCTTCTGCGGTGAGCTGACCACGGTGTATCCGGTGTTCCTCGAAGGGCTCGAGACATCCGGTGAGGCCTTCATGGCGGCGGCGCTATACACCGTCGAAACATCCACTATTTATCCTCAGGGGGCCTGAATGGCTGACTATTACACCCTGCTCACCAACGCAGGGATTGCCTACGAAACCGCCTGCAAGGCGGCGGGCGTACCGATCAAGCTGACGCAGATTTCCGTCGGCGACGGCGGCGGCGCGGTCTACAACCCGGCCGCGACGGCTACTGCGCTTAAACGCGAAGTCTGGCGCGGTCCGCTCAATGCGCTGTTCCAGGACGAGAAGAATCCGAGCTGGCTGCTCGCGGAAGTGACCATTCCGCCGGACGTCGGCGGCTGGTATGTGCGTGAAGCCGGGCTGTGGACCGACACCGGGATTCTCTACGCCATTGTCAAATACCCGGAGTCGTTCAAGCCGGTGCTGGCCACGTCCGGCTCGGGCAAAGAGTTCTACATCCGCTCGATTTTCGAGACCAGCAATGCCGCGCTGGTGACGCTGCTGATCGATGACACCGTGGTCAAGGCCACTCGGGCGTGGGTCATGAGCTACCTCGCCGAAGAACTCGGCAAGCTAGATGGCAAACAATCGGTGCGCGTCGCCGCCACCGCCAATGTGGTGTTGAACGGTGCGCAGCAGATTGACGGTGTGGCGGTGGTTGCCGGTGACCGTGTGCTGTTGCCGAACCAGACCCTGGCCAAGGACAACGGCCTGTGGATTGTGGCCAACGGTGACTGGACTCGAGCGAATGATGCCAACGTCAGCGCCAAGGTCACCCCGGGTCTGACGGTGATGGTGGAAGAGGGCGCGCTCAACGGCGATTCGCTGTGGCACCTGACCACCAATGCGCCGATCACCCTCGGCACCACTGCGCTGACGTTCAAGATGCTGGCAGGTCGTACCGGGATTGCCGCCGGGACTTACAAGAGTCTGACGGTCGACGAATATGGCCGCGCAACTGGCGGCTCGAACCCCGACACATTGTCCGGTTTCGGCATCAAGGATTCGTACACCAAGGCTGAAGTCGAGGCGCTGATTGCCAAGGCCTCGGCATTGCCGGTGGGGTCGATTGTCGCGTTCCCGGTTGACTCGCCACCGCCGGGCTTTCTGGAGCTGGACAACAGCGTCAAGAGCAGCGCGACCTACCCGGACTTGAGCGCCTATCTGGGTGGCAAGTTCAACAAAGGGGATGAGGGTGTCGGGAATTTCCGCTTGCCTGAAGCGCGTGGGGAGTTCTTGCGGGGTTGGGATCATGGGCGTGGGGTGGATGCCGGGCGTGGCATTGGCAGTTGGCAGGCTGATGACAACAAGGCACATACGCATACAGCCGTTGGTACGATTTACTCGTATGGTCATTTGGCGGCTGGTCCAGGGCGTGACTTTCAGAGTTCCAATGTCACTACTTCCTCGGCGGGCGGTTCAGAGGCGCGTCCACGCAACATCGCCGTCATGTGGTGCATCAAAGCCTGGAACGCGCCGGTCAATCAGGGAAACATCGACGTAGCGGCACTGGTCAAGGAAGTTTCCCGGCTTGGATCTGCCGTTCCGGTGGGTGCCGTCATGGCGTTCCCGACGGGGATCGTTGCGCCTGGTTTTCTTGAGCTGGATGGCAGTGTGCAGAGCATTGCAACCTATCCGGATCTGGCGGCGTATCTTGGCACCACTTACAACAAAGGTGATGAGGGGGCCGGAAACTTCCGGTTGCCTGAAGCACGTGGTGAGTTCCTGCGAGGTTGGGATCACGGACGCGGTGTCGATGCAGGCAGGGCAATCGGCAGTTATCAACTCGACTCGCTTCAGAACATCACAGGGCAGTATTCCGCGAACAACGGTGTTCAGCTTGCAGCAACGGGCACGGTCGGCGGCGCTTTCAGTGCGACAGCGGCAGGTGGGACGCAACTCCCCGCAGGCACAGCCTCTACCGGTGTCATCAATATGTCGTTCGATGCTTCGAGGGTGGCACGCACTTCGACAGAAACCCGCCCACGCAACCTGGCAGTGATGTGGTGCATCAAGGCCTGGAACGCGCCGATCAATCAGGGAAGCATTGATGTCGCTGCGTTGTCGGTGCTGGCGCAGCAAGCGACCGAAAGCAATCAAGGCACGGCAAAAGTTGCTACTCAGGTGCAGGCTGATGCAGGTGTGGATGACACGACTATCGTGACGCCGAAAAAGCTTCGTTGGGGGTTTCAGATCCTCAAGGCCGCAAATGGCTACGTCGTTTTTCCAACATGGTTGGGTGGTTTCATCCTTCAGTGGGGCTACGCCTCGATTCCCGCTGTATCAACGGCAGTGCCTTTTACGTTGAGCTTCCCCAATGCCTGTTTGGGTGTTCAATCCACACCGTTCAACGTTTCGGGGGCGGCGGATGTCATTGAGCTTTCAGGCCTGCCTTCGAAAACCGCATTCACAGCCGTCGGCGTCAGCTCCGGTGTTTCGGGAGCACCATTGCAAACAGCCACAAACTTCTTTTGGCTCTCGATTGGACATTAAAGGTGAATGGCATGAAGTACGTGACATTTGATGCCGCAGGCATTCTCGATTCTCGCCTGATTCGTGGCGTCAACGACATTCCCGAAGGCGCGCTCGAAATTGATGAAAGTCTGTGGATGCGTATTACCCAGGAGCTGGACGGTATCTGGAAACTCGATGATGCCGGAGTCATTTCCAAACACGCTCTGCCTGAGCGACAACCCGCGGAATACACCAGCGAGGAAATCGAGTCTCTTCGTCTGCGCGCATACGCGGACCCCATCACAGGTTCGGATCGGTTTTTTGCCGAAGCGCAACGGATGGAAGCCATGGGTGAAACTGGCTGGGAGGCTATCCGCGCCGCTGGAGTACTCAGGTTCAATGAAATCCAGCAGGAGTTTCCATGGGGGACTTCCTCCGCTCAGGTAACTCAATAGACGCCCCGTACCCCGGGGCGTTTTCTTTGACGCCCAATTCATTCAACACCCGCCAAGCCCCTCCCTTTGAGGGGCTTTCCCGTTTATGGAGAAACGAAAAATGGCAACCCGCCAAACCTACACCGTGCTTGTTCCATTCCCCACCGGGGGTGGTCACTGGTCGAGCGTCGGCCAGGAACTCGATCTGCTCGACGTCGAAGCCAGCGCATTGCACAGCGCCGGTCGACTGGAGTTGAAAACACCTACCACCAAGGCCGTGAAGGCCGCTGCCAAGAAGGCTGACTGACTATGGCTGAGGTTCTGAACTTCGAGCACAACGGCATTACCGTCAATGCCACCGAATCCCCCGAGGCCATGGGTGGCCTGGGCGACAACGTCATCGGTCTGGTCGGCACCGCGCCGAAAGCCGATCCGCTGATTCCGCGCAACGCACCGTTTCGCATCAACAGCTTCACCACCCACGCGCTGCTCGATCCGACAGGTTCCGAAGAGGGCACCCTGTACCACGCCGTTTACCAGATCCTCAAAGTGGTCAAGGTGCCGGTGTACGTGGTGATCGTCGAAGCGGGCGCGACCCCGGCCGATACCGTCAACGCCGTGATCGGCGGTGTTGAACCGGCCACCGGCCGCAAGCTCGGTCTGGCCGCACTAGGCAGCGTCCCGGAAGACCTGACCATCATCGGCGCGCCGGGCTTCACCGGCACTAAAGCGGTGGCCAGCGAGTTCGCCTCGTTCGGCAAGCGCATCAAGGCCCGTGTGGTGCTAGACGGCAAGGACGCCTCGGTCGCTGACCAAGTGTTGTACAGCCAGGAATTGGGCGGTGCGGATCTGGGTTTCGACCGTTGCCTGGTGGTGCACAACATGCCGGCCGTGTACTCGAAAGCCGCGAAGAAAAACGTATTCCTCGCGCCATCCAGTCTGGCGATCGCCGCGCTGGCCAAGGTCAAACAATGGGAAAGCCCGGGCAACCAGGTGACCTACGCCGAAGACGTGTCGCGGGTCGTGGAATACAACATCCTCGACACCTCCACCGAAGGCGATCTGCTCAACCGCTACGGCGTCAGCTACTACGCCCGCACCATCCTTGGCGGCTTCTCGCTGCTGGGCAACCGTTCGATCACCGGCAAGTTCATCAGCTACGTCGGTCTGGAAGACGCCATCAGCCGCAAGCTGGTGAAGGCCGGCCAGAAAGCCATGGCCAAGAACCTGACCAAGTCGTTCATGGATCAGGAAGTCAAACGCATCAACGACTGGCTGCAAACTCTGGTCGCCGACGAAACCATTCCCGGCGGCAGCGTGTACCTGCACCCGGAACTCAACAGCGTCGAGAAGTACAAGAACGGCACCTGGTACGTGGTCATCGACTACGGCCGCTACGCGCCGAACGAACACATGGTTTATCAACTCAACGCCCGCGATGAAATCATCGAGCAGTTCCTGGAGGACGTTCTCTAATGTTTACCAACCGCGTAAGACAGGCCATCGCGGCCACCCTGCAAGGCCTGCCGCTGTCGGCGACCGTGGAGGAATTCACTCCGCCGAAAATCGATTTCGACATGGAAAGCATGACGGGCGGTCGCTTCATCGTCGAGGAAATGGCCAAGAGCGCCAAGGCGCTGAATGCCACGCTCAAGCTGCAAGGCACCGGCGCTGAAGTGCTGCTGGCGATGGGCGTGAAACTGGGCGACGACATTCTGCTGAACGTGCGTGAAGCCGGTCAGGATCAGGACGGCAACACCTGGTTCACCTATCACACCATTGGCGGCAAGCTCAAAACCATGGGTGAAGAAGCAATCAAAATGGGTGGCAAAGCCCTGACGACGCTTGAGTTTTCCTGCCGCACCTACAACCGCCTGGAAAACGGCGTGCCGGTGATCGACATCGACGTGCGTACCCAGAAGTTCGTCCTCAACGGCGTCGACATCCTCGGTGATGCCCGTCGTGCGGTACTGATGCCGTAAGCCTTTCGGCAGATCAGGCACAAAACCTGTGGGCGTTCATGCCCACAGGAATCTTCAAGAACACCCAAGGAATTCCTTTCATGTCGTGGATGCCACCCAAGCATGACCTGCTGTCGCCGATCACCGGTGACGACGGCTCGCAGATCGAATCGATCCAGCTCAAGCCGCTGTTCTACGCCGCCCAGAAAGAAGCGCTGGAACGCGCAGGCGACGATGAAGACGACCAGTTCTTCGAACTGGCGCTGCTGGCCACCGGCTTGTCGGTCAAGGAACTCGACCAGCTCAAGCGCCCGGACTACGTGACCATCGCGCAGTACGTGCACGAATTCTCGACCCGTCCGGCGTCGTTCTTTCTCGACCAGGTCGAAGACGCGGAACAGTCCGATGATCCCGATCAGGTGCAACTGCTGTTGCCGCTCGCCGTCACCGGCCGCACCGTGACTTCGCTGAGTCTGGAAATGCCGGCGCTGCGGGCCACCAAAGTGATGAAGAAACTGAAAACGGCCAAGGAACGCGCCGAGTTCATCACCGCCCATTGCACCGGCCTGATGATCCCCGATCTGGCCCTGTTGAGCGTGCCGGACTGGACGCAATTGCAGGTGCGCATCGACGATTTTTTAAACCAGCCGGCGGCCTTCTTTCAGAACGCGACATCGAAGTAATCCTCGATATCGTGCCGCTCATTTACCCGGTAAGTGAGGCGGAAATTCTGGAGTGGGACGCCGAAAAGGCGTTGCGCCGCTACGACATAGCGATCACTCGCCTTGGCGTGAAACAGGAGTAGAGCGGCATGGCAGACACATCGTTTTCGCTGATGTACGCCGCGCAAACCGGCGGCGCAGGTTCCGGTTTGTCGGCAGGGGGATCGGCCACGGACAGCCTGATCAAACCACTGTCCGAACTGAAAGAGGCGCTGCTCACGGCCAGCCTGGACATCCGCAGTCTGGTGCGTGAACAGATCAAACTCGGCGCCGTTGTCCTGGGGCTGAACACGGCCATGGCATCGTTCAAGGTGCCAGTTGTAACTGCCGCGCCGGCGGCAGGCGGCGAGAGCAAGTCAAAGCTCAAGGCTGAGATTGAACAACGCTCGCCGCCGGCCTACCTGCAATCGGACATGGCCCTGGAAACCGCCATGGCCCAGCTCAAGCAGGTTCAAGGCCTGAGTGGCGACCTCGACACGCTGTCGAAAGCCAACCTCAAACTGGCCACCGACAAACGGGTTGCCGGCAGTGGGGCGACGGTCGTGGATCTGGTGCAGGTCGAGGTCGCGGCTGGCAGATCCGGGATTGGCGCCGGTCTCAAGGGCGCCGACAAGGAACAAGTGCTGCTGGACTTTGCCCAGGATGCAGCGGTCAATGCGTCGGCGTTCGGCATCAGCCTGAAGTCGGCCGGTGAAATGCTGTCGGCCTGGCAAGTTTCGATGAAACTGGATCGCGCTCAAGGTCAACTGCTGGCCGATGCGACTCAGCAACTGGGCAACAGCGGACTGAATGCGACGGCTGCCGATATCGGTTCGGTCGTGCAGCAATCCGGCGAGTCGGCCGTTGCAGCGGGGATTCTGCCCGAGCAGTTGGCGGCGCTGTCAGCCGCGTTGCTCAACGCTGACGTCGACAAGGCCGGGGCCGGGGCAGCGGTGAAAAGCATCAGCGCAGCCCTGGGCAAAGGCACCCAAGGCTCGGCGGCCGAGCAGTCGGCGTGGAAGGCGTTGGGGCTTGATCCCGGCAAGCTGACCGAAAACGTAGCGGACAACCTTGTCAAAGCGTTGGCGACATTGAAGCAACAACCGGCAGAGCAGCAAGCGGCGCTGGTCAAGACACTTTTCAGTGGCGACGACGGTGTACGCAAACTGCTGGCGAAACCTGAAGACCTGCAAAAAGCATTTGCGCTGGTCGCTCCGGCCAGACTGGAAGGAACGTCGACGCTTGTGTCCTCGCAAGCGGCCCAGAGCAGCCTCGCATCGCCATTCAAGGGTGAAGGAGGCGTGCGTCAATGGATGGGCAAGCCCGGTGAAGCACAGACGCCGATTTCATTGCTCAAGCCCAATGATCCACTGACACCGGCTTACAGCGGCGCGATTGAACGCAGCGCCGAGCCTGCGGGCAAAGACCCGCAGCGAAGCTGGAACGCGTTCGATGCCAGTCTCAATCGTCTGATCACGGCGTTGGCGCCGGATGCGACCGGCACGCTGGACTCGCTGACGAATATGACCAATGGCGTGGCCGATATGGCTGAAGCCCATCCCAAGACCTCGACGGCATTGGCCCTTGCGGGCGCTGGACTGTCGGCCATCGTAGTCGCGGTGATGGCCAAGGCATTCGGCAATTTCACCGACAAACTGCTCAAGGGCGTCGCTTCAAAATTGCCGTTCGGTCTTGGCGGTCTGATTGCCGATATTGAAGACCCGAAAGCGAAGAAAACGTCCGCCGGAAATAGCGCGGGCCATGACTGTTGCTGCTGCAAACCGCTGGGTGGCGGGACAGGCGGCAAGCTCAAGCCTCGCCAGTCAAGCATCAGGGCTCGAGTCGGACGTGAAAAAATCGGTCGGGTGACCCCTCGGGCACCACGGATCAGTGCACCGTCGGCACCGCTCGCGCCGCCGACTCGACCCGTTTTGCCCCTCATGTCCGGCACGCCCATACCGGGAACCATGACGGCATTTGCAGGCTCATCAGCCGTCAGTTCTGCACCGGCCGCTCCACTGTCCGGTTCTTACGCCAGGGCAGGCAGACTGCTTGCCAGACGGGCACCGCCGCTGCGGTTGCTCAGCGCCGGATACGAAATGGTCACCGGCGTCATGAAGGGCGATAAGCGTGCCGTCGTGTCGTCGGGTGCATCGTTAGCGGGGTCGTCTGCCGGTGCCGCTGTCGGTGCTGCACTGGGTACGTTGATTCTGCCGGGTGTGGGCACCATGGTCGGCGGCTGGCTGGGGAGCATGACGGGCGGGGCCATCGGTGATTCCCTGGGCGACAAGCTAGGGAAACAAGTCGATCGTCTCGGCACTCCTGCACAGGTCAGTAAAGACCTGATCGCGACCTCGGCGACCTCCACGATCCCCGCGGCGCTTGCCACCACAGCCTCTACAGCCGCGAGCCAGCCTGTCACGTTCAACTCCACCATCCACATCAACGGTCAGGATCAGGGCAGCGCCCAGGCACTGGCCAATCTGGTGGTGCAGACAACGATGAGCCAGTTGGGCCAGATCATGCCGACCAATCCGCTCGCCACACGACGTGACGCAGCCCTGACCGATGGAGTCGCCACATGAAACAACAAATGGCACTGGGCAGTTTCATCTTCGGACTGTCCCGGGATTTTGCGTACAGCACGCTGGCGCGAAAGTCCGATGGCGGCTGGACTGACCTGCAGATTCTCAACAGCAAACCCAGATCCCATCAGACAGGGCAGAAGCCTGAAACCCTGACCATCTCCGGCACCTCGATGTACGCCGTGGGGATGGAACGGCTCGATGAACTGCGTGCGCTGCAAGCACTGCGTGCACCGTTGCCGTTGATTGACGGCATTGGCCGCAACTGGGGTTTGTGGCGGATCAACAGCATCGACGAAAACCAGAGCGAGGTCATCGATGACGGCACCGCGATGGTGATCAAGTGGGTCATCGGATTGTCGGAGTTCAACAATGCGTAAGGTACGAAGCGTGGCCGGTGACTCGGTGAATCTGTTGCTGTACCGCGAAACCGGTCGCAGCGATGACAGCGCCGAAGAAGCCCTGTGGACACTCAACCCGACCCTGGCCGAGCACGGCCCGATCCTGCCGGCAGGTGTCTGGGTGACGCTGCCGGAACTCGACAGCAGGCCCGCCGCAATCAAACCGGTTCTGGCCTGGGATTAAGGAGGCTGCATGGCACAGGGATTTACGCCGGCGATCGAAATCTACGGCGCCCACAAGGACCTGCTGAACCAGCGCCTGATCAGTTGGGAACACATCGATGCCGCCGGCATGGAGTCCGATCAACTGACGCTGGTGCTCGATCTGGAAGGCCTTGAAGGCTTGCCGACCCTGGGCGGAACCATCGGCCTGCGGGTGGGCTATCTGGAGACCGGACTGGTGGAAAAGGGCCAGTTCAAGGTGACCCGACTGACGCCGACGCTGTTCCCGCTGCGCCTGACGCTGGTCGCGACCGCCGCACCTTTCAGCGGCAAGGACGAGACCCGATTCAAGGAACGGCGCACGGCCAGTCATGGCCCTACAACCCTTGGCGGACTGTTTCGCGAGCTGGTCTCGAGACACGGATTCTCGCCGCGCGTCGACCCCGAACTGGCGCTGATCAGGATCGCCCATGTCGACCAGTCGAACGAAACCGACATGGGCTTCATCACACGCCTGGCGAAAAAGTACGACGCGGTGGCCAAACCGTTCAACGACCTCTACGTACTGGCGAAACCGGCGCAAGTGAAAAACCTGTCGGGACAGGTCATACCGGACGTCAGGCTGTCGGTCACCCACAACAATCGACCGGGCGATCACGCCTTCATCAGCGCCACGCTGGAAGAAACCGCCCGAACCCAGAATCAGGGTTGCAAAACCTCCTTTTGGGACAGTGCGCTCGGCAAACTGCGCGAAGTGGTCACCGGTTCCGAACCCTACAAGGTCATCCGCCAGAGACTGGCCAGCGAAGAAGAAGCCAAAGCCATCGGCGAGGCCGAAGTGCGCAAGATGCTGCGCGAGAAATACAAGCTGAAGGTCACCTGTCCGGGCGATCCGTTGCTGGCGGCCGAAGGTCTGCTGGTGCTCGACGATACCTGGCCGGACTTCATGCGCGGTCGCTGGTCGATCGAGAAGGTCACCGCCAGTGGCAAGCGCGAAGAAAGCTATCGCTGTCTGATCGAAGCGACCGGTCGGGATCCCGAGGCAAAAGCCAGGGACTGATCCCCCGATCTCACCGCCACACACCTCACTGTGGCCACTCACACCTCCTGGAACGCTCCCCATGAAGATCTCCCCGATCCTCACGCAGCTGCGTGCGCAATGCCCAAGCTTTGCCGGCCATATCGCGACAGGTGTCGACCTGGTGCTTCTGCAAGGCGACCCGAATCTGCCGATGCCCTCGGCCCATGTTTTACCGCTGGCCGACGTAGCCAGCGTCAACACCGCACAGAACTCCCCCAGCCAACCGATCCGCGACCGCTTTGAAATCATCCTGGCACTGGATGCCACGGACGCCACAAAAGCGCTGGATCTGTTGCACGACCTGCGCGCCGAACTGTGGCGTGCGCTGGTGGGGTTCAAACCCGATTCCAACTACAGCGCCATCGTTTACGACGGCGGCGAAACGGTCTCGATCAACAGCAGCCGCGCGTTCTACCGGCTGCGCTTTTTTGCCGAGTTCCAGCTGGGCCGCAATCTGCCAAGTCAGCCTGCGGAGAGCTGGCACGAACGCGAACTGGACGGTTTGTCGTCCTTTACCGGGGCCACCGTGCGGGTTGATGCGATCGACCCGGCCGACCCCAACCTGAAACGCCCGGGCCCTGACGGGCGCGTGGAACTGACTTTCTCTGGAGACGTAATCCCATGAGCAACCGCATCACCGTAGTGCCTGCTGCCGGCCGTGCCGTGCCGGACCCGGAAGCAGGCGACCTGCTGCCACTGGAAGGCCGTGAAGTGCTGGACAGCGCCTGGTGGCGCCGGCGTCTGGCCGACGGCGATATCACCCTCAAAACCGCAACAGCTAAACAAAAGGGAGCCAAATAATGGCGATCGGATTCAGCAACATCCCTGCGGACATTCGTGTACCGCTGTTCTATGCCGAAATGGACAACTCGGCCGCCAATAGCGCGACCTCGTCCATGCGTCGCCTGATCGTGGCGCAGGTCAACGACGACATCGCTCCGGGCGAAGTCGGCAAACTGGTGCTGGTTTCCAGCGTGGCGCTGGCCAAGAGCATTGGTGGCCAGGGCTCGATGCTCGCGTCCATGTACGAAACCTTCCGCAAGGCTGACCCGATCGGCGAGATCTGGTGCCTGCCGCTGCACAACGCTACCGGCGCCATCGCCAAAGGCGTCGTGACCCTGACCGGCACCGCGACCCAGGCTGGCGTGCTCAACCTGTATGTCGGCGGCGTCCGCGTACAGGCCACCATCGCCAACGGCGCCACCGCCGCACAAGCGGCCACTTCGCTGGCGCAGAAGGTCAACGCCACCGCCGATCTGCCGGTGAGCGCGACCGTCGCAGAGGGTGTCGTAACGCTCAACGCCAAATGGACTGGCGACAGCGGTAACGACATCAGTCTGCAATTCAATCGCCTGGGCAAGAGCAACGGCGAAGAAACGCCGGCCGGCCTGGTCACCGCGATCACGCCGATGATCGGTGGCGTCGGCGTGCCGGATCAGGTGGCAGCGGTTGCTGCGCTGGGTGACGAGCCATTCGAGTTCATCGCTCTGCCATGGTCCGACCTGGCCACCCTCAACACCTGGCAAGCGGTGATGGACGACAGCACCGGTCGCTGGTCGTGGGCCAAGCAACTGTTCGGTCACGTGTACAGCGCCAAGCGCGGCACCG
Source organism: Pseudomonas sp. B707 (assembly GCF_022496685.1). Taxonomy (NCBI): domain Bacteria; kingdom Pseudomonadati; phylum Pseudomonadota; class Gammaproteobacteria; order Pseudomonadales; family Pseudomonadaceae; genus Pseudomonas; species Pseudomonas sp. B707. The sequence continues at coordinate 329,785 of NZ_WTVE01000031.1, read as the reverse complement.
TCGGCACTCTGGTGGCAGCCGGTCAGGCGCGTAACGACCAGCACGTGACCATTCAGGCGCTGGAGCAGGGCGTTCCGCAACCGGTCTGGGTGCAAGCCGCCGCATTGACTGCGCGCACCGCCGTGTTCATTTCCGCCGACGCCAGCCGTCCGACCCAGAGCGGCAGCCTGCCGGGTGTCGATCCGGCCCCGGCCAGCGAGCGCTTCACCCTGACCGAGCGTCAGTCGCTGCTCAACTACGGCATCGCCACCGCGTACTACGAAGGCGGCTACGTGCGCATCCAGCGCTCGATCACCACCTACCAGAAGAACGCCTACGGCCAGGCTGATAACTCGTACCTGGACAGCGAAACCATGCACCAGTCGGCGTTCATCGTGCGTCGTCTGCAAAGCGTGATCACCAGCAAATACGGTCGCCACAAGCTGGCCTCCGACGGCACCCGCTTCGGCGCCGGCCAGCCGATCGTCACGCCGGCAACCATTCGCGGTGAGCTGATCGCCCAGTACGCCAAGCTCGAACTCGAAGGCCACGTGGAAAACGCCGAGCTGTTCGCCGAGCACCTGATCGTCGAGCGCGACGTGCAGGACCCGAGCCGCGTGAACGTGCTGTTCCCGCCGGATTACATCAACGGTCTGCGCGTGTTCGCATTGCTCAACCAGTTCCGTCTGCAGTACGACGACGTCGCCTGATCGGCTCGTTTGACACTGTGATTTCAGCCCACCTTGCGTGGGCTTTTTATTTGAAGGGAGTAACACCATGGGTCAACTGATTGCAGGCACCTGCTACGTCAAGGTCGACGGTGCACAACTGACTATCAATGGCGGCTGCGAAGCCCCGCTGATGGCCGTCAAACGCGAAACCGTCGTGCCGGGTTTCTACAAGGAAACCGACGTCGCGCCGTCGTTCAAGGTGACCGCGCTGCACACCGCCGACTTCCCGCTGAAGAAGCTGATCGAAGGCACCGATATCACCGTCACCTGCGAATTCAGCAACGGCAAAGTCTACGTACTGGCCGGTGCCTACCTGGTCGAAGAGCCCGTCTCCAAAGGCGATGACGCCACCATCGAACTGAAATTCGAAGGCATCAAGGGGACCTGGCAATGAGCGGCGCCGTGAAGCTTCAAGTTGCGATCGAAGCTCACGGCGAGCCTTTGACCGAACTCGTCCTGCGCCGTCCGACGGTGCAGGAGGTGCGAGCGATCAAGGCGCTGCCGTACAAGATCGACAAGAGCGAAGAGGTCAGCCTCGACATGGACGTGGCGGCCAAATACATCGCCGTGTGCGCCGGCATTCCGCCGTCGTCGGTCAACCAGTTGGACCTGGCTGACCTCAACGCGCTGAGCTGGGCCGTTGCAGGTTTTTTCATGAGTGCGGCGTCGGAACCATCACCGACCTGATTTCGGTCGCCTATGACCTGGCCTGGTTCTGGAAGGTTGACCCCGAACAGATGATGGCCAGGCCACTGGATGTGCTTCGCGAATCGCTGGAGCACGCGCAACGGATCAATGCGATGCAGCAGGTGCAGTGATGGCTAATACACAATTGAGCCTGATCCCGCAGAACTTCCCCGTCACGGTCAACATGCTCGTGGTGCTCAAGGGTGCCGAGAAAATGGAGGCCGAGATGAAGGGGCTGCGCGGCAAGGTCGCAGCATTCAAGAAAAGCATGGAAGACAGCGGCCTGGAGCCGCTGGATGTCGCCGGATTCATTTCCGAAGGTGGCCTGCTCAAGCCGTTTCAAGACGGCATCAAGAAGGCCATCGAAGCGCAGGATGCGCTGGCGAAGAAAGTCCGGGCGAACAAGGGGCTGAAAGTGCCCAAGGTTGTGCACGGAGAAACCTCGGCCAACCTTGAGAAGTTCAACAAGGCACTGGACAAGGTATCGCTGAAGATCGGTCAGGCGCTGTTGCCGGCAGTCAACAGCATCGTCACCGCTATCACGCCGGTGATCACCTCGATTGGTCAGTTCCTCGCGAACAATCCGTACCTCGTCGAGGGACTGGCTGCCGCGGCGGTGGCGTTCACGGTGGTGACGGTCGGTGCAATGGGGCTCGTCGCAGTGCTGGGCATCCTGGCTTCACCGATCGGCCTGGTTGCTGCGGCCATCGCCGGGGCTGTGGCGCTGATTGTGATTGGTGCGCGCCTGATCACCAACAACTGGTCTTCGATTTCCGGGGTCTTCAGCAAAATGTGGACTTCCACCCGTGAAGCCTTCGATAGCGGAGTCACGGCGGTGAAGGAGGGGCTGGCTTCGATGGGCGCCTCGATCGGCAAAACGTGGGATGAGACGCGTGAGCTGTTCTCCGCTGGCGTCGACACCGTCACGAAGTTCTTCGACGAGACCGTGGCGAGCGCGACGGCGGGTATCGAGGCACTCAGTACGAAGTTCTCTTTCTCGCCTCGCGAGGTGATGGACAAGGCGCTGGCAACCGCCGGTACAGTCATCAGTGACTTCTTTGACAGTACGATCGCCAGGACGAAGGCGGGTATCGAAGCACTCAGTGCGAAGTTCTCTTTCTCGCCTCGCGAGGTGATGGACAAGGCGCTGAAAACCGCCAGTACGGTCGTCAGTGATTTCTGGGACAGTGCGGTCGCCAATGCAACGACCGGCATCGAAAAACTCAAGGCCTCGTTCTCGTTTTCGCCCCGTGAAGTGCTGAGCCAGGCGCTGGCCACTGCCAGTGGTGTGGTCGGTGATTTTTACAACGGCGTGGTAGCCAGCGCAGGGGCGGGTGTGGGGTCGCTCAAGGCGCGGTTCAGTTGGTCGCCGATCCAGACCATCAACGAAGCCTGGCAGCCGGTCACTGATGTGTTCTCGGCGCTGCGGGATGTCGTTGGGGCTTCCATGGCCTCGTTGCAGGACAGCTTGCGCCGAGTGTTCGACGTCTTGCCTGTGGAGTCCGCAACGGCGGCCTGGGGTGGCGTGTCAGGCTACTTTTCCGGTTTGTGGGCATCGTTGACCACGGATGCGCAATCGGTGAAGGGTGTGTTCGGTGACCTTTTCGGCCAGTCTCCGCTGGACTCGATCAAACAGAAGTGGGAGCCCGTCATCGTCTGGTTCAGTGATATGTGGACGAGGCTGCAGAGCATCTTCGGACAGGTCAAGGAACTGCTGGGTGGCCATTTCTCCGGATTCTTCGAAACCGTAACCGGCAGCGCTGCGACACCTGCGGGGGCGGCCGGGTTGAACAGTCCGTTGCCACAGTCCTCCAGCGCCCTGATCCAGCAAAGTGCCGCCAACAGCCGCACGCAACTCGAAGGCGGCCTGACGGTGCGCTTCGAAAATGCGCCGGCCGGGCTGCGTACCGATCAACCGCAAACCAATCAGCCGGGCCTGGCGCTGTCTTCGCGCATCGGCTATCGCTCGCTGTCCATGGGAGGTTCCAATGAACTGGCGTGACCGTTTGGTGCCGGCGTCCTTTCGTGGGGTCGGTTTTTGGGTCGATCAGGCGAAAACCCCGGTCGGCCGCAACGGGCAATTACACGAATATCCGCAACGCGACCTGCCGTTTTTCGAGGATCTCGGCCAGCAGGCCAAGACCCACGACCTGACGGCTTTCATCGTCGGCCCCGATTGCCTCGAGCAGCGTGACAAGCTGCTCAAGGCGCTGGAGCAGGGCCGCGGCGAACTGGTGCATCCGTGGCTGGGACGCCTGCAGGTCAAGGTCGGCGAATGCGATATGACCCACACCCGCCAGGACGGCGGGCTGGTGACTTTCGCACTGAAGTTCTATCCCGACCGGCCCCTGCCGTTTCCGACTGCCACTGTCAGCACGCAGAAAGTGTTGCTGGCCAAGGCTGACACCTTGCTGGGTTCTGCGGTGGCACGTTTCGAACAGGCCATGACCCTGATCAAGGCTGCGCGAATCGGCATCGCCAATCTGCGCAATAGCCTCACCGGGGTCTATGACGTGATCAAGGAACAGCTCAAGCCACTGATCGAGCAGTACAAAGAGATCACCGAGCTGGTCAAGGCCGTCAAGGAACTGCCCAAGGAAGTGGCGGCGGAGTTCAAGGGGCTGCTGGGCGATATCAAGGAGCTGAAGGCGTTTGCGAAGGAGGGCTATCGTGGCGTGATTGCCGACGTGTCCCAACAGATCGAAGCCATCCGCGAGGCTGATGCGCCGAAACTCACCACCGGCAAGGACACCACGGCTGCGGCGCAGGCCATGGCCGATCTGGTGCAGGACACGCTGATCGTGAAAGTGGCGCAGTGGGTCGCCTCGATGCCGGTGGCTTCGACACCGGTGAAACTGACGTCGACGCCCACGGTGGCGCAACAGGCGATTCAACCGGTTACCCGCCAGGAAGTGCCGGTCACCGACGATCTGCAACTGCTGCAAAAAGAGCTGGTCGAGGCGCTCCAGCTGGCGCAGAACAAGGCCGATCCCGCGCACTATCAAGCCATCAGCGATGTGAAGGAAGCGCTGATCGCGCACCTCAAGGCTGTGGCGTCGTCCGGTGTGCGACTGGTCAGCAAGTCGTTTCAGGAAAGCCTGCCGGCGCTGGTCGTGGCCTACAAGCAATTTGCCGATGCGACCCGGGTCACGGAAGTGACCCAGCGCAACGGCATCGCTCATCCGGTGTTCTCACCCAACGATGTGAAAGTCTCCAGGGAGTGAGCCATGGACGAGATGGACAACCACGTCACACTGACGGTCGGCGACATGGAATATGGCGGCTGGAAAAGCGTGGAAATCAGCGCCGATCTGGAGCGCCAGTTCCGCACCTTCAAACTCGATATCACCTGGCAATGGCCGGGACAGACCGTCGATCAGCGGATCAAGGCTGGCGACCCGTGCGAGGTGCGGATCGGCAAGGATCTGGTCCTCACCGGATACGTCTTCAAATCCCCGATCAGCTATGACGGGCGGCAGATCAGCCTGAGTGTCGAGGGCAGTTCCAAGACCCAGGATCTGGTGGATTGTGCGGCGCGAAACATCCCCGGCCAATGGCAGGATCAATCGCTGTTGAACATCGTCCAGGCCCTGGCCGGGGAATACACGCAGTTTGTGGTCAACGAGATTCCCGAGACTGCACGCCTGAGCAAGCACACGATCGTCCCGGGTGAAACGGTGTTTCAGTCGATCGATCGTCTGCTCTCGCTGTACCGGGTGTTTTCCACCGATGACGCCGAAGGTCGACTGGTGCTGGCCAGACCGGGCAGCGGCGGCCGCGCCAGCGATGCGCTGGAGCTGGGCAAGAACATCCTGTCGGCCAACGCGCCGATGGATTACAGCCAGGTGTTCTCCGAATACCGGGTGATCGGCCAGCAAAAGGGCAACGACAAGAAGAGTGGGGCGGCGGTCAGCGAGGTTGAATCCAGTGCGACCGATCTGACATTCAAGCGTCGACGCACCACCATCATCAACGAAGGCTCGCAACTCACGTTCGAACTGGCCCAGCAACGGGCCCAGTGGGAAAGCGCCACGCGCATGGGCCGGGCGCTGACCACCACCTATCAGGTGCAGGGCTGGCGCCAGTCCAACGGCGATCTGTGGCGCCACAACACGCTGGTGAAGGTCAAGGATCCGGTACTCGGGTTCGATGAAGACATGCTGATTTCCAAGGTCACGTACTCGTTGTCGGCGCAAGGCTCGGTGACCACCCTGCAAGTGGCGCCGCCGCATACCTTCGACGCCAATCCGATCCCACCGAAAAAAGCCTGAGCCGGCACCTCCCTCCAAGGAAACCCTATGAGCCTACTGACACGCCTGCTGGCGCGCGGCACTGTCGTGCTCGCCAGTTCGGCCTCCAAGCTGCAATCGCTGCAAATGCGCCTCACCGCCGGTGAAGTGAACGACGACGTGGAGCACTTCGAACCCTACGGTTTCACCAGCCATCCATTGGCCGGTGCCGAAGGCGTCGTCACGTTTCTCGGCGGTGACCGCTCTCATGCCATCGCCCTGGTGGTCGCTGACCGCCGTTACCGCCTGCAATCGCTGGCGGCCGGCGAGGTGGCGATCTACACCGACGAGGGCGACAAAATCCACCTCAAGCGCGGGCGGATCATCGACATCGAAACCGCCACGCTCAACATCCGTGCAAGCACGGCCGTGAACTTCGACACACCGGTGATCAACCAGACCGGCAAGATCTTGTCCACCGGCGATCAGGTGGCCGGCGGCATCAGCCAGATCAAGCACGTGCACGTCGGCGTGCAGGCCGGTAGCGGCCAGACCGGTGCGCCGGCGGGAGGCCAGTGATGTTTATCAGTCAAAACCTGCACGCCGCGCTGACTCGCGCGGTGTTGATCAGCCTTTTTACCTGGCGCCGCGCTGCCGACGACGTTGCCCTCGACGACGAGGAACGTTACGGCTGGTGGGGCGACACTTTTCCCACCGTGGCCAATGACCGCATCGGTTCGCGGCTGTGGCTGCTGCGTCGGGTCAAGCTGACCCGCCAGACACAGATGGACGCCGAGTTCTACGCCCGTGAAGCCTTGCAATGGCTGATCGACGACGGCCATTGCAGCGCCATCGACATCATCAGCGAACGCCTCGACGCCCAGCGCCTGAACCTGCGCACGGTCCTGACCCTGGCCGACGGCGAGCGCCTGGACATCAACCCCGAAAACAGTTGGCAGGTGATCTATGCCGTTTGAAACCCCTTCGCTGCCGGTGCTGATCAAGCGCACCCAAAGCGACCTGGCCGGCGATTCGCTGCGCCAGTCCGATGCGCAAGTCCTGGCCCGCACCCTCGGTGGTGCGGTCTATGGACTGTATGGCTATCTCGATTGGATCGCCGAGCAGATCCTGCCCGATACGGCCGATGAGTCGACCCTGGAACGGATCGCCGCCCTGCGCCTGAACCAGCCGCGCAAATCCGCGCAGGTTGCCACCGGCAGCGTCAGCTTCAGTGCCAGCGCCGGGGCGGTGCTGGATGTCGACACGTTGCTGCAATCGAATGACGGCCGGACTTACCGGGTCACTGCCGCACGCACCACCAGCAACGGCATCAACAGCACGACCATTGCAGCCCTGGATCCCGGTAGCCAGGGCAATGCCGATGCCGGGCTGACACTGGTGCCGGTGCAACCGATTCTGGGCATTGCCGGTAACAGCTTTATCGTCCTGGCACCCGGGCTGACGGGCGGCATCGCCCGGGAAAGTCTGGAGTCCCTGCGTTCGCGGGTGATCCGCTCCTACCGGCTCATTCCTCACGGCGGTTCGGCCCAGGACTACGAGACATGGGCGCTGGAGTGCCCCGGGATCACTCGGGCATGGTGTCGCGGCAACTTCCTGGGGCCGGGCACGGTCGGCGTATTCGTCATGCGGGACGACGATGCGCAGCCCATTCCCAATGACGAGCAGCTCGCTGAAGTACAGGCCTATATCGAACAGTTGCGGCCGGTGACGGCGGATGTGCGGGTGCTCGCCCCGGTGCAAGTGTTGGTCAACTACAAGCTGCGCATCACCCCCGATACCAGCGCAGTGCGGGCAGCGATCGAAAGTCAGCTGCGTGATTTGCACAACCGAGAAGCCGGGTTGGGGGAGACCTTGTTGCTCAGCCACATCTCCGAAGCCATCAGCAGTGCAACCGGCGAGACCGACCACTCGCTCTCCTCTCCGAAAGCCGACGTGACAGCCGCCAGCAATGAGCTGCTGACCTTTGGAGGTTGCGAATGGCTGTCCTGAGGAACGCCGAGCAATACCGCAGTCAACTGCGCAGCTTGCTGCCCAGCGGTCCGGCCTGGGAACTGGAGCGTCTGCCGGAACTGGGCCAGGTGCTCGATGGCATCGCTGCGGAGCTGGCACGACTGGATGCGCGCGCCATCGTCCTGCTGAACGAGATGGATCCGGCTGGCGTCAGCGAGCTGGTGCCGGACTGGGAACGGGTCATGAACCTGCCGGATCCGTGCCTTGGCGCTACGCCCCTGTACGACGATCGACGCCTTGCCGTACGCCGGCGATTGCTGGCGGTGGGCGGACAGACGGCCGCGTATTTCATTCAGATCGCTCGCAGCCAGGGCTATCCGGACGCCACCGTCACCGAACTTCGGGCACCCCGCATGGGGCGCTCAAGGTTTGGTCAGGCGCATTTCGGGACCTGGAAGGCGCAGTTCATGTGGGTACTCAACACCGGTGGGCGCCTGTCGCTGGGCCGTCGTTATGGCGCCAGTTACTGGGGCGAACGTTTTGGCATGAACCCGGGCTCTGCCCTGGAATGCCTGATTCACCGCAGCGCACCGGCTCATACGCAGGTGCAGATCAATTATGACTAAGGAATGAATAATGGATTATCCAAAGAGTGTGCCCAGCGTTGGACTGGTCAATGGCAAGTTTGTCGATGAAAACCCGGTGGCGGGAACGCCCGGTTCGCTGATTCCGGCGATCTGGGGCAACTCCGTCACCGATGAATTGCTGGGCGTGATCAAGGGCGCCGGTGTGACTCCCGACGAAGTCGATCTGGGGCAACTGTTGCTGGCTGTGCGCAGGATCAATCAGACCGGGCTGGTCGATTACGCGATGGACACGGGCACAGCCAATGCCTATCGCGCCAACTATGCGCCGGTCGTTCTCAATGTGGTGGACGGGTTGGTGCTGCGTTTCAAGGCCCTCAATGCCAACACCGGTGCCAGTACCTTCTCGGCCAACGGACTGGCGGCCAAACCGATTGTCGGGGTTGACCACAACGCGGTTCAGGAAGGGGAAATCACGGCATCCGGCGACGTGTGGGTGCAGTGGAACAGCACCATTGCCGGTGGCGTATGGGTGATGATCGCGAGCACCGGCATGGTCAAACAGACCGGCAGTGACATTGGTGATATCAAAACCGTAGCCACGGCAGAGCCGCCCAAGGGATGGCTCAAATGTAATGGTGACATTGTTTCCCGCACGCAATATGCGGCGCTCTTTGCGGCGATCGGCACGCGATTCGGGGCCGGTAATGGCAGCACGACTTTTGCCCTGCCGGATCTGCGCGGCGAGTTCGTGCGGGGCTGGGACGATGGTCGCAAGGTCGATAATGCTCGAGTTCTGGGCAGTGCCCAGGCCGGTCAGAACCTTTCGCATACCCACGGCGCTTCGGCGGCGGCGGCAGGGGCGCATGCCCACGGTGCTTCGGCGTCCGTTGCCGGCAATCACGCCCACTCCGGTATCACCAATGAATCCGGGGATCACCAGCACGGCATTCTGGCTTCGGGTAACAACACTTCCTATGGCCGTCAGGGTACGGGCAGTGGCCCTGGTGACTATGCCGCCGTCACGGCTCCAGGCGGTAATCACGCGCACGGTCTCTATATCAACGCGGCCGGTGATCACTCGCACGCGATCACGGTCAACGCTGTGGGTGATCACACCCACGCGGTGACGATCGCTGCAGACGGGGGCAATGAAGCACGCCCACGAAACGTCGCGCTGCTTTACGTCATCAAGTACTGAACCGAGTACCGCAGGCAGCACAGTGCGTGCCTGCGGATCACTTCGGTTTCGCCTTTCCATTTGTCAGTCACGGGAGCGAACGACGGTACTCCTGAAAATTCTGGCAAAAAATGGCTGGCTGGCATCAGCCTGCAGCCATGGTTCAATCGGAGCATCCAGGGAGGACCGAGCATTATGCAAATTACTGAAGACAACCTACTCAACATCATGCCCAACGCCCGCCGCCAAGCGGGCGTTTTTGTTTCACCGCTCAACGACGCCATGGCCCGCCATCGCATCGATACACCGAAACGCATCGCTACGTTTCTCGCTCAGATCGGACACGAGTCCGGGCAATTGCAGTACGTACGTGAGCTGGGCAACAACCAGTACCTGAGCAAATACGACACCGGTACGCTGGCCTTGCGCCTGGGCAACACGCCCGAGGCTGACGGCGACGGGCAGAAGTATCGCGGGCGCGGGCTGATCCAGATCACCGGGCGCAGCAATTATCGTCAGTGCAGTCTCGGACTTTTCGGTGACGAGCGCCTGCTGGCCTTGCCTGAGTTGCTCGAACAACCGCAATGGGCGGCGGAGTCCGCGGCGTGGTTCTGGGAGAAGAATGGCTTGAACGAACTGGCGGATCAGGATCAGTTCAACAGCATCACCCGGCGGATCAACGGCGGGTTGAACGGTTTGCAGGACCGCCTCGACATCTGGGCGCGGGCGAGGGCAGTGTTATGCCAGCCTTCGGTCTGAAGTTCTGGTGTGTCATCGGCGCTTTGCTGCTGGCCGGTGGTTCGGCGGCGCTGGCCTGGCAGGTCCAGGACTGGCGCTACGAAGGACGGCTGGCCGAGCAGGCCCGGCTGCATGCCGAAGCCCTCAATCAATTGACTCTGACCGCCGCCACAGCGCAACAGGCGGAGCAGGACAAGCGCCTGGCCCTGGAGCAACGGCTCACGGCCAGTGATCAAACCCATTATCGAGCACTGAACGATGCCCAACGTGATCAGGATCGCCTGCGCGATCGTCTTGCCACTGCTGATCTGCGCCTGTCAGTCCTCATCGACGCAGGCGACGCTGCCCAAGGCTGCGGTGTGCCAGCCACCTCCGGCGCCGGCGGCGTGGATCATGCAGCCGTACGCGCCCGACTTGACCCGGCGCATGCTCGACGAATTGTCGCCATCACCGGCGAAGGCGACCGTGGACTGATTGCCTTGCAGGCTTGTCAGGCCTATATCAGAGCGCTGGCGCCCGAACATTTTGAATAAGCTTGTGTATTGAAAGCGCAACCGGCTCGTGTACGGTGGTACCCATTCCATCCGATCCGGAGCGCGCCGTGAAAGAAATCACCCAACTGGCGGCCGAACTTGGCCGACGTCTGCAATTGCTCAATGCCCACGTCACGACGGCCGAGTCCTGCACCGGTGGCGGGATTGCCGAAGCCATCACCCGCATTCCGGGGAGTTCGGCGTGGTTTGAGGCGGGTTACGTGACCTATTCCAACCGCCAGAAAACCCAGCAGCTGAATGTACCGACGGAGCTGTTCGGCACCGTGGGCGCGGTCAGTCGCGAAGTGGTCGAGGCCATGGTGCGCGGCGCCCGGGAAAAAAGCCTGGCGCGGTTTGCCGTGGCGGTCAGCGGTGTGGCCGGGCCGGACGGTGGTTCGCCGAACAAACCGGTGGGCACCGTCTGGCTGGCGTGGGGTGTGGGCGACACGGTTTCCAGCGAGGTCCAGCACTTCCCCGGCAACCGCGACGAAGTCCGCCGACAAACGGTGAAGGCCGCGCTAGAGGGCTTGCTGCGACTAGCGGCACGAGAAATCGAAAATCAGGGGTAGGCGATCCGTGAACGCTGTGGAATAATACTGGCTACTTATACAGGTGTTGGCCGTCAGGCCTTATTGATTACGTGAGGACTTTAATGGACGACAACAAGAAGAAAGCCTTGGCTGCGGCCCTGGGTCAGATCGAACGTCAATTCGGCAAGGGTGCCGTAATGCGTATGGGCGATCAGGACCGTCAGGCGATCCCGGCCATTTCCACCGGCTCTCTGGGTCTGGACATCGCACTCGGCATCGGCGGCCTGCCAAAAGGCCGTATCGTTGAAATCTACGGTCCTGAATCTTCCGGTAAAACCACACTGACGCTGTCCGTGATCGCCCAGGCTCAAAAAGCCGGTGCGACCTGCGCCTTCGTCGACGCCGAACACGCCCTCGACCCTGAGTACGCCGGCAAGCTGGGCGTCAACGTCGACGACCTGCTGGTTTCCCAGCCGGACACCGGCGAACAGGCCCTGGAAATCACCGACATGCTGGTGCGCTCCAACGCCGTTGACGTGATCATCGTCGACTCCGTGGCCGCACTGGTGCCAAAGGCTGAAATCGAAGGCGAAATGGGTGACATGCACGTGGGCCTGCAAGCCCGTCTGATGTCCCAGGCGCTGCGTAAAATCACCGGTAACATCAAGAACGCCAACTGCCTGGTGATCTTCATCAACCAGATCCGCATGAAGATCGGCGTGATGTTCGGCAGCCCGGAAACCACCACCGGTGGTAACGCGCTGAAGTTCTACGCTTCGGTTCGTCTCGACATCCGCCGTACCGGCGCGGTGAAGGAAGGCGACGAAGTGGTCGGCAGCGAAACCCGCGTCAAGGTTGTGAAGAACAAGGTCGCTTCGCCGTTCCGTCAGGCCGAGTTCCAGATTCTCTACGGCAAGGGTATCTACCTGAACGGCGAGATGATCGACCTGGGCGTGCTGCACGGTTTCGTCGAGAAGTCCGGCGCCTGGTATGCCTACGAAGGCACCAAGATCGGTCAGGGCAAGGCCAACTCGGCCAAGTTCCTGGCGGACAACCCGGAAGTCGCGGCCAAGCTCGAGAAGCAACTGCGTGACAAACTGCTGTCGCCAGCCGTGATCGCTGACTCCAAGGCTTCTGCGGTCAAAGAGACCGAAGACGACCTGGCTGACGCTGATATCTGATTGCACCGATGACAACCGCCGTACTCGATACCCTCGTCGCGGTGCGGCGAACCGCCATGGACCTGCTCGCGCGCCGCGAGCATGGTCGAGTTGAGCTGACGCGCAAACTGCGTCAGCGTGGCGCTCCCCCCGAGATGATCGAAACAGCCCTCGACCGTTTGACGGAAGAAGGGCTGCTTTCCGAAGCCCGTTATCTTGAAAGCTTTGTTTCCTATCGCGCCCGTTCCGGTTACGGCCCACTGCGGATTCGCGAAGAACTGAGCCAGCGCGGGTTGCAACGCGCCGATATCGAACTCGCCTTGCGCGAGAGCGGTATCAACTGGCAGGAGCAGCTAACAGACACGTGGCAACGGAAGTTCTCCGGACAGCTTCCCGGCGATGCCAAGGAACGCGCCAGACAAGGTCGATTCCTGGCGTACCGGGGATTCTCGATGGAGATGATCAACCGCTTGTTCAGCGGCAGAGGTATGGACGATTAAATCGCTCCAGCTTCAATCAAAAAATAAAAAACGGCCCGCTATTTCGATAGCGGGCCGTTTTTTTTTGCCTTCACGTTACCTTCGACGGTTCGCGAGTGCGTTGCGCGGTTTGGGGTTTTGAGTGGGCCCAGTTTTCCGGCAGGTTGATGTAGTCCACCAGCTCCCGCAGACGCCCGTGATCCCGGGCATTGAAGGCGAATGCCAGGCGCGTCAGGTGGCTGAATTGAGCATCGTCGTGCTCTTCGCCGGCGTAGGCGTGTTGATGGAACTGGTCACTCAGGCACAAATCGGCAAACGCTTCCTGCATATGCTCCAGGGCCTGATCGCTCAACTTGTGGTTCATGCGAATGACAAACTGGCGCTTGAGCCAACGGCTGGAGTGGAAGTTGCCGTAGAACTTGTTGATCTGCTCCACCGCCTCTTCAACGTTGTAGACCAGGCGCACCAACTTCAGGTCGGTCGGCAGAATGTAACGGTTTTCCTCCAGTTGCTGGCGAATGAAGTCCAGCGCGCCTTGCCAGAAAGTCCCGCCCGGTGCGTCCAGCAGCACCACCGGCACCAGAGGGCTTTTGCCGGTCTGGATCAGCGTGAGCACTTCCAGCGCTTCGTCCAGGGTGCCGAACCCGCCGGGGCACAACACCAGCGCATCGGCTTCCTTGACGAAGAACAGCTTGCGGGTGAAGAAGAAGTGGAACGGCAGCAGGTTGTTGGTACCGTCCACGGTGGGGTTGGCATGTTGTTCGAAGGGTAGGGTGATGTTGAAACCCAGGCTGTGATCGCGGCCGGCACCTTCATGGGCGGCGGCCATGATTCCGCCGCCGGCACCGGTGATGACCATCATGTTCGAGCGGGCCAGCGAGGCCCCGAGTTCCCGAGCCATGGCGTAAAGGGGATGTTCGACCGGGGTGCGGGCCGAGCCGAACACCGTGACCTTGCGTCGCCCCTTGAACTGTTCGAGCGTGCGAAACGCCTGCTCCAGTTCGCGCAGGGCTTGCAGGGTGATCTTGGCATTCCAGCGGTTGTGATCTTCCTGGGCCATGCGCAGCACGGTCAGGATCATGTCGCGGTAGATGGGGGAATTCGGACTGTTGGGTGACACCAGGTTGAGTTGTTCTTCGACCTTGCTGATGAGGTCGTGGCCGCTTTCCTGAAAATGACGGCTGAGCAGGTCATTCGGTTGGTAAGGCATGCAACTTCTCCTTCTGCACAGAGCTTTCGGCTCTGACGTGCGGCGTCAGTGCCGCGCTGCAAGAAAACAAACAGTCGGCAGCTCCTTTCCTGCCGTTAATAAAAGATCGGGAATACGTTGAATCTAGACCCTCAAAGCATTTTTCGCTCATTGAGCATTGCGCCGCAAAGTCTTTCCTGGCAACTGCTTATTGCCGCTTTGCGAAGTGTTTTCACCGCTCGTCCGATGCCACGTCGAGGGCTGAATGCTCTGATTTACTAAGTTAAAGGCGCCGTACGACAACTTTGCGTCAACGACCGTACGCAAGGTGCACGCTATTCAAGGATTTGCGGGTGGCAAGGAGGCAGGACACATGACCAGAGTCATTCTGGAGATCGATACGCAGCTGTATCGGTTGTTGAAAGCATCGGCCGAGACCAACCATGTGAGTCTCGAAGAGGAGTGCTGCCGACGCCTGGCGGGAGGGGAGCGCCGCTCGCGTTACTTGCAGGCCTTGCTGGCCGAACTGCGCGCCGAGGATGAACAGCGGCGCGCTACGTCGCGATGATTACTTCTTCTTCGCTGGAGCCGCTTTCGGGCAATCCGATTCCTGGTAGCTGGCGGAGCCGATCGCCTTGTTGCTTTTCACTTCGGTGAATTCATAACGCATGATCGCGCCTTTGGCCATCAGCTTGCGGTACGACGGATTGTTGCAGACCGAGGCGCCCAGCTGGAAATACACGGCTTTGGGGTCCGCACGCATTTTGTCGGCGTGGCTCTTTTGCACGCTCAGGTGGTTGACCAGCGTGGTGCCTTCGACGGTGTAGCCCTGATCAAGAATGTCTTCGTTGATCGCCCGTGGCGTGCCGACGCTGCTTTGTGCGGCGACATTGCGCAGCTCTCGGTTCAGATTCTGCTCACTCAGGGATGCAGCCTGAGCGCTGAAGGACGAGGCCAGCAGAATGGCAGCGGTGGGAACGATAAGGCGCAGCATGAAACTCTCCTGGTTCAGTGACTGGTGGTTCGACCAGCCACGTGACTGTGCGTTCAGTGGCGGCGAATTATAGGGGAGCCGGTCGGGAGGGTACAGGCTTGTGCCCGTCGCTCTGGTAAACTGCCGCCCTTTATTGCCCTGCCGAGTGTCGTTCGTGTCGAGTTTTCCTGTCTGCCGGTGCCGCCTGCGATGAATCATGCCCCCAACGCCGTGGCCCGCCTGCGCGATCAGCGCGAGGACGAAGGCATCAAGCCGATCCAGGCCCGTGGCTTTCGTTCCCCGCGCTGCCGCGATTGCCGGGTGATCATCAGCCATTGCCTGTGTGCCTGGCGGCCCACCGTCGATGCGCGTTCGGGTGTTTGCCTGATCATGACCGGCAAGGAAGTGTTCAAACCCAGTAATACCGGCTGGTTGATCGCCGACATCGTGCGCGACAACCATGCCTTCATCTGGTCGCGGACCGAGCCCGACGAGCAACTGCTGGCGCTGCTGAACGACCCGCAATGGCAGCCGTATCTGGTGTTCCCCGGCGAGTACGTCGAACCTTCGCGGGTGACCAACACCGTGGATCTCGATAGCAGCAAGCGTCCGCTGTTCATCCTGCTGGATGCGACCTGGACCGAAGCCCGGAAGATTTTCCGCAAGAGCCCGTATTTCGACCGTTTGCCGATCCTGAGCTTGTTGCCCGACAAACTCTCGCGCTATCGCCTGCGCCGCTCGACCCGCAGCGAGCACCTGTGCACCGCCGAAGTGGCGGCGCTGTGTCTGGAACTGGCCGGCGATTCGGACGCGGCGTCGGCGCTGGATGCCTATTTCGATGTGTTCAGCCAGCATTACCTGGGGGCCAAGCAGCAACTGGACGTCAATGTGTCGACGCCGGCCCACGCCGAATTGCTGCCCTATATCCGAAACGCGGCGCCAGTACCGGCCTGATCCTGGCCCATACTGCTAAAGCAGTGGCCGTGCGGCTTGACCACCCCGGCTTCGCTGGTCATGCTTGGCGCCGATTGGGGTGCGGCCAAGGTTTGAAACGCCGTTTTTGTTCGTGATTGGCGTTGAACGTGCCCCTGTGGATACCGCTGCCGGGCGGTATCTGGATTTGCTTTGGTGAGGCCCGAATGCGCGGGCCTGCCATCAAAAACAGGATCATTTGAAAAATGGCCACATACGACATCCTGATTGCCGATGATCACCCTCTTTTTCGTAGCGCACTGCACCAAGCGGTGACGATGGGCCTTGGCCCGGACGTACGCATGGTGGAGGTGGCGAGCATCGCCGAACTGGAAGCCCGCCTGACCGAAAAGGCTGACTGGGATCTGGTGCTGCTGGACCTGAACATGCCGGGCGCTTTCGGGTTTTCCGGGCTGGTGATGCTGCGCGGTCAGTACCCGCAGATTCCGGTGGTGATGGTTTCGGCCCAGGAAGAAGCCTCGGTGATGGTCAAGTCCAGGGAGTTCGGCGCCAGTGGCTTCATTCCCAAGTCCAGCGACCTGAGCGTGATTCAGGAAGCGGTGCGCAAAGTGCTGGACGGTGACGTGTTCTGGCCGCCCCAGGCATTCGAAGCGGTCAGCGTTTCGGATGAAGCCAAAGCCGCCAGCGATGGCCTTGCGAGCCTGACGCCGCAGCAGTTCCGGGTGCTGACCATGGTCTGCGAAGGTTTGCTGAACAAGCAGATCGCCTACGAGCTGAGCGTGTCCGAAGCGACCATCAAGGCCCACGTCACGGCGATTTTTCGCAAGTTGAACGTGCGGACCCGGACCCAGGCAGCTTTACTGCTGCAACAACTTGAGTCAATTCCGAGCCAGTAAGCGCTGGCGTCTTCACGCTTTTTTGACTTTCGTTGATCTAGCTTCCCCACTTCCTTTCGGTCGGTTATCTACTTTATGTCACCTTTCAAGGGCCAGACGGGCCTGAAACGCATCCTCAACGCTTCCGGTTACTCGCTGGACGGCTTGCGCGCCGCCTTCACTGGCGAAGCCGCATTCCGCCAGTTGGTGCTGCTTAACGTGGTACTGATTCCGCTGACGTTTTTCCTCAATGTCAGCCGGGTCGAGCAGGCGCTGCTGATCGCCGTGTGCCTGCTGGCGCTGATCGTCGAGCTGTTGAATTCAGCGGTGGAGGCGGCCATCGACCGTATCTCGCTGGAGTTGCACCCGCTGTCCAAGAACGCCAAGGACATGGGCAGTGCCGCGCAATTCGTGGCACTGAGCATGATCGCCCTGGTGTGGGCGGTGATTCTGCTCTAAGCGATGCTCGGCAGAACGATCTCGTCGCTGCGCTGGACCCCGGCGGTGAAGGCGCGGCACAGATCGAGGAATTCGCGCATGGCGGAGGTCTGGTACTTCTGCTTGTGCCAGATGAAATAGAACTGCCGCGCCAGATCCAGATCCGGCGTCTCCACCGGCACCAGGCTGCCGCGACGGAAGGCGTCACGCAGCGCCAGGCGCGAGATGCAGCCAATCCCCAGACCTGATTCCACCGCGCGTTTGATCGCTTCGGTGTGTTCCAGCTCCAGCCGGATGTTCAGCGCGCTGCGATGATGACGCATCGCCTGATCGAAGGTCAGGCGCGTCCCCGACCCCTGTTCCCGCAAAATCCATGCTTCATGAGTCAATTCCTCCATGGTCGCGCTGCCGCGCTTGGCCAACGGATGCTGTGGGGCGCAGAACACCACCAGTTCATCCTCGACCCAGCTTTGCACCTCGATGTCCGGGTGGCTGCAATCGCCCTCGATTAGACCCAGATCAATTTCGTAATGAGCCACTTGTTGCACGATATTGGCAGTGTTCTGCACATGCAGCTTCACCTGGCTTTCGGGGTGGCGCTGCATGAAACCGCCGATCAGCAGGGTCGCCAGGTAATTGCCGATGGTCAGGGTCGCGCCCACCGACAGCGAGCCGAAACCGGATTTGCCGTTGAGCAGGTCTTCGATTTCCTTGGCCTGATCGAGCAGGGCCACCGCTTGTGGCAACAACTGTTTGCCGAGGGCGTTGAGGCTCAGGCGTTTACCGGCGCGGTCGAACAGCTGGCAGCTGGACTGGCGCTCCAGTTCGGTGATGGACGTGCTGGCAGCCGATTGCGACAGGTTGAGCAGACCCGCAGCACGGGACACGCTTTCCTGCTGGGCGACGGCGACGAAGACTTGCAGTTGACGAAGAGTAAATCGCATATCGATATAACCGATAACCCTTATCTTAATAATCCAGTTAACAGATATTGTCGGCGCTATTAGAATGCGATGCAATTGCGCACCGTCGGCATTCTTCAACACGAGCCGGGCAGGCGCAGATCAATCTCCAGGAGTCCCACGTACATGAGCAACATGAACCACGAGCGTGTCCTCAGTGTTCATCACTGGAACGACACTCTGTTCAGCTTCAAGTGCACCCGCGATCCGGGCTTGCGCTTCGAGAACGGTCAGTTCGTGATGATCGGCCTGCAACAGCCAAACGGCCGCCCGCTTATGCGCGCTTACTCGATCGCCAGCCCGAACTGGGAAGAGCATCTCGAGTTCTTCAGCATCAAGGTGCAGGACGGTCCGCTGACCTCCCAGCTGCAGCACCTGAAGGAAGGCGACGAGATCATCATCTCGAAAAAACCGACCGGCACCCTGGTGCTGGACGACCTGAACCCGGGCAAGCACCTGTATCTGCTGAGCACCGGCACCGGTCTGGCGCCGTTCATGAGCGTGATCCAAGACCCGGAAACCTACGAGCGCTTCGAGAAAGTGATCCTGGTTCACGGTGTTCGTTACGTCAACGAAGTCGCCTACCGCGAATTCATCACCGAGCACCTGCCGCAGAACGAGTTCTTCGGCGAGGCGCTGCGTGACAAGCTGATCTACTACCCGACCGTGACCCGCGAACCGTTCGAGAATCAGGGCCGTCTGACCGACCTGATGCGCAGCGGCAAGCTGTTCAGCGACATCGGCCTGCCACCGATCAACCCGCAGGACGACCGCGCGATGATCTGCGGCAGCCCGAGCATGCTCGACGAGACCAGCGAAGTGCTCGACAGCTTCGGCCTGAAGATCTCGGCGCGTATGCGCGAGCCGGGTGACTACCTGATCGAGCGCGCATTCGTCGAGAAGTAAGCTGTTTATAGGTGACGCAGAGCGTCACTGGATGCATTCCCACGCAGACGGTTCGACGCCTCGACGTGGGAACGATCAGCCCGCGTTGCCTGAGAAGGCAGCGCGGGCTTTTTCGTTTTCGCGATTCAGTCAGCGGCGGGGATGACTTCCAGAACGCGGATCTGCTCAGGCACAGGGTAGTGCCAGCGCACATCCAGATCCCAGAACTGCGCACCGTATTCGCGTTCGGGCGCGGGCGTCTGATAGGCCGGGCGCGGATCTTGGGCCAGGCACTGCTCGATCAGCTCGACCAGCGGCTCGGCCAGGCGCTGAGCGTGCGTGTGCGCCTGTTGCAGCGCCGCGTCCGTCCACTGCACGTCGATCAGTTGCGGCGCGGCACTGGCGATGCTGTTGGAAGCGTCAGCAATGATGTCGGCGTAGGGCACGTAGGGTTTGACGTCGAGAATCGGCGTGCCGTCCAGCAAGTCGATGCCGGAGATGAACAGGCGGTTGGCCTCGACCTTGTCCAGTTTCACCACCGACTGACCGATGCCGTTCGGCCGGTGCGTGGCGCGGGTGGCGAACACGCCCATCGACTTGTTGCCACCGAGGCGCGGAGGGCGGACTTTGAGTCGCGGCTTGTCTTCCAGCGCCTGATGGAACAGGAACAGCAGCCAGACATGACTGACCTGCTCCAGCCCTTGCACCGCGTCACCCTGATCGAAGGGTGCCACCAGTTCCAGCACGCCACGGGCGGCGGGGGCCAGTTGCGGCTGGCGCGGGATGGCGAACTTCTCCTTGAAGCAGGAGCGGACGAAGCCGATGGGGGAGACGCTGTAAGTCATGGTTTGCATTCGAAGCGGAGCAGGGCGGGCATGATAACCCGTCCGGCCGCCAGTCTGGTGCTGGCAGACCTGACGCTATCGCCGGCAAGCCAGCTCCCACAGGGTTCGCGGGAGTTCGCATCATGTGTGTACACCAAAAGACCTGTGGGAGCTGGCTTACCAGCGATAGCCTCACCGCCGATATCAGAGACTAAACCCGCCATCCAGCGGAATGATATTCCCGGTCATGTACGCCCCGGCGGTACTCGCCAGGCTGATCGCCAGCGCAGCCATCTCTTCCTCACGCCCCCAGCGTTTCATCGGGATCAGCGCAGTGTCTTCGGCCAGCGCCTGCTGGTCGCTGCCGATGTGCTGGGTCATTTTGCTCGGGAAGCGTCCCGGCGCGATGACATTGACGTTGATGTGCTGGCTCACCAGTTCCCGGGCGAGAATCCGCGACAGTTGATGCAGGGCCGCTTTGCTCGGTCCGTAGGCATAGGCCTGTTCACCGAAAGACGAGATCCCCGCTACCGAGCCGATGTTGATGATCCGCGCCGGATTGGCCGCCGACCCGGATTGGCGCAGCAACGGCAGAAACTGCTGGATGCAACTGAACACCGAGGTCACGTTGAGTTGCATGACTTTCTCCCAGCCCTTGACCGGGTAGCTCTCCAGCGGCGCGCCCCAAGTGGTGCCGGCGTTGTTCACCAGAATGTCCAGATGAGTGATCTGCTCGCCCAGTCGCGCGGCCAGCTCTTTCACGCCTTCTTCTGTCGCCAGATTCGCCGCCATGCCATGACACGTGCCCAGGGCACTGAGTTCTTCAGCGGTTTGATGACAGGCTTCCGCGTCACGGGAGCAGACGTACACGCGGGCGCCTGCTTCGACAAACGCCTTGGCGATCATTTTGCCGATACCACGGGTGCCGCCGGTCACCAGGGCGGTGCGGCCTTGCAGGGAGAAATACGGGTGCATGGCGAATCCTGAGGGCTAGGGTTCAGTACACCCTAGTCGCCGGCTGCGAAAAGCGGAGCCACTATTTTTGGAAGGAATGGGAGGCCATAGGGCCAGCTTCAAGTTGCGAGCGTCGAGCTACGAGTAAAAGCTTGCAGCTCGACGCCTGTCGCTGCTTTACGCTCTCACGCGGAGCGTGAGCCCCTTGAGGAAATTGCGCAGCAACTGATCGCCGCACGGGCGGTAGTTGGTGTGGCCGACCTTGCGGAACAGCGCACTCAGCTCAGGCTTGGACACCGGGAAGTCGGCAGCCTTGAGGATCGCGTGCATGTCGTCTTCCTTCAGTTCGAAGGCCACGCGCAGCTTTTTCAGGATGATGTTGTTGGTCACCGGCAGTTCGATCGGCAGCGGCGGACGGCTTTCGTCCTTGCCGCGCTTGAAGATCACCAGACCGTCGAGGAAGTGCGCGATGACTTCGTCCGGGCAGCGCACGAAACCTTCTTCGTCTTCTTCTTTCTTGTCGAGGTACGTCACGACATCGGCAAGCGTGACGTCCAGGCCGCCGAGTTTGATGATCTCGACCACTTTCTTGTCGCTGATGTCGAGCATGTAGCGCACGCTGCGCAGAACGTCGTTGTGAACCATGTGTGCAATCCTGATTGTTCGCTGTGGGCACCGAGCGGGGCGCGATGCCGGAATGTAGGGTGGCTTGCGAGCCTTAGAATTTCTCTTTGCCGGACAGGTAGCGCCATTGGCCGACCGGCACCTTGCCGATGGACACGCCGCCGATGCGGATGCGGCGGATGCCGATGACCTTCAGGCCGACCGCTTCGCAGAACTGGGCGATGATCCCCGGCTGCGGGTTTTTCATGGCGAAGCGCAGACGGTTTTCGTTCTGCCAGCTGGCCTTGACCGGCGGCAGTTCCTTTCCCTTGTGGGTGAGGCCGTGCTGCAGGCGATTGAGGCCGTGGGCAACCATGTCGCCTTCGACTTCGACCACGTATTCCTGCTCGATCTTGGCCGCGTCTGCGGTGAGCTTGCGCAACACCTTCCAGTCCTGGGTGAACACCAGCAGGCCGCTGGCCTTGGGTTGCAGGTCGGCGCTGGCGGTCAGGCGCAGGAAGTGCCCGCGCAGCGGACGCTTGCCGTAGCGGTGTTCTTCGCTGAGGGTTTCGGCGTTCAGCGACTGCATGGCGCTGTCGACATCCACGCCGGCCGGCACGTTGAGCAGGATGGTCACCGGCTCCGGCGCGGTGGCCTTGGCGTCCTTGTCGAGCTCGACCTTTTGGTCGCCGACCTTGAACTGCGGCTCGTCGATGACTTCGCCGTCCACGGTGACCCAGCCGCCCTCGATGAACAGCTCGGCCTCCCGGCGGGAGCAACCGACCAGCTCGATGAGGCGTTTGGAGAGGCGAATCGGGTCAGTCATGACAGGGGCCGTAACAAAAAAGGGGTGGGCATTGTACCTGCCTGGGGCCGGTTAAGCCCGATTGCATTTGCGCCGTGTGGCTTTTAGCCGCGTACGGCGCGCTGCTCCGGTTGTTTCAGGCGCATGTGCAACAGCGGATACGGCTGGCCCATGCCATCGACTTCCGAGCGGCCGATCACCTCGAACCCTTGCTTGAAGTAAAACCCCAGGGCCTGCGGGTTTTGTTCGTTGACGTCCAGTTCGTCGGCGTTCAGGTGCTCCATCGCGTACTTCAGCAGTTTCTTGCCAAGGCCCTGACCGCGATGGGCCGGGTCGATGAACAGCATTTCGATCTTGCCCGCCGCAACCCCGGCAAACCCGGTGATGCGCTGGTGGCTGTCCCGGGTGCAGATCAGCATCACCGCATCGAGGTAGCGGGTCAGCACCAGATTCTTCAGCAGCTCGATGTAGGATTCCGGCAGGAAATCATGAGTCGCGCGGACCGAGGCCTCCCAGACCCGGGTCAGTTCCTGATAATCGCTGAGTTTCGGCGTGTGGATGACCGAGTGGTGACGCATGCCCGATAGCCTCTTTGTCATGGATGAGGGAGTCCTTCCCACCCCAAACGATAGCCGTAAAAAAGCCCCGCATCTCGTAAAAGAGAGCGGGGCTTTCTGTATTTTTCGCGCTTAGATCTGTTCGGCCCAGAGGTCGTATTCGTCGGCGTCGGTCACCTTGCACCAGACCTTGTCGCCCGGCTTGAGGTTGCTGCCGTTGTCGATGAACACGTTGCCGTCGATTTCCGGGGCATCGAAGAAGCAGCGGCCGACCGCGCCTTGCTCGTCGACTTCGTCCACCAGCACTTCGATTTCACGGCCGATGCGCATTTGCAGGCGCGCCGAACTGATGGCCTGCTGGTGCGCCATGAAGCGTTCCCAGCGGTCCTGCTTGACGTCGTCCGGAACCACTTCCAGATCCAGATCGTTGGCTGGAGCGCCTTCGACCGGCGAATACTGGAAGCAGCCGACGCGGTCGAGCTGGGCTTCGGTCAGCCAGTCCAGCAGGTACTGGAAGTCTTCTTCGGTTTCGCCGGGGAAGCCGACGATGAAGGTCGAACGGATGATCAGGTCCGGGCAGATTTCGCGCCAGTTCTTGATCCGCGCCAGGGTCTTGTCTTCGAACGCCGGGCGTTTCATCGACTTGAGGACTTTCGGGCTGGCGTGCTGGAACGGAATGTCCAGGTACGGCAGGATCTTGCCGGCGGCCATCAGCGGGATCAGTTCGTCGACGTGCGGGTACGGGTAAACGTAGTGCAGACGGACCCAGACGCCGAGGGTGCTCAGCGCTTCGCACAGTTCGGTCATGCGGGTTTTCACCGGCGCGCCGTTCCAGAAACCGGTGCGGTACTTGACGTCAACGCCGTAGGCACTGGTGTCCTGGGAAATCACCAGCAGTTCCTTCACGCCGGACTTGACCAGACGCTGGGCTTCGTCGAGCACATCGCCAACCGGACGGCTGACCAGTTTGCCGCGCATCGACGGGATGATGCAGAAGCTGCAGCTGTGGTTGCAGCCTTCGGAAATCTTCAGGTACGCGTAGTGGCGCGGGGTCAGCTTGATGCCTTGCGGCGGCACCAGGTCGATCAGCGGGTTGTGATCCTGCTTCGGCGGCACGACTTCGTGCACCGCGTTGACCACTTGCTCGTACTGCTGCGGACCGGTGACGGCCAGCACGCTCGGGTGCACGTCACGGATATTGCCTTCTTCCACGCCCATGCAGCCGGTCACGATGACCTTGCCGTTTTCCTTGATCGCTTCGCCGATGACTTCCAGCGATTCGGCCTTGGCCGAGTCGATGAAGCCGCAGGTGTTGACCACGACCACGTCGGCGTCCTGATAGGTGGACACCACGTCATAGCCTTCCATGCGCAGCTGGGTCAGGATGCGCTCGGAGTCGACCAGTGCTTTCGGGCAACCCAGAGAAACGAAGCCAACCTTTGGATTGGCCGGCGCAGGAGTGGTGGACATGTCTAACCTCGGTGTTTTGTGACGTCGCTTGCCTGATGGCAGAAGCCGACGGACGGGCGCTTGAAGTGCGCCTCTGATCAAAAAGTGCGCAATTCTAGCGACGAGCAGCGCACTTGACCAGCTTTATGCAGGGAAATACGACGAGTGCTGCGCTATGCTTCGCGCCGTTGCGCTTTACTGAATTTTTACAGTCAAGAAAACGTCTGTTACAGGGCGTAAAAACGCGCATGCTGCACACAAAGCATAGTGCTTCATCTAAGAAGCCGGTCTGGGAATCAGGAGTGTTGGATGGGTCAGGCAAGTAGTCACGCGGCAGGCGCCGAAGGTTCGGCCACCAAGCCGCTGAGCATGCTGGTCGCGGCGGTCGGGGTAGTTTACGGCGACATCGGCACGAGCCCGTTGTACACCCTCAAAGAAGTGTTTTCCGGCGCTTACGGCGTGCCTGTCAATCACGACGGAGTGCTCGGCATTCTGTCGCTGATTTTCTGGTCGCTGATCTGGGTCGTTTCAATCAAGTACATGATGTTCGTCCTGCGCGCCGACAACCAGGGCGAAGGCGGGATCATGGCGCTCACCGCGCTGGCCCGTCGGGCGGCGGCGGGGCGCAAGCGGTTGCGTACGTTGCTGGTGGTCTGCGGGCTGATCGGCGCGGCGCTGTTCTATGGCGACAGCATGATCACCCCGGCGATTTCCGTGCTCTCGGCCATTGAAGGTCTGGGCCTGGCATTTGACGGGATCGACCATTGGGTCGTGCCGTTGTCGTTGGTGGTGCTGGTCGGGTTGTTTCTGATCCAGAGCCATGGCACAGCACGGATCGGCATTCTGTTCGGGCCGATCATGGTCACCTGGTTCCTGGTCCTCGGCGCGCTCGGCGTGTACGGGATCAGCCACACTCCCGAAGTGCTGCACGCGATGAATCCGGCGTGGGCGGTGCGGTTCTTTACCGTCCACCCTGGCATGGGTGTGGCCATCCTCGGCGCCGTGGTGCTGGCGCTGACCGGTGCCGAAGCGCTGTACGCCGACATGGGCCACTTCGGTCGCAAGCCGATTGCCCGTGCGTGGTTCCTGCTGGTGCTGCCGGCGCTGGTGCTGAACTACTTCGGTCAGGGCGCCTTGCTGCTGGACAACCCCGAAGCGGCGCGCAACCCGTTCTACCTGCTGGCCCCAAGCTGGGCTTTGATTCCGCTGGTCGGCCTGTCGACCCTGGCCACGGTGATTGCCTCTCAGGCGGTGATTTCCGGCGCGTTCTCCCTGACCCGTCAGGCGATCCAGCTCGGTTACATTCCGCGCATGTACATCCAGCACACCTCCAGCGACGAGCAGGGCCAGATCTACATCGGTGCCGTGAACTGGTCGCTGATGGTCGGCGTGGTGTTGCTGGTGATCGGCTTCGAATCCTCCGGCGCCCTGGCTTCGGCCTACGGCGTGGCGGTGACCGGCACGATGCTGATGACCACGATTCTAGTCTCGGCAGTCATGCTGCTGCTGTGGAAATGGCCACCGATTCTGGCGGTGCCGGTGCTGCTCGGCTTCCTGCTGGTGGACGGCCTGTACTTCGCCGCCAACGTGCCGAAGATCGTCCAGGGCGGTGCCTTCCCGGTAATCGCCGGTATCGCGCTGTTCGTGCTGATGACCACCTGGAAGCGCGGCAAGCAACTGCTGGTCGAACGCCTCGACGAAGGCGCGCTGCCCCTGCCGATCTTCATCAGCAGCATCCGCGTCCAGCCGCCGCACCGTGTGCAGGGTACAGCCGTGTTCCTCACCGCCCGCTCCGACGCGGTGCCGCACGCGTTGTTGCACAACCTGTTGCACAACCAGGTGCTGCATGAGCAAGTGGTGCTGCTGACTGTCGTTTACGAAGACATCCCGCGCGTTCCGCCATCGCGGCGCTTCGAAGTCGAAGCACACGGCGAAGGCTTCTTCCGGGTGATCCTGCACTTCGGCTTCACCGACGAACCGGACGTGCCGCAGGCACTGAAACTATGCCATCTGGACGACCTCGACTTCAGCCCGATGCGCACCACCTACTTCCTCAGCCGCGAAACGGTCATCGCCTCGAAACTCGAAGGCATGGCCCGTTGGCGTGAAGCGCTGTTTGCATTCATGTTGAAGAACGCCAACGGGAACCTGCGGTTCTTCAATCTGCCGCTGAATAGGGTGATTGAGTTGGGGACGCAGGTGGAGATGTAAACCGGCGTCATCGAAGAGCCCCCGTCAGCCTTGTGGCTGGCGGGGGCTTTTTCGTTTTTGTGCCGTTACATGCTTTCTGGCAGTTCTGCCTCAGATTCGGTCTTCGTTCTCGCAGGTCGCGGCATCAGAGCCTTCATCACGTCGTCGACCAAGGCCTTGCCGACTATCGTCAGGTAATGCGCGGCCCAGGCGTGGCGGTCGCTTTCCTTGTCGTAGGCGGCATCCTCGGCGAAGGATTTGGCGAGAAACAGCAAGTCTGAAGCCTGGGACAGTGCTTCGACGATGGGAACGCCGGAGCGAACGTTGAGTAACGCCTGATCCGAGCTGTAGAGGAAAGAGGTGAAACCGATGGTTGTGAGGTCTGCGGGGGACGGCGATTTCGTTTCGGTCATGGTGCTACTCCTTGGTTCGAGGAGCTGCGACTTCCGTTACCACACGAAAGGGAGGCAGCTGTACGCAGGGTGGTAAACCGGGAACCAAGGAAACCGGCACGCCCGAAGGCGTCCCACGCACAGCTGCCATAACTCGAGATCACAGAAATGAAAGTGCCTGTGATTTAGATGAGGGCGCTGTTGCGCTGGTTTGTCCGGGTTACCACACCCGATCACTGAAGGGTCAGCGACCTCTGGAGAGTATCCCGTCGAAAAACAGCGCAACAGGGCGGCAAAGTGCCCAAACACGAGATTAGGAGTTTGCCTACAAGGTATGCGGACGTCATCTGATATTGCTACACCGGTCAGCGGAACTAAGGTGGCGAGCAATTTCAGGGACGGTGGATTTTGTGTGGGCACCACAACAAGTGAGGCCGAATAAAAGACTTGACGATCAGATATTCTGAATGAGACAAGTGTCCACGTTTTATGGAATGTGGACACTTGGAGTTTTAGGCTTCATGAAGAGTCAAGATATTTTGCTTTTGTTCAAGATGGCCAGCCTTCACGCTCAGGAGGAAAACCTCCTTGGTGTAATGGAGTCAGAGTCGAATTCGAACAAGGTTGAGGAGCTGTTGAAGCCTTATGTGGTCAGCCAAATGACCGCAGGAGGACAGGTAGGGCAGCCATTGGTCACCTACTCCACTGACGGTGAAGATACTGTATTCCGTCGACAGGACTTCGATTCGCCCCTGGACGATGAGGCGGGGTGGGAAGGGTGGTCGGAGCCGGTAGCTGTCCCGCCGCTGGCAAGCTGGAGTGAGGCTTACTCATTGCGGGCGTTGTCTGCCGCTCTCGGGCTAAGCAAAAGCGAGGTATCAAATTCCCTCGCCAGATGTCGTGAGTCCGGTCTGCTCACCAATGACTACGACACGGGGCTTGCGAAAGTTAATCGGCGGCAGCTACTAAGCATCACCGAGCACGCTCTAAAGTATTTTTTCCCCGTAAAGCCCGGCGCAATGGTTCGCGGTATCCCGACGGGTTTCGCAGCCCCGGCACTGTCCAAAAGCATCAAAAGTGCAGGCGGACTGATTCCGGTCTGGCCTGATGCATTTGGAACGGAGCGTGGTCAGGCGATAGAGCCGCTCTACAAGACAGTGCCGGAAGCCGTGAAAAAGGACAGGATTCTTTACCACTATCTTGCGCTTGCTGATGCAATCCGCCTTGGAGGCCCGCGAGAGGGCGGTGTCGCGGTCAATATTCTAAAAGCAGGGATGGGACTGAAATAACATGTCATCAAACGCTGATCACAACTACGAGCTGATAGAGTTTGTCGCCGAAGGCTTGGGAGAGGCGTTTCTCGTGGAGGTTGCGTTTGTTGGAGGTTGCACCACAGCCATGCTGGTAACCGATCCTGTTGTGCTGGACGACATTCGTTTCACCGATGATGTTGACCTGGTGATCGAGCTGGCGGGTATTAGCGCCTGGCAGCAGCTTACCGAACGATTGTCGGCCAGGAATTTCAAGATTACCGGCGAGGATGAAGTCAACTGTCGTTTCCGCTTCAACGATATCGTCGTTGATGTGATGCCATCTGATCCCGAGGTTCTCGGATATGCCAACCGCTGGTTTGTAGAGGGCTTGGCACGGGCTGATAAATTTACATTGCCCAGCGGTACCGTAATCCAGATATTCAAACCGACCTATTTTCTTGCGACAAAACTGGAAGCCTTCACCGGTCGGGGCGGTGGCGATCCATACCATAAAGATGTCGAGGACATCATTATCTTGATTGATGGACGTCCAGAGCTTTTAGAAGAGGTTCGACAAGCGGATTCCGAGCTAAAGGAGTTCATCACGACTGGAGTTCGAGCACTCAGGGGGCTCGGTGGCGTCGACTATGTGATTGAAAGCTCTGGCTCGGTACAAGCCAATCCGGGAAGAGGGCAAATCATTCATGGGCGCATGAAAGAACTGGGCAGCGCATGAAATACCACGCCAGATCGCTAACGGGGCGAGCCAGGCAAACCAATCATGACTTTGCTGGAGCGCTCTGTGATGGAGAGAGCGGCGTATTTGTTATCGCAGACGGTACTTCGAGGGTTGGCAGCGGCCAGTTGGCTGAGTCCTTTGTGAAAAGTGTTTTAGCGGTCTGGTCAAAACACTTTGATCAGGGCCTCGATATCACTGAGTACGGAGCGGTTGAACAGGTACTGGTTTCTATGCTGGCCGACCTCCATCCCGTCTTGTTTGCAAGCCAGACAGGCGCCGCTTGTTATGTGATGGGTGTCGCTGCTCATGGCAAACTCACGCTTGCGTATGAGGGTGATTGTTCTTGCGGTGTTGTGACGTCGGCAGGCGTGATCGAATGGATTACGTCGCCGCACTGTAAAGCCAATTGGAGGCGTGACCGTTCCCACTTCGAGCTGGCGCAGGATCCGGCTCGGCACCGGGTGACTCGATGCTTGAAGGTGAGTCGCCCACCGACCCCTGACTTTGTGTTTCATCCGTTGGGTTTAAGAGAGCGACTGGTGTTTGCAACCGATGGCTTTTGGGCGGAGCTAACCGAGTCGCAGCAAAGCAGCTTGTTAGAATCGCCGGATGGCAGCTGTATCGAGGTTGAAGATGACATCACATGGATAGATGTTCAGTTTTAGTCTTGGCATCGATACAGGGTTTGACTGGCAGGAAGTGCTTCAAGTTTGCGTAAAAAAGCCCCCGCAACCCTAAGGTTGCGGGGGCTTTTTTGGGGGCGCTTCAGATCACTCTTCCGCCACCTGCGCCGAGTTCTGGCGCTTCTCGATCAGATCCACCAGACGCTTGGCCAGCGCCGGGTAGTTCTCGTCGAAGTGGTGGCCGCCAGGCAGTTTCACCGCTTCGCCCACCGCCGTCTTGTCGGTGCAGCCGCTTTCGTCGGTTTCTTCTTCACCGTAGATGCACACGACCTTGGCCGGTGGCAGTTTGGCCATTTCCGGTCCGGTGGCGGCTTCTTTGCCGGCGTTGCCGAGCCAGCCTTCGACTTCGATTTCGAAGCTGCCGGTGCGGGCGAAGGCCAGCAGGATGATTGCGTCGACGCGTTGCTGCTCGGTTTCCGGCAGGCGGTTGTAGATGGCCGGCAGGACGTCGGCGCCGAATGAGTAGCCGGTCAGGATGAAGCGCTTGGTGCCCCATTTCTGGCGGTAGTGCTGCATCAGTTCGGTCAGGTCCAGGGCGCTCTGTTCCGGGCTCTTGTGCTGCCAGTAGTAGCGCAGGGTGTCGATGCCGACCACCGGGTAGCCGATCTTGGCCATTTCGCCGGCCACGTCGCGGTCCAGATCGCGCCAGCCGCCGTCACCGGACAGGAACAGGGTCACGGTGTCCTTGGCCTGGCCGGCCGGGACTTCCACCACCGGGATCTGCAGGCCACCGTTGGCCTTGTCGCCGCCGACGAGGATCTTGCGCAGTTCGTTGTTCAGCACTTGCGGCAGGTTGATGTCGTAGTCGCTGATGCTGGTTTCTGCGTTCGGTTGATCGCGTACGAAACCGGCGCTGGTGTCGTCCGGGTTGTCGTTCCACGCCACCAGCCAGTGGCCGTGGGCGGCGGCTTTTGGCAGCAGGTGGGTGCAGCCGGGTTTTTCCAGGGCCAGGTCGACCGATACGGCTTGAGCCTTGTCGTCCTTCTGCTCGGACAGCCAGCGCCACGCCAGCACGGCGCCGGGGCCGATGCCGCTGACCAGGGTCGCCGGGCCGTTCAGTTCACGCAGGCCGGCTTGCAGGGCGCGGCTTTGCAGCAGGCAGTCCTTGGGCAGAATCACCTGAACGATCTGCGCCGAGGCGCTGCGGCTCAGGGTGCTCAGTTGCTTGTCGCTGAGTTTCTGGTCGTCGTTGACCGCCACCAGCACCTGCGCCTTGGGCTTGGTGCCGGGGATGACCCGGGTCATGGCGGCGCCATCGGCCGGGGTGAGCTGTTCGAGGGTCGGTTCCGGTGCCGGGCGTTTGAGGTACCAGAAACCGCCGCCGGCAATCGCGGCCAGCACCAGCAGTGCGACCAGGATGTACTTCAGGGAGCGTTGAATCATCAGCGTTTCACCAATCCAGTCAAGCCGCCCGCGATCAGGGCAGCAGTGTCGGCCAGCGCCACCAGCGGATCGAGTCCGGCGGGCACGGCCATATAACGGGGTTCCCAGTCAGGCTGGAACTTGTCTTTGAAGCGGCGCAAGCCTTGGAAGTTGTACAACTGCTCACCACGGCGGAAAACCATCGAGCCCAGACGCTGGGTCAGCGGTGCACCGCGCCGGGGTTGCAACCCCGACAGCGGCACCATGCCCAGGCTGAAGCGCGCGTAT
This sequence comes from Pseudomonas sp. B707, assembly GCF_022496685.1. Lineage (NCBI taxonomy): Bacteria > Pseudomonadati > Pseudomonadota > Gammaproteobacteria > Pseudomonadales > Pseudomonadaceae > Pseudomonas > Pseudomonas sp. B707. Next base: position 298,630 of record NZ_WTVE01000031.1, on the reverse strand, counting down.
CCGTGACTCTTATAGTGTTGAATCAGACCGACCATCATGAATTCCATGGTCAGCTTGGGGGCGTCCGGGTGCGCGCGCATCAGGTCGAGACTGGCCAGGTCATGGCTGTAGGTCTCGAGCAGGTTGGCGAACGCCACCGGGCGACCTTCGAAGCGAATCACCGCAATGCGGAAATGCTTCAGGTAATCGTCGCTGAAACGGCCGAGGGAGAAGCCTTTCTCGCGCACGTTCTTGCCGGTCAGCCAGGCATCGGAAATCACCTTGAGCTCATCCATCGGCGCCTGGCCCGGCTCATGGATCTCCAGCGACAGGCCGTCACGGGTGCCACGGTTCCAGGTGTAGCGCAGGTCCTTCATCTCCTTTCCCTTGGCTTCCAGGTCAAAGCGATGCAGATCGACCCGGGCTTCCTCGCCCAGCTTGATTGCGGTCAGGCCGATGTCCATGTAGTACGGCAGGTTCTCGGCGCGCACCTGATAGAACACCGGGCGGGCGTGATGGATGTCGCACAGGTCGCGGAACTGCCAGATCATTTCGGCCCGTTGCTGGCCGGGGCCGATCGGGTCGTACAGGGCCACGAGGCTGCGGCCGCGACGGGCGTACATCAGGAAGGCTTCGTCGTTGGGATGAAACAGCAGCGCCTTGTCACCGGTCAGGGCCAGGCCACCGTCCGGTTGCGAGGAGGCCATCAGAATTTTCGAGGCGCGTTCCAGCTCATCGGGTGTCGGCAGGTGAATCACCGGGCGAGCAGTGCGCAGCAGCCAGGTCAAGGCAATCACCAGCAGCAACACGGCGGCGCCGAGCAGCGAGCGCAAGCCGCGCGGGGCGTCGGCGTCGAGGGTGAACTGCCACCACAGTTGATGGCTGTAAGGGACGTCCTGATAAGCGAACAGCAAAAGCCAGGTCGAAGCACCGAGTACGCACAGGCTGGCCACCAGATACAGCGGCGAGAACGGCAGTTCGGTCAGACGGCTCGGGCGGTAGAACGAACGGCGGAACACCCCCAGCAGCGCGGCGGTGAGGGTCATCAGGGTCGCTTCTTCCCAGTCGAAACCCTTGAGCAGCGAGAGCAGGGCGCCCACCAGCAACAGAATGGTGGTCAGCATCCACGCCGCCGATAACCGGCGACGCAGGCCCTGAGCGAGCATCAGGCACAGCACACCGATCAGGCTGGCGCCAAAGTGTGAGGCGTCGACCAGACGGTGAGGAATCAGAAAACCGATGTGTTCCAGGCGGGTGTCGATCTCTGGCGTCGCCCCGGAAAACAGCAGCACCACGCCGGACAGGAACACCAGCACCGCGAGAATCGGTGCCGCCAGACCGGAAGCCGCACGCATGGTCTGCGACTGAAACAGGCGCTGGCCTTCATTGAGCAGCAACAGCACGCAGGCCACCAGCAACGGCAGCACCACATAGATCAGGCGATACAGGAGCAGGGCAGCGGCCAGTGGCGCGGCGCCGAGCTTGTCGGCGAACGCGGCCAGCAGAATCGCTTCGAAGACCCCCACACCGCCCGGAACGTGACTGAGTACGCCGGCGGCCAGGGCCAGCAAGTAAACCAGCAGGAACGCACCGAAGGGTGGCGCTTCCGGCAGCAGCAGATAAAGGACGGTCGCAGCGGCGGCGACGTCGAGGGCGGTGATGACCAGTTGCAGGAACGTCAGGCGACGACCCGGCAGACGCAGGGTGCGACGACCGGCTCGGACCAGCAGGTTGTCCGGATAAGGCTGCTCCGGCAGGCGACGGCGATAGATGCCGATGGCCAGGATCGCGCCGAGCAGCAGCACCACGCCGGCAATCGTGCCCAACAAGGTCTCGGACAGCCCCAGTGCCTGTGAAGCCGCTGGCAGGTTGCTCAGGGTCGCAAGCGCGGCCAGCGGCGGCAGGGCGCAGCCCAGCGACAGGCTGGCGAACAGGGTCATGTGCGCGACTTCGGAAGCGCCCAGTCCATGTCGTGCATATAAACGGTAACGCACCGACCCACCGGACAGCATCGACAGGCCGATGGCGTTGCCGATGGCAAACGCGGTGAAACCGCCCAGTGCCAGCACTTTCGGCGCCAGCGTCACGCGGGCATAACGACTGGCCGACCATTCATAGCCGAGCAGGATAATGAAGCCGACGACCGTCGCACCGAGGGCACCGAGCAGGGCCGGTTTCGGCACGTCGAGAATCGAGTCGTGCAAGGCGTCGAGATCGAGTTCGCTGAGCAGATGGCGACAGGCAATCAGCGCAATGGCGAACAGCAGCAAAGTGACCGCCAGACCGATCGGTTGCCGGTATTTGCTGATCCGATCCAGCAGGCGCAAACGCTCAGGTTTGATCGGTGGGTTTGCTGTGACGGTGTCTTGTGAATCAGACGAGTTGGCGCGCATCAATCACCTCTTGGATTGTGCGCGACAGGATGGAGGTATCCAGCCAAGTTACCAATCCCTGTAGAAAAAAATAATCACAAAATACTACGCCTCTCACCGGGTATCGGCGAGGGCAGCTCCTGGATTGCAGACGCCTTGCCCGCGACTTCAAGCATAGTCGCAACTTGGCGGTCTTCAGATCCTGAACGGTACTGCACAGTGACAGATCATTGTTGCGAAAGGACTTTTTCCACAGATACAAAAAAGGCCACTCTTTCGAGTAGCCTTTTTTGATGTTTGGTTGCGGGAGCCGGATTTGAACCGACGACCTTCGGGTTATGAGCCCGACGAGCTACCAGACTGCTCCATCCCGCGTCTGTGTGGCGGCATTCTACAGGCGAACGGCGGGGTGTCAACCGATAATCCCGAGAAGGGTCAAATAAGTGTGCAATCGCGGCAAACGGTCGCAGGGGAGCGCTAAGTTTCGGAATCGGAACGATTTCCGGAATATGCGGCTGGATCCGAAAAAACAGACGCGCACAAAAAAGGCCAATCTTTCGATTGGCCTTTTCTGATGTTTGGTTGCGGGAGCCGGATTTGAACCGACGACCTTCGGGTTATGAGCCCGACGAGCTACCAGACTGCTCCATCCCGCGTCTGTGTGGCGGCATTCTACAGAGGAACGCCGGGGTGTCAACCTTCAATTTGGATAAAACCTCTTCAGCTTCAATCGGTTAGCGCTGACGGACGGTCTTTTCGGGGGCTGCAGGTCAGGCAGGGCAAGGGTTTCAGCTCTATTGGAGGTTGGTTTTCGATTGAGAAAATAAATTCAAAGTCCGTTTCCTACAAACTGAAAAGAACATTCCTACCACTGGTGCTATATACAGGTGTCAGTGAGATACTGCCGGTCCGGCTCGCCACGTTTACTTTTCTGTCATGACTCAGCGAAAAATCATCCACGTCGACTGTGACTGTTTCTACGCCGCCATCGAGATGCGGGATGACCCGAGTCTCGCCGGCAAGCCGTTGGCGGTGGGTGGCTCGGCGGACAGGCGCGGGGTGATCGCCACCTGCAACTATGAGGCGCGGGCTTATGGCGTTCGTTCGGCGATGTCGTCCGGGCATGCCTTGAAGCTGTGCCCGGACCTGACCATCGTCAAGCCGCGAATGGATGCCTATCGCGAGGCCTCGAAGGAAATTCATACGATCTTCAGCGATTACACCGACCTGATCGAGCCGCTTTCCCTGGACGAGGCCTATCTTGATGTCTCGGACAGCGCGCATTTCGGCGGCAGCGCCACGCGCATTGCCCAGGACATTCGTCGCCGGGTTTCCAATCAATTGCACATCACCGTCTCCGCCGGCGTGGCGCCGAACAAGTTTCTGGCCAAGATCGCCAGCGACTGGAGAAAGCCCAACGGATTGTTCGTGATCACCCCGGATCAGGTCGAAGACTTTGTCAGTGGTCTGCCGGTGAGCAAGTTGCACGGGGTGGGCAAGGTCACCGCCGACAAGCTGAGCAGGCTCGGTATCAGTGACTGTCTGCAATTGCGCGAGTGGGACAAGCTGGCGCTGGTGCGGGAATTCGGCAGTTTTGGCGAGCGATTGTGGAGTCTGGCCCGTGGGATTGATGAGCGGTTGGTACACAACGACAGTCGCCGTCAGTCGATCAGTGTCGAAAACACCTACGACGTCGATCTGCCGGACCTGCGCAGTTGCCTCGACAAGCTCCCGGAATTGCTGGAAACCCTGAAAACCCGCATGGCGCGGATCGACAGCAGCTACCGGCCGGGCAAGCCGTTCGTCAAAGTGAAGTTTCACGATTTCACCCAGACCACGCTGGAGCAGGCCGGGGCAGGGCGGGATCTGGGCAGTTACCAGTTGATGCTGACGCAAGCGTTCAATCGCGGTGGCAAACCGGTACGGCTATTGGGAGTGGGTGTGCGGCTCGAGGATTTGCGCGGCGGGTTCGAGCAGATGGAGCTGTTCGAGCGATAGACGAGCAAAAAAATGCCCGAAGCAGGTTCGGGCATTTTTTCAGGGGTTTCAGTTCGGCCCCGGATCCGCCACCAGACGCCCCGCATCCCGGGTCAGGGACTTGAGGAATTCGGCCTGCAACTCGGGATCGTTGCGGGTCAGTTCGATCAGGCTTTGTTCCAGCTCACTGGCTTCTTCTTCCAGACCCAGTTCCGACAGACGCTTGACCCGGTGCACCCACTGGCTCACTTCGTCGTCTTCCAGATCGTCGTAGATCAGCCCGTGAGCTTCCAGCAGCTTGCCGCGCAGGTGAGTGCTGATCGCCAAAGACGAGTCGGAATGCACGTCATCCTTGCTGTCTTCGACGCTGATCTGCAGTTTGCCCACATGATTGAGGTCGTTTTCGGCGAACGGGCTGTCCAGCAGGTTCAGGCGCAGCACGCCGTTTCGATCGGTGGTCATGTCGAAGGTCTGCTTGCCAACCTTGACCTGAACCGGGCGCTCGCTCCACGGCAGGCTCGAATATTCCGTGCGCTTGTCGCGCTGGACTTCGTCGATGCCGGCCAGGTTCTGTTGCGCGCGACCGTTGGATTGCACGTTCATGAACGGGTTGAGGCCGGCGAAACCGTAGCTGAGCCAGTCCCGTGTCACGCTGTCGGGCAGATTGCCGAGGGCAAACACGTTGACCACGTTCGCGCCGACGCCGCCGACCACCGCCACCGCGCCCAGCGGAATCTCGTAGATCTCCCGCCATGGCTGGTAAGGCGTGTAACGGTCGTAATGGCGGGTGACCTCGAACTCGGTGACTTCGAAAGTCTTCTGTTCGTTGATCTTCACGCGCCGTTGCGGCAGCTCAAGCACCTTGGGCTCGCCGACATCGATCTGCAGGCTGTGATCGAGCAGTTTGCGCTCGACACGTTCCTCGTGCTCGCTGCGTTGTGACATGTGATTGGCACAGCCGCTGACCAGCAGGGTGCCGCACAGGGCGGCACCACCGAGGCCTAAGGTGTTTCGCTTGAACATGACGTCTCTATCTGGTTTCAGCGGCGGATACGGGCCTGAAGGAAAGACAGCACGTCGGCAACCGGCAGCGCTTGCGCCTGGCCTTCGGTACGGCTCTTGTATTCCAGGTTGCCTTCGGCGAGGCCGCGGTCGCTGACCACGATCCGGTGCGGAATGCCGATCAGCTCCATGTCCGCGAACTTGATGCCCGGGCTGGTTTTCTTGTCGCGGTCGTCCAGCAGCACTTCGAAGCCGGCCGCGGTCAGTTCCGCGTACAGCTTGTCGGTGGCTTCGCGCACCAGCTCGGTTTCATAGCGCAGCGGCACCAGGGCGATCTGGAACGGCGCCAGGGTGTCGCTCCAGATGATGCCGTTCTCGTCGTTGTTCTGCTCGATGGCGGCAGCCACCACGCGGGAAACGCCGATACCGTAGCAACCCATTTCCAGGGTCACCGGCTTGCCGTTCTCGCCCAGCACTTCGCACTTCATCGCCTTGCTGTACTTGTTGCCCAGCTGGAAGATGTGCCCGACTTCGATGCCGCGCTTGATTTCCAGGGTGCCCTTGCCGTCCGGGCTTGGGTCGCCAGCCACGACGTTACGCAGGTCGGCCACGGTCGGAACCGGCAGGTCACGCTCCCAGTTCACGCCGAAGTAGTGCTTGTCGTCGATGTTGGCACCGATGGCGAAGTCGCTCATCAGCTCGACCGAACGGTCGATGATGATTGGCAGCGGCAGGTTCAGCGGGCCGAGGGAGCCGGCACCGGCGCCAATGGCGTCACGCAGTTCGGCATCGGAGGCCATGACCAGCGGGCTGGCAACACCAGGTTGCTGGGCAGCCTTGATTTCGTTCAGCTCGTGGTCGCCACGGATGATCAGTGCAATCAGCTTGCCTTCTTCTTCCGCGTGCACGATCAGGGTCTTGATGGTCTTTTCAATCGGCAGATTGAATTTCTCCACCAGGGCCGCGATGGTCTTGGTGTCTGGTGTGTCGACCAGGCGCAGCTCTTCGCTTGGCGCGGCGCGCGAGGTTTCACGCGGCACGGCTTCGGCCTTCTCGATGTTCGCCGCGTAGTCGGAACCGTTGCTGAAGACGATGTCGTCTTCGCCGGACTCGGCCAGCACGTGGAATTCGTGGGAGCCGGCGCCGCCGATCGACCCGTTGTCGGCTTCCACCGGACGGAACTTCAGGCCCAGGCGGGTGAAGATGTTGCAGTACGCTTCGTGCATGCGGTCGTAGGTGATCTGCAGCGACGCCTGATCCGCATGGAAGGAGTACGAGTCCTTCATGATGAATTCGCGACCGCGCATCAGGCCGAAGCGTGGACGGATTTCGTCACGGAATTTGGTCTGGATCTGGTACAGGTTGATCGGCAGCTGTTTGTAGCTGCTCAACTCGTTGCGCATCAGATCGGTGATCACTTCTTCGTGGGTCGGGCCCGCGCAGAAATCACGACCGTGGCGGTCTTTGATGCGCAGCAGCTCAGGGCCGTATTCTTCCCAGCGTCCCGATTCCTGCCACAGCTCGGCCGGTTGGGTGCTCGGCATCAACACTTCCAGAGAGCCGGCGGCGTTCATTTCTTCGCGAACGATGGCTTCCACCTTGCGCATCACTCGCAAGCCCATCGGCAGCCAGGTGTACAGGCCCGAGGCGAGTTTGCGGATCATGCCGGCGCGCAGCATCAGCTGGTGGCTGATCACGACCGCGTCGGAAGGCGTTTCTTTCTGTGTGGCGAGCAAAAATTGACTGGTGCGCATGGTTGGCCGTTGTCGGTTGCTATGACTGGAAATGACGGAGCAGTGTAACGGCGAGATCCGCCGACGTACAGAAGTGCAACCCCGGCGCGAAGCCTCTCGCCGGGTGCGAGATGTCTTACGATTCTTCCACGACGGAGGTCGGTGCAGGTTCCGGGGTCGGCGTCGGGCCTTCGCGGCGGCTTTCCTGGAACCAGTGCAACGCGATCAGCACGAGGGTCGGGACGCCGAGCAGCGCGGTGATCAGGAAGAAGTTGTGATAACCGAACTTCTCCACCATCACCCCGGAGTAGCCGCCGATCAGGCGTGGCAGCAGGAGCATGATCGAGCTGAGCAGGGCGTACTGGGTGGCGGAGAACTTCAGGTTGGTCAGGCTCGACAGGTAGGCGACGAACGCCGAGGTGGCCAGGCCCGAACTGAAGTTGTCGAGGGAAATCGTCACCACCAGCATCTGCAGGTTCGGGCCCATGTCGGCCAGCATCAGGAACAGCAGATTGGTGCCCGCCGACGCGGCACCGCCGATGAACAGGATCGGCAGGATACCGAAGCGCACGATCAGCAGACCGCCCATGCCGGCGCCGACGAGGGTCATGATCAGGCCGAAGATCTTGCTGACGCTGGCGATCTGGTCCTTGGTGAAACCCTGGTCGATGTAGAACACGTTGGCCATCACGCCCATCACCGTGTCGGACATTCGATAGGTGGCGATCAGGCCGAGCAGCAGCAACGCCTGCCAGCGGTAGCGCAGGATGAAGTCGTTGACCGGTGTCAGCACCGGCGCCAGACCGCGACGGCCCATGGCCGAGAGGCACAGGCAGGTCAGCGTGGTGTAGAGAATCGCGCGCAAGAACGCCCGGTCTTCCAGCAGCAGGTCCAGCGGGCTCATGTCGCCAAACAGCACGCTGGCGAAGTCGGTGTTGTAGAGCTGGGTGAACATCGCCGGCACGGAGACCAGCAAAATGATCAGCACGAACACCGACATCAACTGATGCATGAAGGTGTAACGCCCCGCCTGCAACTGGGTGCGCAACGGCACCGGCGGCTCGCGCATCAGCAGGGTGGTGAGCAGGGCAGGCACCATCAGGGCACCGAACAGCACGTAGGTGCCGGTCCAGGCCGAATGCTGGTACTTGAAGCCTGTAGAGCCGAAGCCCTCGGCGAAGAACAGCGCACCCGCGGTCGCGAGCAGGGCGGCGATCCGATAACCGGACATGTAACTGGCGGCCAGTGCGGCCTGGCGGTTGTCTTCGGCGATTTCCAGTCGATAGGCGTCGACGGCGATATCCTGGGTGGCGGAAGCGAAGGCGACAACCACAGCGATAGCGATCAGCCAGGACAGGTGTTTTTGCGGGTCGCAAAAGCCCATGCCGATCAGACCGAGGATCACCAGCGTCTGTGAAAGTACCAGCCACGAACGGCGACGACCCAGCTTGCCCAGCAGCGGCAGGCGCCATTGGTCGAGCAGGGGCGACCAGACCCATTTGAAGGCGTAGGCCAGACCGATCAGGCTGGCGTAGCCGATCGTCTCGCGGGCCACACCGGCTTCACGCAGCCAGACCGAAAGTGTCGAGAACACCAGCATGTACGGCAGGCCGGCGGCGAAACCCAGCAACAACAGCACGAGCGTCGAAGGACTGGCATAGGCGGCGAGCGCGGCGCGCCAGGTTTTACGGGGCATGGGCTGAAGTCTGCCTCAAGATTGCGAAAACAAAGCGCGCACTCTAACCGCTGTGCTCTACCGGACGCCAGCCATGGCGCCGAATATCCACACGATTGTTCAGGACGGTGATGCCTTCCATGCGCAATCGAGCCCGCTGTTCGTCCCCGGACGGGCTGCCCGCCGGCAGGCTGATCCGACCGCCGGCGCCGAGTACGCGGTGCCAGGGTAGTTTGGTGTCGCCGGGCAATTGGCTCAGGGTCCGGCCGACCCAGCGGGCGGCGCGCCCCAATCCCGCCAGTTCGGCCAACTGACCATAGCTGACGACTTTGCCCTCAGGCACTTGGGCGAGGGTGGAATAGAGTGCCGTGCGTCGGATTTGCGGATCGTTTTCGCAGGCATGCATCGGGTCTGTCACGTGCGCGGTTCCTGAGCTTGATCGCGTTATGTCCTTAAGCGTAATCGGTGGAGGGGCAATTGAGAAATGAACTCAACAGAATTAGCCGGGTCACTCCTTGTCAGGGAATTATTCCTACGGATAATGCCGACCCTTTTTTCGCAAACTTGAGTCTTCGATTCGCTTATGTTGTCCAGAACCCTGCTGTGCCTTGCTGTCTTCAGTGCGTCCACACCTTTGCTTGCCGACACCGTCTGGTTGAAGAACGGTGACAAGCTGAGCGGTAAAATCACGCTGTTCGACGGCGGCAAGTTGCTGGTCCAGACCCAGTACGCCGGGGCCGTCACCATCGACTGGAAGCAGGTCAAGACCCTGGAGAGCGATCAGGAACTGCTGGTCAAGCAGGACGCCTACAACGGCGAGAAGGCCAAGTCGCTGACCGCTGCCGAAGACGGCAAGGTCATCCTTGCCAACGGCGAAGCGCCGAAAACCGTGGAGCTGGCGAGCATTCAGCAGATTCTCAAGCCCAAACCGGTGGTCGAGGATCTGGTGTGGAAGGGCAATGTCGACCTGGCGCTGGATTACCAGCGTGCGGAAAAGGACACCGACGACTACGACATCGGCTTCAAGACGTCCGCCCGCCATGGTCGCTGGCGGCACACCGCCGAGGGCGAGTACAACCGCGAAGTGCAGGACGACGTGACCACCACCGACAACTGGCGCGCCGAGTACGCACTCGACCGCTTCCTGACGGACAAGTGGTTCTGGCAGGGCCGCCTGAACTACAAGCGCGATCACATCGAAGAGCTGGCGCGCCAGCGCGTGGTCGGTACCGGTCCGGGTTACCAGTTCTGGGATGACGAGCTGGGGGCGTTCTCCCTCGGCTCGCTGCTCAACCGCACGGACTACCAGTATCGCGATGGCAGCAAGGACAACTTCTATTCAGTCGCCATGAAGTGGGACTACAACCGCTACCTGATCGGCAAGAAGGTCGAGTTCTTCACCAATGGCGAAGTCGGCAAGCCGTTGTCCGGCGTGGCTGACTACGCGCTGGATGCGGAAATGGGCCTGCGCTACAAGGTCACCGACTGGGCATCCCTCAACCTCAAGGCTGAGCGCGACATCATCAGCGGCACCGAGGATGCGGACTTGAGCAAGACCCGCTACACCGCCGGCTTCGGCGTCGCTTGGTAAGCAACAAAAAAGATCGCAGCCTTCGCAGGCTGCGATCTTTTTTTTGCGCCTGGAAAAACAGACGCCCACAAAAAAGCCCCGCTTTTGAGGGCGGGGCCTTTTACTAAAGAAGCTACAAGTTAGATAACTTGTACTTCCTCAGCTTGCATGCCTTTCTGACCGCGGGTAGCGATGAAAGAAACCTGTTGGCCTTCTTTCAGGCTTTTGAAGCCGTCGGATTGGATAGCTTTGAAGTGAACGAACAGGTCGTCACCGGATTGTGGAGTGATGAAGCCGAAGCCTTTTTCATCGTTGAACCACTTAACGGTACCGGTTTGGCGATTAGACATGGTGTAACTCCTTGAACAAAGATAACTGCGACTCAGGAAGAACCCTGGCCGAGACTGAGTGCAAAGAGCAGGAAAAATTCTTGTAGATGGTTGGATCGAAATTCAACATATCGTGTAGAGATTCTCAGTGACACAAGCAGCACAGTGGCGCCACCTTAACCCTTTTTCCGGAACGTGCCAATGCTTCTTGCGAAGGTTTCTCTGTTTTAGGGATCGGCGGTGTGACGGTTCGTCGCCAGGCCGCGTAATTCCTGCACGTTCGCCGAGATTTGCAGCCCGGACTTTGAACCCGGCGGCGCGCCCGGTAAGATGCCGGACAGATTTTTTCCACCTCGCTATTCAGGACACCCGCCATGAGCATCAAATCGGACAAGTGGATTCGCCGCATGGCGCAGGAACACGGCATGATCGAGCCGTTCGTCGAGCGCCAGGTACGTGGCAGCGACGACAGCCGTGTGATCTCCTACGGTGTGTCGAGCTACGGCTACGATGTGCGTTGCACCAATCATTTCAAGGTGTTCACCAACATCAATTCGGCCATCGTCGATCCGAAAAACTTCGACGCTGGCAGCTTCGTCGATGTCCACAGCGACGTCTGCATCATTCCGCCAAACTCCTTCGCCCTGGCCACGACCGTTGAATACTTCCGTATTCCACGCAACGTCCTGACCATCTGCCTGGGCAAGAGCACTTACGCTCGCTGCGGCATCATCGTCAACGTCACTCCGCTCGAGCCCGAGTGGGAAGGCCAGGTGACCCTGGAGTTCTCCAACACCACCAACCTGCCGGCGAAGATCTACGCCAACGAAGGCGTGGCGCAGATGCTATTCCTCGAATCCGACGAGGAATGCGAAGTCTCCTACAAGGATCGTGCGGGCAAGTACCAGGGCCAGCGTGGCGTGACCCTGCCGCGCACCTGATCCGTCCATCCGGCAGTTACCGGGAATTCTTCGGCGGGTAGACACTCTATGGGGTGTACTGCCCGTTTCGCGAACAGCGGGACGGGCCTTCGCCGAGGAGTGCTCCATGAAGATCGATCCGCAAATCACTGCCGAACTGGCAAGGCTCGAGCCCAATCAGATTGGCGTATTGGCCTGGTCCTTGTTGGCACACCCGCCCATCGCCATGGCTGGCGGAATTCCTCACCAGCCCGATCCCGATACCCCCAACGAAGAACCGACCGAGCCCGGCGAGCCTACGCTGCCGGACAAACCGCCACCTGCGCCTGTCGCTTGATCGAATGTATGGCCCGTCGGCTGAATCCTGAACAGGACTTCAGCCGACGGGCCATATTTCGTTGTCGCCAATGACAAAGATCCGACAGCTGTCTTCCTTCTCCACCGGATAACCGCCGGTGAAGGCGCCAAACGCCGGCAGCAGGCTGATGCGTTCCCCCAGCCTGAAACACGCCAGACGCAAACGCTGACGCCCCTTGCCGTTCAACCGATAGACCGGGTGGACGTGGCCTGCAAGCACGTGGCGTTCAGGGTGCGGATCGGGTTCGTGCTGCAACGCGAAGGGCCCGAGCAGCATCGGCTCCGGCACCACCCGAATGTTCAGCGTCGCTGGCGGATCACCGGCGCGTTTATCGTGATTACCGCGAATCAGCGTGATCGGCAGATCGGCGTGGCGTGAGCGCCACTCAGCCAAAGCACTCAAAGTGCCCGGGGCATGCGAACCCGGCCCATGCAGAAAATCCCCAAGAAAGATCAGTTGCCGACACGGCAGTTTCGCCAGCAACTGCTCGATCACGGCGATGTTGCTCGCTGTCGTGCCCTGCGGCACAGGCTGCCCCAAGCGCCGGTAAGCGGCAGCCTTGCCGAAATGCACATCGGCAATCAGCAGCGCCTGTTGCGCGGGCCAGTACAGCGCTTTTTCCGGCAGCAGCCAGAGGTCTTCGCCTGCCAGACGCACCGGGTAAGGCGCGTTCATCAGGATTGGCCCTTGTCGGCAGTTTGTTCCAGATCGCCAACCATTCGGCGGATGCGGTCGGCGAGTTTTTCCGAACTCATGCTTTCGCGCATGCGTTCCACCAGCAATGGAAACCCGAGCGGTGTAGGACGTTTGATCAGGTGCATGTCCAGTTTCATCCGGTTGATCCGCTCCAATGTCTGTTCCAGTCGACGAATATCCAGTTCTTCCCGAAGGACTTCTTCCCCGGCCTGCACCAGTAGCAGGTTGTCGGCGTCGTATTGTTTGAACACTTCGAAGAACAGCCCGCTGGAGGCCTGCACCTGACGGGTGCTTTTCGGCGCGCCGGGGTAACCGGCAAACACCAGCCCGGCAATCCGCGCGATTTCCCGAAACCTGCGCAGTGCCAGTTCCCCCGCATTGAGGCTGGCCAGCACATCCCTCAATAAGTCCTCGGGACTGAGCAGGGCGCCATCCAGTTGCACAGGCCAGTCAACGGGCGTGGCGCTGAGCAATTCCAGTCCGTAATCGTTGACCGCAATCGAGAAAGTCACAGGCAAACGCTGACTGACCCGCCACGCCAGCAGGCTGGCCAGCCCCAGATGCACCTGGCGTCCTGCAAACGGGTATAGGAAAAGGTGCCAGCCTTCGCGGGATTTCAGCACTTCGGCCAGTAGGTTGTTGTCTGTCGGCAGGCCCGACCAGCGCATCTGTGTTTCCAGCAGCGGGCGCAAGGCGTGCATTTCCGGGCCGGCAAACTCACCGTGTGCCGCCGCGCTGAAGCGGCTGACCACGGCTTCGGCCAATTCATTGGAGAGCGGCATGCGCCCGCCATTCCAGCGCGGCACCGCGGCTTTTTTCGCCGTGCTGCGTTTGACATAGGCGGTCATGTTTTCCACCCGCACCAGCTCCAGCAAGCGACCGGCGAACAGAAACCCATCGCCAGGTTTGAGGCGAGCGATAAAGCCTTCTTCAACGCTGCCCAGCTGTTTGCCGCCTCCGCCCTTGCTCCAGAACTTCAGATGAATGCTGGCATCGCTGACGATGGTGCCGATGCTCATGCGATGGCGGCGCCCCAGGCGGGCATCGGGGACGCGCCAGATCCCGTGCTCATCCGGCTCGACCCGGCGGTAATCCGGATACGCCGTCAGCGACATCCCGCCGTGGCGTACGAACGCCAGCGCCCAGGCCCAGTCCGCGAGCGTCAGGTCACGATAGGCCCAGGCGCCACGGACTTCTTCGTACAGCTCATCGGGAATAAAGCCACCGCCCAGGGCCATGCTGACCAGATGCTGCACCAGCACATCCAGCGGTTTGTGCGGTGACAGTCGAGGTTCGATCCGCCGCTGCGCCACGGCATCGCGGGCGGCCGCGGCTTCGATCAGCTCCAGGCTGTGGGTCGGTACCAGAGTCACTCGCGACGTTCGACCTGGCGCATGGCCCGAACGTCCGGCACGCTGCATCAGCCGCGCCACGCCTTTGGCCGAGCCGATTTGCAGCACTCGCTCCACCGGCAGGAAATCCACCCCCAAGTCCAGACTTGAAGTGCAGACCACGGCTTTGAGTTGACCATTCTTCAGCGCTTGCTCGACCCAGTCGCGGGTATCGCGGGACAGCGAGCTGTGATGCAGGGCGATCAAGCCGGCCCAGTCCGGCCGCGCTTCCAGCAAGGCCTGATACCAGATTTCCGATTGCGCCCGGGTATTGGTGAACACCAGGCTGCTGGCGCAGGCGTCCAGTTCGGCGACCACCTGCGGCAACATCTTCAGGCCGATGTGTCCGGCCCAGGGAAAGCGTTCGATCGCCGGAGGGAGCAGCGTGTCGACCTTGAGCGACTTTTCGCTTTGCCCCTGAATACTGATTCCGTCACCCTGTGGGATCAGCACCTGTTCGGCGTGGGACTGATTGCCGAGCGTCGCGGAAACGCCCCAGACGATCAGCCCCGGCTGCCAGCGGCGCAACCGGGCGAGGGCCAGTTGCAATTGCACGCCGCGCTTGTTGCCGAGCAATTCGTGCCACTCATCCACCACGACCATGCGTAGCGTCGACAGCGCCGTTTGCGCGTCGGCACGGGCGAGCATCAGGGTCAGGCTTTCCGGGGTGGTAATCAGAGTGGTGGGCAGGCGCCGGTTTTGCCGGGCGCGTTCACTGCTGCCGGTGTCGCCGGTGCGCAGGCCGACGCTCCAGGGAATCTGCAGATCATCAAGCGGCGCTTGCAGGGCGCGTGCAGTGTCGGCGGCCAGCGCCCGCATCGGCGTGATCCACAAGACGGTCAGCGGTTCGGCGGGTGGAGGGCGTTTGCGAGTGGTTGCAGCAACAGGCCCGGAGCGGGCAAACCGATTGAGCGCGGCAAACCACACCGCGTAGGTTTTACCGGCGCCGGTGCTGGCGTGCAGCAGGCCGGATTCGCCACGTTTGACTGCCGCCCACACTTGTTTCTGAAAGGCGAACGGCTTCCAGTCGCGGGCGCTGAACCAGTGTTTGGCGAAGTCGGTAGAAGTGCCCATGCCGGCGACGTGTGCTCTGAAGGTGTTCCTTCAGTGACCGCGCCGGCCGGGCAATAGTTTTACTTGAGATTGCCGCTGAGGAATTGCTTCAGGCGTTCGCTTTTCGGATTGCCCAGCACTTCTTCGGGCGCGCCTTCTTCTTCCACCAGCCCCTGATGCAGGAACAGCACCTGGCTCGAGACCTTGCGCGCAAAGCTCATTTCATGGGTGACCATGATCATGGTCCGGCCTTCCTCGGCCAGGCCCTGAATCACCTTGAGCACTTCGCCGACCAGTTCCGGGTCGAGTGCCGACGTCGGTTCGTCGAACAGCATGACTTCCGGCTCCATCGCCAATGCTCGGGCAATCGCCACCCGTTGCTGCTGGCCGCCGGAAAGGAACGCCGGGTACTGATCGGCCACCCGTGCCGGCAGGCCGACCTTTTCCAGATAGCGCCGGGCGCGGTCGTCGGCTTCCTGCTTGCTGCAACCCAGCACCCGGCGCGGGGCCATGGTGATGTTTTCCAGCACGGTCATGTGGCTCCACAGATTGAAATGCTGGAACACCATCGCCAGGCGGGTGCGCAGGCGTTGCAGTTCATTGGGGTCGGCGACGTGCATGCCGTGGCGGTCTGTGACCATGCGGATCGCCTGGCCGTCGAGGCTCATTGCGCCGTCGTTGGGTTGTTCGAGAAAGTTGATGCAGCGCAAAAAGGTGCTTTTGCCCGAGCCGCTGGCGCCGATCAGGCTGATCACGTCGCCGGTCTTGGCCTTGAGCGAGACGCCTTTGAGCACCTGATGGTCGCCATAGCTTTTGTGCAGGCCTTCAACGGTCAATTTGTACATGGGACAGGCATCCTCAAGGCGAAAGTAGATAGCCGCTGCGATAGGCTTCGGCGCCCGCGACGTGGGCGATCACCATCCCGGCGGTGGCCATGCGCCGCAACGAGCGGGCATAGAGCAGGCCGGAAGCGGTGCAATGGACTGGCGTAACCCGGTCGCTGATCGGGTCGATGATTTCGGCGATTTTCTGCCCGGCTTCCAGCCACTGGCCGGGTGTGGCGCTGTACACCAGCAGGCCGCCGACGGGCGTGGCCACCGGTTCCACGCCGGCCAGCGGTGTGGCGGGATGTGGCAGGGCCGGCAAGGCTTTGGGTTCGCCGACAATGGCGCCGAAGTGGATCAGGTATTCGATCAGTGCCTGGCAATCGCGACTGGCCAGCGGATGGGTGACATCCCCCTGACCGCGCAACTCGACGGTGACCGAAAAGCTGCCGAGCGGAATCTCGAAGTGTTCGCCGAAGCGCTCCTTCAATTGCCACCACAGCAGGGTGAAGCACTCGTCGAACGACTGTCCGCCGGAGTCGGTGGCCAGCAGGCTCGCCTGGGATTCGATATAGCGCGCCAGCGGCTCGACCTGCGGCCAGGCCTCGGGCGTGGTGTAGAGATGAACCACGGATTCGAAATCGCAATGCAGGTCGAGCACCATGTCCGCATCACAGGCCAGCCGTTGCAGGGTCAGGCGCTGGGATTGCAGCTGAGTCGTGGCGGTGTGGCGGGCGAGGGCGTTGCGCAGGCTCGAACGGATCAGCTCGAGGTTGCGCTGCGGGTCGTCGCACAGCTGCGCTTCGATTTCGTTGCCGATTTCCTCGCTGAGGTCGACGAACCAGCGGTTGAAATTCTGCCCGCTCTCCAGCTCGTAGCGGCCCAGCGGCACATCCATCAGTACCTGTTCGAGGCCGACCGGGTTGGCCACCGGCACCAGCACGATTTCGCTGCGCAGGCGCCCGGCGGCTTCCAGCTCCGCCAGACGCTGCTTGAGGTGCCAGGCCACGAGCATGCCGGGCAGTTCGTCGGCGTGCAGCGAGGACTGTATGTAGATCTTGCCCTGGGCCTTGTCCGGGCCGAAATGAAAGCTATGGATCTGTCGTGCGGTCCCCGGCAGCGGGGCCAGCAGGTCGTGTATCTGGTGGCGCATCTCAAAAGGGTCCTAGTGGGTCGGGCCGAGGAAGGCCAGCCATCGGCGTTCGGCAAGGCGGAACAGGCCGACCAGCGCAAAGGTGATTGTCAGGTAGATCAGCGCGGCGATGCCGAACGACTGGAAGGTCAGGAAGGTTGCCGAGTTGGCGTCCCGCGCGACTTTCAGGATGTCGGGGATGGTCGCGGTGAAGGCCACGGTGGTCGAATGCAGCATCAGGATCACTTCGTTGCTGTAGTACGGCAACGAACGGCGCAGCGCCGACGGCATGATCACGTAGGCATACAGCTTCCAGCCGGTCAGCCCGTAGGCCTTGGCCGCTTCGACTTCACCGTGGTTCATGCTGCGGATCGCCCCGGCGAAAATCTCCGTGGTGTAGGCGCAGGTGTTGAGGGCGAAGGCCAGGATCGTGCAGTTCATCGCATCGCGAAAGAAACTGTCGAGCACCGGTTGCGCGCGCACGGCGGCCAGGCTGTAAATCCCGGTGTAGCAGATCAGCAACTGGATATAGAGCGGCGTGCCACGGAACAGGTAGGTGTAGAACTGTACCGGCCAGCGAATGTAGAAGTGCGGCGAGACGCGAGCGATCGACAGCGGAATCGACACGAGGAAACCGAAGAAGATCGAGGCGCTGAGCAGCCACATCGTCATCGCCAGCCCGGTGATGTTCTGGCCGTCGGTATAAAGGAAGGCTTTCCAGTATTCCTGCAGGAGTTCGATCATCGTACGGCCTCCCGGGCACCGGCGGCGTAGCGGCGTTCGAGCCAGCGCAGGATGATGTTCGAGGCACTGGTGATCAAAAGGTAAATCAAAGCGGCGAGCACCAGGAAGTAAAACAGTTGATAGGTGCTCTTGCCGGCGTCCTGCGCGGCCTTGACCAGATCGGCCAGGCCGATGATCGAAACCAGCGCGGTGGCCTTGAGCATCACCATCCAGTTGTTGCCGATGCCCGGCAGGGCGAAGCGCATCATTTGCGGGAACACCACGAAACGAAAGCGCTGACCGCGCTTGAGGCCATAGGCGGTGGCGGCTTCGACCTGACCGCGCGGCACGGCGAGAATCGCCCCGCGAAAGGTTTCAGTGAAGTACGCGCCATAAATGAAGCCCAGGGTCAGGACCCCGGCGCTGAACGGGTCGATCTCGATGTATTCCCATTCCAGGTAATCGGTGAGCGTCGTCAGCCAGGTTTGCAGGCTGTAGAAGATCAGCAGCATCAGCACCAGGTCCGGCACCCCGCGAATCAGCGTGGTGTAGAGCTGGGCGGGCAGGCGCAGCAGTTTGACTTTTGACAGCTTGGCACTGGCGCCGAGCAGGCCGAGCAACACGGCCACCAGCAGCGACAACGCCGACAATTTGATGGTCATCCAGGTGCCTTCCAACAGCAAAGGGCCAAAACCCTTGAGGCTGAAGGCGGAGAGCCCCAGATTTTGTAAGAGGTTTTCGAACATAAATCAGCAACCTGACTGAATGAAAAAGGCGCCCATCGAGGATGGGCGCCGGGGCATTATTTGCCGCTGTACAGATTCAGATCGCCAAAGTGTTTCTTTTGAATCTCGGCGTATTTGCCATCATCGTGTAACGCTTTGATACCTTTATCCAAAAGCGCTTTCAGCTCGGTGTTACCTTTCTTAATACCGACAGCGGTCTTGGCTGGCAGCAAGTGGTTGTCGACCGGCTTGCTGACTTCATAATCAGCGCCTTGCGGCGACTTCAGAAAGCCCAGTTCGGCCTGCAGCATGTCCTGAATGCCCGCATCGAGACGGCCGGAAGTCAGGTCCGAATACACCTGGTCCTGATTCTGATAGGCCTGGGTTTTCACGCCCGCCTTGTCCAGCACGGCTTTGGCATAGGCTTCCTGGATGGTGCCTTGCTCGTAGCCGACGGTTTTGCCTTTCAGGGAAGCGACGTCGTCGGTGATGCCCGAACCTTTTTTCGACACGTAGGCCGTCGGGCCGGAGAACAGCTCGCTGGAGAAGTCGATGACTTTTTCGCGGGCTTCGGTAACGGTCATCGACGAGATCACACCGTCGAATTTATTGGCCTTGAGGCCCGGAATCATACCGTCGAAGTCACTTTCGACCCATTTGCACTTGACCTTCAGCTCGGCGCAGATCGCGTTGCCCAGATCGATGTCGAAGCCAACCAGGCTGCCGTCTGCCGCTTTCGACTCGAACGGTGCGTAGGAAGGGTCAACGCCAAACCGCAGTTCTTTGTATTCCTTGGCCAGCGCGGAGCCGGCGGCCATGCACAACGCCAGTGCAGAAAGGGTCAGCAATGCTTTTTTCATTATTCAATCCCTAAGAACCAATATGAGCGCTTGTGGCGCGGAATGATTGTTACTGGAGCGCTTACGACTTATAGAAAGTAGCAATTTCCGAACCAGAGTCCCGAACAAGTGTTTTAAAAGGTGCAGGAAGTGCATGCCGGGGCCGGTCGGTGCACGAAAACGGGCGCGACGGAAAAGCTGCACCAGGTTGGTTCGTGGGTGATCGTTCCCGCGTCGAATCGTCCGCGTGGGAATGCAGCCCGGGACGCTCCGCGTCCCAAAGCGGACGCAGAGCGTCCATTGAGGCATTCCCACGCAGAGCGTGGGAACGATCGGGGTGAGGGGGGAGTATCGTTGGGAAGGAGTCAGACCAACAGGTTTTGCAAGGTCGCCAGGCTGTCGGCCTCGTCCACGGTCTTGTCCTGGCGCCAGCGCAGCATGCGCGGGAAGCGCACGGCGATGCCGCTCTTGTGCCGGCGGGAGAGGGCGATGCCTTCGAAGCCCAGTTCGAATACCAGGCTCGGCTTCACGCTGCTGACCGGGCCGAATTTTTCCACCGTGGTCTTGCGCACGATGCTGTCGACCTCGCGCATTTCCGCATCGGTCAGCCCTGAATAGGCCTTGGCGAATGGCACCAGTGACCTTGCACTGGATCCCGGCGGGCCGTCCCACACCGCAAAAGTGTAATCGCTGTAGAGGCTGGCGCGCCGGCCATGTCCGCGCTGGGCGTAGATCAACACCGCGTCGACGCTGAACGGGTCGACCTTCCATTTCCACCACACGCCCATGTCCTTGGTGCGGCCAACGCCGTACATCGCGTCGCGAGCCTTGAGCATCATGCCTTCGACCCCCAGGCGCCTGGAGGCCTCGCGCTGGCGGGCGAGGTCGAACCAGTCGTCACCCGTCAGAATCGGCGAAGGCAGCAGTACCGGGTTGTTGCAGTGGGCGATAACTTGTTCCAGTTGTTCACGACGCCTGGCCTGAGGCTGGTTGCGCCAGTCTTCGCCCTGCCATTCCAGCAGGTCGTAGGCGAGTACCACCACCGGCGCGTCTTCAAGGATTTTCCGGTCCAGTGACTTGCGGCCGATCCGTTGTTGCAACAGCGCGAACGGTTGCACCGCCGGGGCTTCTGTCGACTGCGGGTCGAACGCGTCTTCGGTGACCGGGCGGTTGTTCTTCCAGACTACGATCTCGCCGTCGATCACCGTGCCATCGGGTAAACCGTGCACCAGCGTGTCGAATTCGGGAAAGCGCTCAGTGACCAGTTCTTCGCCCCGCGACCAGACCCACAGTTTTCCGTCGCGCTTGACCACTTGCGCGCGAATGCCATCCCACTTCCATTCCACCTGCCAGTTGCTCGGCGGCCCGAGCAGGGCCTCGAAGGTTTCTACCGGTTGCGCCAGCGCATGGGCGAGGAAGAACGGGTAGGGCTGGCCGCCGCGCTGGGCGTGCTCGTCGCTGGATTCGGGGGCGATCAGTTTCAGGTAAGCGGCGGCGTTCGGCCGGTTGGACAGGTCGGTGTAACCCACCAGCCGTTGCGCCACGCGTTTGCTGTCGAGCCCGGCCATGGAAGCCAGGGCGCGGGTCACCAGCAATTTGGACACGCCGACCCGGAAGCTGCCGGTGATCAGTTTGATGCACAGCATCAAGCTTGGCCGATCCAGTTGCGCCCACAGTGCGGGCAACTGATGGGCGAGGTATTCCGGGGTTTCACCGCGCAGGGGCAACAGTTTGTCTTCGATCCATTCGGCGAGCCCGGCCTCGGAGGTGTGCGGGTGTTCCGGCAGCACCAGCGAAATGGTTTCCGCCAGATCGCCGACCGCTTGATAACTTTCCTCGAACAGCCACGGGGCCAGGCCGGACACCTCGACCGCGAGATCGCGCAGGATCCGCACCGGCACCAGTTGCCGAGGCCGCCCGCCGGACAAAAAGTACACCGCCCACGCGGCATCCTGCGGTTGCGCCTGGGCGAAGTAGGTTTGCATGGCCGCCAGTTTGGCGTTGCTCGAGGTGGTGGCGTCGAGTTCGGCGTACAACCCGGCGAAGTCTTTCATGGTTGCACCTCGGCAACGACGGGCGTGGCGGTGGATAGCTCTTCTTCATCGTCACCGTATTCGGTGTTGAAACCTTGGGCGTCCAGACCCTGCTCGCGCAGATGGCGCACCAGCACGCCAATCGAGCCGTGGGTGACCATCACCCGTTCGGCGCCGGTCTGTTCGATGGCCCACAACAGGCCGGGCCAGTCGGCGTGATCCGAGAGCACGAAACCGCGATCGACCCCGCGCCGCCGGCGGGTGCCGCGCAGGCGCATCCAGCCGCTGGCGAAGCTGTCGCTGTAATCGCCGAACCGGCGCATCCAACTGCTGCCGCCGGCCGACGGCGGGGCGATGACCAGCGCCTGACGCATCATCGGGTCATTCTTTTTCACGTCACCGGCGTAGATGGTTGGCGGCAGGTAGACGCCGGCCTCGCGGTACACGCGGTTCAGCGGCTCGACCGCCCCGTGGCTGAGGATCGGCCCGAGGGTTTCATCGATGCCGTGCAGAATCCGCTGGGCCTTGCCGAACGAATAGCAAAACAGCACGCTGGCCTTGCCGGCTTCGATGTTGGCCTGCCACCACTGATTGATCTCGGCGAACACCTGCGCCTGCGGCTGCCAGCGGTAGATTGGCAGACCGAAGGTCGATTCGGTGATGAAGGTGTGGCAGCGCACCGGTTCGAAGGGGGCGCAGGTGCCGTCGGGTTCGATCTTGTAATCGCCGGACGCGACCCAGACTTCGCCGCCGTATTCCAGCCGTACCTGAGCCGAGCCGAGCACATGGCCGGCGGGATGAAAACTCAGGGTGACCCCGTGATGGGTCAGGCGCTGGCCGTAGTCGAGGGTTTGCAGGTTGATGTCCGCGCCCAGACGCGCGCGCAGAATCCCTTCGCCGGCGCTGGCAGCCAGGTAATGCTGGTTGCCGCCACGGGCATGATCGCCATGGGCATGGGTGATCACCGAGCGCTCGACGGGCCGCCACGGGTCAATGTAGAAATCCCCGGCGGGGCAGTAGAGGCCTTCGGGGCGGGCGATAACAAGGTCCATGGCGTTACCGGAATGGAGGGACTTGTTAGCTATGAGGTTGGCGCGAAGTCAGAAGTTCTATTGATTTTCAAAAGCACCCTCACCCCAGCCCTCTCCCGAAGGGAGAGGGAGCCTACGGAGGTGTTTGGCGAGGTACATCGACCTGTGAGATCGCGTCGATTATGGATCTTTCAAGCAGCAATACGAATCTGGATTCGGTGCAGCAAGTTCAGGTCGGCGAACCTCTTGAATATCCCCCGATCAGTCCTCTCTCCCGGAGGGAGAGGGAGCCTACGGAGGTGTTTGGCGAGGTACATCGACCTGTGAGATCGCGTCGATTATGGATCTTTCAAGCAGCAATACGAATCTGGATTCGGTGCAGCAAGTTCAGGTCGGCGAACTTCTTGAACATCCCCCGATCAGTCCCCTCTCCCTAAGGGAGAGGGTTAGGGTGAGGGGGCTTTTGATCTTTTGGGGAGTAGGCCTATTTCCCAGGGGTTAGGGTCAATCGCGTCTTGCCATAAACCCGGTCAAAGTTCTGCGGCTGCATCGGCAAGCCGATGTACTGGCCCTTGAGCCACGGATCGATGCCGTTCAGGTAGTTCGGGCTCACCGGATTCCCGGACTGCCCCGTCCCGTTCTGCCCCATCAACGGTTCGCTCTGACCAAAGTCGACTATGAAACGCATCGACGGCGCACGCGTGGTGTTGAAGTCCTGGCCCCAGGCAAACGCTGCGGTGTTGAGTGTGGTGTGGTCACCGCCCGCTGCGGTTGGCCCGCGAACGGTCTGGCCGTTGGCATTTTTCCACTCATAGCGGTGCAGTTTGCCCCACTGCCAGGCCCGGCGGTCGCCGCCCAACTGGCTGTCGCCGGCGGTGATCGCTGCCGCCAGACTGCGGGCGAGGATCGCCGGTTTGTCTTCTTTTTGCGGGGTGCGGGCGTCGTCCCAGAACGGACTGTCTTCGCGGCCCAGCAAGTGATCGGCCTGGGCGGCGTAGGACAAGTCGCCGTTGGCGATAAACGCTTTCCACGCCGGGCTGTTTTGCGGGCCGAGTTCGTCGAGGAAGATCTGCTTCATGCTTTCCTGCAGGAACAGCTCGTAGATTGCCGCGTCGGCGGAGGTCGGGCTGAGCTTGCCGTCGAAGGCCATCAAGCGGGTATAGGCTTCGCGGGCCTTGCTGCGCTCGACTTCCGGCAGGCCGTCGATCGCCTGTTTCAGCGGCTGCGCCATGCCCGGCGCTTCAAACATTTTCTTCAGTTTGGCGGCGAAGGTGGTGGTCTGGTCGTACTGCATGGCGATCACGCTGCGACCGTCGTGTTTACCGCTGCCGGCCAGTTCAGCCAGGCGCTCGCCACGCTCCGGCGCCGCCCAGGAATTCGACAGTTGCATGCCGTAGCCGTGAGGAATGACCCGCTGGTTGGCGGTGCCGAGCCAGCCTTGGGCCGGGTCCTGATCGTACGGGTGCAGCATCGGGTCGGCGTAACCGTCCCAGTCATAGCGACCTTCCCAGCCCGGCGACGGCAGCAGGCCTTCACCTTCACGGCGGTTCGGGAATCGTCCGGTGACTTGCCAGCCAATGTTGCTGGCGTCAGCGAACACCAGATTCAGCGCGATGGCGCGGATTTCCCGGCTGGCGTCCGAGGCGCGCTCAACGTTCTGTGCACGGCTCAGATCGAAAAATGCATCGAGGGATTTGTCGTCGGTGAAGCTCGGCGTCTGCAAGGCCAGGCCAAAACCTGCGCCCTGAGCGGCAGCCTGGGTGCTGTTGAGCAGCGCGCCATGGCGGGTTTCGTACACCGCTTCGCGAATCGGCCGCTGGCCTTTGACGAAGTAGGTTTCGTTGCGCACGGCGACCGGTTGCCATTTGCCGTTGACCTCGTAGGACAACGTGCTGCCCTGACGACGGATTTTTTCCAGGAACAGGTCCTGGTTATCGCCGAGCACGCTGGTCAGGCTCCACGCCACCTTGCCGTTGAAACCGCCGAGCACCATCGGCAGACCGGCCACGGTCACGCCGGCGGCCTGGTATTTCGGTGCACGAATCTGCACGAAACTCCACAGCGACGGCGCGGCCAGCGGGCCATGGCTGTCGCTGGCCAGCAGGCTCTTCCCGCTGCGGCTGCGTTGCGGGGCGATGGCCCAGTTGTTCGACGACTGAGTGCCCAGCAGGTTGAGGGCGGCCAGTTGTTCAGTGGCGTTGCTCAACTCTGTGAGCCCCGGAATCTGCCCGTTGAGCTTGATGCCTTGCAGCTTGTCGGCTTCGGCCAGCGGCAGGTTTTCGTCGGGAGCGGACGGGGTCAGCCACGCCAGTTTGTCGTTGGTCACAGTCTGCGCCAGCACCAGCGAGGCGATTTCTTCCGGCAGGTTGGCCGACTGGCTGAAGTTCAGCAGACAGAAGATCAACGCCGAATCTTCCGGTTTCCAGTATTCAGGCTTGTAGCCGCTGGAAGCCAGATCTCCCGGCAGTTTGTCGGCGTAGCGGAACAGGTAGGCGTTGACGCCCCGGGCATAGACCTCGAAGAAGCGCTTGAGCCGTGGCGACGAAGCCTTGTACAGCTCGCCGGCGCTTTTCTTCAGGTTGACGGCGCGCATGTAGCGGTCGGCGTCGAGCATCGACGAACCGGACATTTCCGCCAGACGGCCCTGAGCCAGCAGGCGCAGGGTGACCATCTGATTGATCCGGTCGCTGGCGTGCACGTAACCGAGGGCGAACAGTGCGTCGTGGAAGCTGTTGCTTTCGATCAGCGGCATGCCCATGGCATTGCGGCGTACCGAAACGTTCTGCGCCAGGCCCTTGAGCGGCTGCACACCGGAGGTCGGTGGGAGGGTGTCCTGGGCGTTCCAGGTCTGACAACCGGTCAGGCTCAGAACACCGGCCACTGCTGCGGCAACGCCGAACCGGGGAAGAAAATGTGAAAGGGCTGGCGAGGCCATGGCAAAGCTCCTGCGGGGGTGTAGAGGCTGGGGGCGCAATAAAGCCGCTACGTTAGTGAGCAGGAGGGGGCCGCGCAAGCGGGGCGAGCGGTTATTTCTTCCCGTTGATCGTTCCCGCGCACGGGAACGATCAGGCCGGGTGACTCAAGCCTTCGGCGGATTGATCTTCTGCACCAGCGCGTAGGCCTTCACGGTCGCCGGGCGATCCTTGATGTGGTTGAACCAGCGTTGCACGTTCGGGAAGTCTTCCAGGTTCTGGCTCTGCCACTTGTGGGAGACGATCCACGGGTAGATCGCCATGTCGGCGATGCTGTATTCGGCGCCGGCAACGAACTCGTTGTTGGCCAGTTGCTTGTCCAGCACCCCGTACAGGCGCGCGGTTTCATCGATGTAGCGCTTGATCGCGTAGGGGATTTTTTCCGGCGCGAACTGGCTGAAATGATGGTTCTGCCCGGCCATCGGCCCCAGCCCGCCCATTTGCCAGAACAACCATTGCAGCGCCACCTGGCGGCCACGCAGATCCTTGGGCAGGAACTTGCCGGTCTTTTCCGCGAGGTACAGCAGAATCGCCCCGGACTCGAACAGCGACAACGGCTCGCCACCATCAGCCGGTTCATGATCGACGATGGCCGGGATGCGGTTGTTCGGTGCGATTTTCAGAAAGTGCGGCTGGAACTGCTCGCCCTGGCTGATATTGATCGGGTGCACGTCGTAGCGCAGGCCCGCTTCTTCGAGGAACAGGGAAATCTTGTGGCCGTTGGGCGTGGTCCAGTAATACAGGTCGATCATGGAAAGCTCCAAATCAGGAAAATGGCTTACGTGCGGACAGCAAACGCCGGCTTCAGGTTGTCCTGTGTGCGTTCGATAGCTTGCTTAGTCACAGGAGGTGATGCTCAAGTACGGGAAATTCAATGACCCCGCGTGAGAAAAATCGCCATGGAGCTCAAGGCCAACGCTGCACTGATCATCATCGACCAGCAAAAAGGCATTCTGGAGCCGCGTCTGGGGCGGCGGAATAATCCGTTGGCCGAAGAACGAATCCTCGACTTGCTGAACTTCTGGCGGCGCAGCGGTCGGCCGGTGATCCACGTGCAGCACTTGTCGCGCTCACCGGATTCGGTGTTCTGGCCCGAGCAGTCAGGCGTGGATTTTCAGGAAAGGTTTCTGCCGCAGGACCGCGAGTGGCTGATCCAGAAGCAGGTGCCGGATGCGTTTTGTGCCACAGGGCTTGAGGCGAAGTTGCGTGAGGCGGGGATCGGGCAGTTGGTCATCGTCGGCGTGGCGACGAACAACTCGGTGGAATCCACGGCACGCACGGCGGGCAATCTGGGGTTCGAGGCGTGGGTGGCGGAGGATGCGTGCTTTACCTTCGACAAGGCCGATTATTTCGGCACCTTGCGTTCAGCTGAAGAGGTGCATGCGATGTCGCTGGGGAATTTGCACGGGGAGTATGCGACGGTGGTCAGCACCGGGCACATTCTGGCGGCAGGCTGAAAAGCTTACGGTGAATGGGCCGGCCCCTTCGCGAGCAAGCCCGCTCCCACCTTTGCCTGCATTCCGTCAGAAGGAATACGGTCGAATGTGGGAGCGGGCTTGCTCGCGAAAGCGGTGTCTCAGGCGAAGTAGGCTTTCGCCCGAAACATCAAGCGCCGTGGCACTTCTTGAATTTCTTGCCGTTGCCGCATGGGCAAGGGTCGTTGCGGCCAACGTCTTTCAGGGCGTTGCGCACCGGTTCCTGGTGGGCGTGGCCGCAGTTCGGGCCGTGGACATGGCCATGGTCGTGATCATGGTGGTGATGGTCATGATCGTGGTTGCAGTCTGGGCCATGGACATGAGGTTGCTGGGTCATCGGGGTCACTCCGTAATCAAATCGGCGGGGATTATCACGCCATTGCGCGCCAGGTGCACGTAGTGAGCGATGAATAAACCGGTTTCCATCTCGCCCTCCAGTCGATAGGGAATCTGCTGGTGCGGGTTTTTCAGCATTTTCACCACCTCTTTCACCTTCGGCCACAGGTTGGTACGGATCGGTACGTTGTAAAACGCGCTGCTTTTGGGGTTCACCGTGATCCAGTGCTCGTGCTCGCCTTCGGCCAGCAGCATGTCGGCGAGATGTATGCGGTATTCCAGGCCACGCACGGTCAGGTCGCTATCGTTGGGGTTGTCGATGCGAAAGTGCAGGATGAATTTCTGTTCCAGCAATTTGGCGCGCACGACTTCGACTTTCACCAGGTGCACGGCGGGGTCGCGGGAATCGTCGGTAAACCATGACGCGCAGCCGCCAAGCCCGAGAAACACGAACAGTGTGAAAGCCTGAAATGCGCGCCAATGACCGAGCATGGTTTAACTCCCTTTGCTGCCCAGTCTAGCCTCAGCTGCCGAAATACCCCGCACAGCATTTCTTGAACTTCTGGCCGCTGGCGCACGGGCAGGCGTCGTTGCGGCCCAGCTTCAGTTGCACGGTCGGGTCGATG
The DNA here is from genome assembly GCF_022496685.1 of Pseudomonas sp. B707. NCBI lineage: Bacteria > Pseudomonadati > Pseudomonadota > Gammaproteobacteria > Pseudomonadales > Pseudomonadaceae > Pseudomonas > Pseudomonas sp. B707. The sequence goes on along the minus strand of NZ_WTVE01000031.1, from coordinate 270,859 downwards.
AAGTACCAGCGCCCGCTGTTCTGCACGAACGACGAGCGCTCGCGGTGGCTGTGCTCGCCCTGACCGTCATGCCAGCGCGCGGTGAAGGTGACGAACGCGTGTTCCGGCTGGCCACCGAGCACTTCCGAACTTTCCACGTCCAGACCGAGCCAGGTGCTCTGGGCGCTCCAGTCGCTGATCGACTGGCGATCCAGCCCCGCTTGCTGAGCGGGCAGGGTGGTCGCCACCAGATAATCGATCAGGCCCAGCACATAGGCGCTGTAGCGCGAGCGCATCAGGGCTTCGGCGCACGGGGCCGGGTGGCCGGCGTGATAGTGACCGCAGCAGGCATCCAGCAGGTTGCCGCTGCCGCAAGGGCAAATGGCTGTACTCATTGCATTACCACCAGTATTTCCCGAAGTTTTCCGGATTGGCCCAGAATCGCGAGTTGAGCCAGTCGGGGACTTGTTTGTAGTCAAGCAGATCGTAGGTGAACAGGGTCAATACCTGCTCATCCCGGGCGAAGCGTTCGCTGGCTTGCAGGGCCAGGGAATAAAAATCGGTTTCCTGCCAGCCGCTGGCCGGCAGGTCTGCCAGCACGGCGATGCGGCTGGCGTTGAGGTTGCGGATCCCGCCCAACAGATTCAGGCCGTCGCGCTTGGGCAAATGTTCCAGGCAGTCGACTACCAGCGCCAGGTCGAAACGGCGGGCCGCCAGTTCCGCCGGCAACGCACCGGGCGCGGCGTGCGCGACGCAGGTGTCCGGGTGCGCTTCCTTAAAGGCAGCCAGCGCCGGGAACTCGCTGGCGCCGATCAGCAGCAGACGTGCCGGAGCGTAGCGGTCGAGCAGGGCGGCCAATGCCTGCTGCGGCGTGCGGGAAGAAATGGCGACGTTCATCGAAGCTCCTCAATCAGAGCGCCAAGACTAGCCTGCCCGGACGCCAAGGCCTAGATCTCTGTCCTGCGGGTTTGCGGCAAATTCGTCGAAGTCCCGTGAACAGGCGCACAAACAGCAATGGCCTATTGCTGGCGGAGATTAAAACTCCGGTCTTTACTCCCTGAATCGGTTCTAAGCCGATCCCTCAGGAGAAAACTAGATGAGCATAGTTCGGACAGCATTACCCTTGGTTCTGCTAACCAGTGTGTTGACTGGTTGCGCAGGTTTGCAGAAAACCGACTGGCCGACCTGTGCGGCAGTCGGTGGTGTCGTCGGTGCGGGGCTCGGTGCGACCGAAAGCTCCGCATGGGCGGGGTATGGCGCGTTACTCGTCGGCGGTACGGCAGCAGCCTATTGCTGGGTTCACGGTGATGGCGATGAAGACGGCGATGGTGTGCCGGACAGTCGCGACAAGTGCCCGGGCACGCCTAAAGGCGTACAGGTCGATGCTGACGGCTGCCCTCCACCAGCCCCTGCACCAGTGGTCGAAGAAGCTGTAGTGGTCAAGGAAGAAACCATTGTCATCCGCGATGTTCACTTCCAGTTCGACAAGGCCACGCTGACCCCGGCCGACAAACTGGTCCTGGATAAGGTCGCTTCGCGCCTGAAACAGGAATCCAGCACGGCACAACTGACCGTGACCGGCCACACCGACAGCGTCGGCAGCGATGCCTACAACCAGAAACTGTCGGATCGCCGCGCGCACTCGGTGGTCAAGTACCTGGTCGAGAGCGGTGTACCGCAAAGCAGCTTCGTGTCGGTGACCGGTGCCGGTGAAAGCCAGCCGGTGGCAGACAACAAAACTGCTGACGGTCGTGCGCTGAACCGTCGTACCGAAATCAAAATCAACCGCTAGCCCCCTCGCATCCGCGGCTTGTGCAGTCGCGGATGCGGGTCTTTACTCCTGTGTAACCGGTATGGGCCGGTGACACAGGAGCTTTAACGATGAGTGTTCTTACAAGGTCCGTCTTGCCGGTTCTGCTGCTGGGCAGCCTGTTGACCGGTTGCGCCACCCACAGCGATGGCACCGCTCCCCTCAATCAACGTACCTGGCCGATCTGCAGCCTTATTGGCGGACTGGTCGGCGGCGGTCTCGGCGCGCTCGAAAGTGGCGGCTGGGCCGGCGGTGGCGCTGCGCTGGGGATCCTCACCGGCGGATTGATCTGCTATGCCCAGGATGGCGATGAAGACGACGACGGCGTGTTCGATCGCCGCGACCGTTGCCCCGATACCCCGGCCAACACCCCGGTCGACCACCGTGGCTGCCCGCTGCCGCAATATCCGGTCACCGAGAAACCTGCCGAACCGGCCCCGCAAACCGAAGTCATCACCCTCAACGACGCCGGCAACGTGCTGTTCGACTTCGACAAGTCCGATCTGAAACCGGCCGCGAAAAGCCAGCTGGACACATTGATGGACAAACTGCGCAATGCCGATGTAGTGAGCATCAAGGTCATTGGCCACACCGACAGCAAGGGTTCGGATGCCTACAACCAGGCACTTTCGGAACGTCGCGCCAGCAGCGTGGCGGAGTATTTGCTGAGCCAGGGCCTGGCACCGAACAAACTCACCAGTGAAGGGCGCGGCGAGAGTGAACCGGTCGCCGATAACAACACGGACGAGGGGCGTGCGCAGAACCGTCGGGTGGAACTGCACATCAATCGTTAGGATGAGTCTGTAGTCCGCAGGCTAGAGCTGTCGTTCGATGAACGTCATCGAACCGGCAGCCATCCGGCGGCGGTCCGGTTTTTTTCATTTTCCCCTCTGGCTTATCCCCTGCAGAAGCCGTTACTGTGCGCCCAAAGAATAATTCGCAACACGGGGGAGCGTATGAAGGTGTTCTGTGGGCTGGGGCGATTGTTGACCCTGCTGTTCTGCTGCGTGGTGCTGGCCAATCAGCTGGTGCCGTTTGTTCATCCGCTGCACCTGCTGGTCAATCTGGCCGGCGGTCTGCTGCTGTCGATCCACGTGCTCGAAGTGCTGCTGTGCAACCGCAGCCTCAAGGGCCGTCCGCACCCTTGGCGTGATCGTGGCCGCATCCTGTTGTTCGGCGTTTTCCACCTGCAAACCATCCCGGCCCCGGCCGCTCCGGAGGCTTCCCATGCGTAATCTCTGCCTGCTTGCTGCATTCATCAGTCCCCTGGCCTGCGCCCAGGTGGTCAGCGTCGAAACCAACTCGCTGATGCGTCTGCCCAACACTGCCAGCACTCTGCAACTGGAGAAACTGGTGGTCGCCGATTACGGCACTTTGCTGATTCCTTCGAACGTGACCGAGCTGAGTGTCGGCGAATTGCAACTGGGCCATGAAGCGCGCATCGCCATCGTGCCGAGCGAACAGGCGCTGGATATGAAAGTCATCCGCGCTCAACTTGCCGAAGGCAGCCAGATCACCGCCCGTGGTGCACCGGGCACCTACGAAAAAGCCGCCCGCGCCGGGCGCAATCTGAATCTGCAATTCAAGGCGTTGAATGCGCCGAAGCTGGTGGTCGATGCCCGTGGCGGCACCGGTGCACCGGGTTTTGTCGGGCTCGATGGCGCCAACGGTCAGGAGCCGGGTTGCACCTGGGGCCAGGCGGGACACGGTTTTGATGGCAGCAACGGCAGCGATGGCCAGCCGGGTGCACCGGGCGCGCTGGTGCGTCTTGAAGTGCCGCGCGAGTTTCCGGCCGAGCTGATCAAAGTTGAAGTTGCCGGCGGTGCCGGTGGCCCGGCCGGTCCTGGCGGCAAGCCGGGGGCGGGTGGCAAGTCCAAGGGCTGCCTGGTCTATCGCGCCGACGGCGGCAAGAGCGGCAAGCCGGGGGCTGACGGGCAGCCGGGGCCTGCGGGGGCGGCGGGGTCTGTCACCGTACAGCGCTTGTAATCGATTGCACCTACCCTCTACGTTGATCGTTCCCACGCTCCGCGTGGGAATGCCTCAAGGGACGCTCCGCGTCCAGTGACGCGGAGCGTCACGGGCTCCATTCCCACGCAGAGCGTGGGAACGATCAGGTATCAGTCAGGGTGCGCTCGTCAGAACGAGGGCCGCGCAGCTGCCACCGCCACCAGCACCACCCCGACCAGCAGATTGAACCCCACCACCTTGCGAATCCGCCCCAGCACCGCCGCACCCGCCGGCCAGTCCTTCGCCTGCACCGCCGTGCGCAGCTCAGGCAGCATCAATGCCTGAATCCGGATGAACAGCGCGGTCATCACCACATACAACCCCATCATCACCTGCACATAGCGCGGCGCGTTATCGAAGGCGATGTGTTGCAGATGCAGCATGCCCACCCCGGTGACCGGCAGCAGAATCACCGCTCCCCACACCCAACGAAAAAAACCTTGAAACACTTCCACCCAGAGCGTCAGGCGCCCGGGGCCGTCCAGTGCCTTCATGGCCGCGGGGCGCAGCACCATCCAGGCGAAAAGCATACCGCCGACCCACACCAGCGCGGCCAGTACATGGATGGGGTAAACGAGGCTAAAAGGTGTCATTGGGGTACTCCGTTCTGCGCGGGATCGATTCGCGGGGTATGATAGCCGCCGAACCGAACCACTGAAAATTTATCCAGCGTTTTTTGCGCCCGACACTCAATGATCAGCACTGAACTCAAAACCACGATCCAGGGCGCCTACTCGCGTTTTCTAGAGGCCAAGAGCCTCAAGCCGCGTTACGGCCAGCGCCTGATGATCGCTGAAGTCGCCAAGGTCCTCGGGGATATCGACACCGACGACGAAGGCCGGCGCAGTGGTGACCCCGCGATTGTCGCGGTGGAAGCCGGCACCGGTACCGGCAAGACCGTGGCCTACAGCCTGGCGGCGATCCCGACGGCCAAACTGGCCGGCAAACGCCTGGTGATCGCCACCGCGACCGTCGCCCTGCAAGAGCAGATCGTCTACAAGGATTTGCCCGACCTGATGCGCAACAGCGGGCTGAACTTCAGCTTCGCCCTGGCCAAGGGCCGTGGCCGCTACATGTGCCTGTCCAAGCTCGACATGCTGTTGCAGGAAGGCCACGCACAGACCGCCACGGCGCAGCTGTTCGAAGAAGAAGGTTTCAAGATCGAGGTCGATGAGGCCAGCCAGAAGCTGTTCACCAGCATGATCGAGAAGCTCGCCGGCAATAAATGGGACGGCGACCGCGACAGCTGGCCCAACGCGCTGGAAGACGCCGACTGGGCGCGCCTGACCACCGATCACAGCCAGTGCACCAACCGTCATTGCCCGAACTTCGGCCAGTGCGCCTTCTACAAGGCCCGCGAAGGCATGGGCAAGGTCGACGTGATCGTCACCAACCACGACATGGTGCTGGCCGACCTGGCGCTGGGCGGCGGGGCAGTCTTGCCCGATCCGCGCGACACCATTTATGTGTTCGACGAAGGCCATCACCTGCCGGACAAGGCCATCGGCCACTTCGCCCATTACACGCGCCTGCGTTCCACCGCCGACTGGCTGGAAACCACCGCCAAGAACCTCACCAAGCTGCTGGCCCAGCACCCGTTGCCGGGCGACCTCGGCAAACTGATCGAGCAGGTGCCGGAGTTGGCGCGGGAGATCAAGACCCAGCAGCAATTCATGTTCACTGCCTGCGAACAGATTGCTGATTTCAAGCCCGGTGAAGACGTCGAAGGCCGCGAGCGTCCGCGTCATCGCTTCATCGGTGGGGTGATTCCGGAACACATGCGCGAGATGGGCATCGAGCTGAAAAAAGGCTTCGCCCGCCTCAACGACCTGTTCACCCGTCTGACGGATCTGCTCAAGGAAGGCATGGACGGCGAGGTCAACATCGGCATCGCCAGCAATCAGGCCGAAGAATGGTATCCACTGTTCGGCAGCCTGTTGTCCCGTGCTTCCGGCAACTGGGAGCTGTGGACCGCGTTCACCGCCGAAGACCCGGAAGACAACCCGCCGATGGCCCGCTGGCTGACCCTGGCCGAAAGCGGTTCGCTGTTCGATATCGAGGTCAACGCCAGCCCGATCCTCGCCGCCGAAACCCTGCGCCGCAGCCTGTGGAACGTGGCCTATGGCTGTCTGGTGACTTCGGCGACATTGACCGCGCTCGGCACGTTCGACCGTTTCCGCATGCGCGCCGGTCTGCCGAAAAAAGCCGTCACTGCCGTGGTGCCGAGCCCGTTCCATCACGCCGATGCCGGCGTGTTGCGGGTGCCGGACCTGAAGGCCGATCCGCGCGATGCCGCCGCCCACACCGCCGCGATCATCCGTGATCTGCCGGAGCTGGTCGAAGGTTCGCGCGGCAGTCTGGTGCTGTTCTCGTCGCGCAAACAGATGCAGGACGTGTTCGACGGCCTCGACCGCGACTGGCGCAAGCAAGTGTTCATTCAAGGCAACCTGTCGAAACAGGAAACCCTGAACAAGCACAAGGCGCGGGTCGATGGCGGTGATTCCAGCGTGCTGTTCGGCCTCGCCAGTTTCGCCGAGGGCGTGGACTTGCCCGGCGCCTACTGCGAACACGTGGTGATCGCCAAGATCCCGTTCTCGGTGCCGGACGATCCGGTCGAAGCCGCGCTGTCGGAATGGATCGAAGCCCGGGGCGGCAATCCGTTCATGGAAATCTCGGTGCCCGATGCCTCGCTGAAGCTGGTTCAGGCGTGCGGCCGTCTGCTGCGCACCGAAGAAGACCGCGGCACTATCACCTTGCTGGATCGGCGGCTGGTCACCCAGCGCTACGGCAAGGCGATCCTCAATGCGTTGCCTCCTTTCCGTCGTGAAATATCCTGAGACATCGGTGGGCAGTTTTGCCCGCCGCGCTGTCTATCTCTCTGTCACTGCTTTTCCATTGGCCCTTGCGGGTCGTTAGGGAGAATTCCGTTCTCATGATTCGTCGTTCGTTGCCTGCCGTTTTTGCCCTGGTTTTCGCTGGCCCCTTGTTGGCGGCACCTGCCGGCCAGCAGACCCTGTTCAACTTTGTCCGCCCCGCCGACGTGGTGAAAGTGGCGACCGAAAACGCCGACCTGCCGCAAGCCAACGCCGAGCAGACCCCCGAAGGCGAAGTGCTGCGCCGGGTGACGTTCAACCCGACGGCGCGCCCGACCTTGCGCCTGAGCCCGCAGACCGGTGCCTGGGACTGGTCGCAGTCCGGCATGATGAGCCTGCGCATCCAGAGTGCGATGAACTGGGCGGTGACCGTCTACGTGCAAATCCAGAGCAACGACGGCAAGACTCTGGTCAGCCGCGTCGATCTGCCGGCCGGCCCGGCGCAGACCTTGCTCGTGCCGTTGACCGCGACCTCGCCACTCAGCCAGGGCATGAAAGCCGGGCCGGTGATGCCGATGACGATCGACGGGCAGCGCATTCTGCTGGCGAGCAGCAGCGGTGAGCTGGATCGCAGCCAGGTGGTATCGGTCAGCCTGTCGATGGACCAGCCGAAAGCCGCGCAAAGTCTGCTGCTTGAGCGCTTTGGCGTGCAGGACGAAGGCGAGGTGATCAAATCCGCCTACGGCAATCTGGTGGATGCCTATGGCCAGTCGACTCGCGGCAGGTGGCCGGAGAAAGTCGCCAATGACGAACAACTGAAAAGCGCCGCCGCCAAAGAACAGCAACAACTGAACACCTGGCTGGCCGAGCGCGAAAAGTCGTCGCTGGACAAGTTCGGTGGCTGGAGCAAAGGCCCGGCGTTCAAGGCCAGCGGTTTCTTCCGCACCGAAAAGCGTGACGGCCGCTGGTATCTGGTGACGCCCGAGGGCCATCCGTTCTATTCCCTGGGCGTGAACACCGTCAGCCCGGAGGTCAACCAGACCTACGTGGCCGGCCGCGAGTACATGTTCGAATTCCTGCCAAAACCGGGAGAGCCGCTGGCCAGCCATTTCGGCGAAGGCGACAACCGTGGCGGCAACGGTGTCGATCAGGGTCGTGGCTACAACTTCGGTCGCTGGTACGACTTCTACGGCGCCAACCTTCAGCGTCTGTATGGCGAGCCATGCACCCAGGACAGCGGCAACAAGGCCGGAGTCGCCGAAGCCGCCAAGGCCGGGGCCGTAGAAGAAGCCGCGACCAACGCCAGTGCACCGGTCGCCGCCTCCGAACAGCCGAAAGCCGGGGTCGCCGAGTCGGCAGCCACCAGCGGGCAAAGCGTTGCGACGCCGTGCACGAACACGGTCGACGAGCAAAAGTGGGCCAGCCACACCCTTGATCGCCTGCAAGCCTGGGGCTTCAACACGGTCGGTAACTGGAGCGCCCCCGTCCTCGGTAACGCCGAGCGCATGCCGTACACCTTGCCGCTGTCGATCGTCGGCGATTACGCCAGCATCAGCACCGGCACCGATTGGTGGGGCGGCATGCCTGACCCGTTCGATCCGCGCTTCGCCATGGCCACCGAGCGCGCCGTGGCGATTGCCGCCCGCGATCATCGCGATGATCCGTGGCTGATCGGCTACTTCGCCGACAACGAGCTGGCCTGGGCCGGCCCTGGTGATGATCCGAAATCCCGTTACGCGCTGGCCTACGGCACCTTGAAAATGACCACCGACGTTCCGGCCAAACGTGCGTTCCTCAAGCAGTTGCGCGACAAGTACCGCAATCAGGCGGGGCTGTCGAAGGCCTGGGGCATTGATCTGCCGGCGTGGGAATTGATGGAAGACCCGGGTTTCGAAGCACCGCTGCCGAATCCTGAGCATCCGGAAATCGAGGCCGACTTCAAATACTTCCAGAAGGTCTTCGCCGACACGTACTTCAAGACCATTTCCGACTCGCTGAAATGGCACGCGCCGAACCAGTTGCTGCTCGGTGGCCGTTTCGCCACCAGCACCCCGGAAGCGGTGGCGTCCTGCGCCCAGTATTGCGACGTGCTGAGCTTCAACATGTACACCCTGCAACCGCAGGACGGCTATGACTTCGCCGCGCTGCGCAGCCTTGACAAACCGGTGCTGATCACCGAGTTCAACTTCGGCTCCACCGACCGTGGCCCGTTCTGGGGCGGCGTGACCCCGTTGAGCAAGGAAGAAGACCGCGGCCCGGCCTACGCCAACTTCCTCAAACAGGCGCTGAGCGAGCCGTCGATTGTCGGCGTGCACTGGTTCCAGTATCTGGACCAACCGGTGACCGGGCGCCTGCTCGATGGTGAGAACGGGCACTTTGGTCTGGTCGGTGTCACCGATCTGCCGTTCCAGGGTTTTGTCGAAACGGTGCGCAAAAGCAACCTGGCGACCGTCGATCAGTTGAGCAAAGAGGCGCAGAAAACGGCTGCCGCAGCGGACAAGGCCGGCCACGAAACCGAAGGCGGCCGCAAGGCTGACGCCGGCAAAGGCCCGGGGCAGGGGGCAGGCCATACAGGCGGGCATTCCGGCAACGGCCACTGATCGTTACGAAACCTTAAGACCGCCCGGCCCGCAGCGGTTCCCAAAAGCCTCTCGGGCTGGAACAATGCGGGCCACTTTGTAGAGCGTTTTCGCGGGGGAGTTGCGGGTGCAGATTCAGGGCCATTACGAGCTTCAATTCGAAGCGGTGCGCGAAGCCTTCGCCGCACTGTTCGACGATCCCCAGGAACGCGGCGCCGCGTTGTGCATTCGGGTCGGCGGCGAAACCGTCCTCGACCTCTGGTCCGGCACCGCCGACAAGGACGGCGCCGAGGCCTGGCACAGCGACACCATCGCCAACCTGTTCTCCTGCACCAAGACCTTCACCGCCGTCACCGCGCTGCAACTGGTTGCCGAAGGCAAGTTGCAGCTCGATGCGCCGGTCGCCCGTTACTGGCCGGAATTCGCCGCTGCCGGCAAGGAATCCGTCACCCTGCGCCAACTGCTTTGCCATCAGGCCGGTCTCCCGGCCCTGCGCGAATTGCTGGCGCCTGAGGCGCTGTATGACTGGCAGACCATGGTCGACGCTCTCGCCGCCGAAGCGCCGTGGTGGACGCCTGGCACTGGTCACGGTTATGCCGCGATCACCTACGGCTGGCTGATCGGCGAATTGCTGCGGCGCGCCGACGGTCGCGGGCCGGGGGAATCGATTGTGGCGCGGGTCGCCAAACCGCTGGGGCTGGATTTCCATGTCGGTTTGGCCGACGAGGAATTCCATCGTGTTGCGCACATCGCCCGGGGCAAGGGCAATACTGGCGACGCCGCTGCCCAGCGCCTGCTGCAAGTGACCATGCGCGAACCGACGGCCATGACCACCCGGGCCTTCACCAATCCGCCGTCGGTGCTCACCAGCACCAACAAACCGGAATGGCGCCGTATGCAGCAACCGGCGGCCAACGGCCACGGCAATGCACGCAGCCTGGCCGGGTTCTACGCCGGTCTGCTCGACGGCAGCCTGCTGGAAAGCGAAATGCTCGACGAACTGACCCGTGAACACAGCCTCGGCGAGGACAAAACCTTGCTGACCCGCACCCGTTTCGGTCTCGGTTGCATGCTCGATCAACCCGACGTGCCGAACGCCACTTACGGCCTCGGCCCGCGTGCATTCGGCCATCCGGGTGCAGGCGGTTCCATCGGTTTTGCTGATCCGGAGCACGATGTGGCCTTCGGATTTGTGACAAATACACTGGGGCCGTACGTCTTGATGGATCCGCGCGCGCAGAAGCTGGCGCGGGTACTTGCCACTTGTCTGTAAAGCGTCGTCCGAGGTTCCAGGGCCGGAACCTCATGGCGAATTTCGTTTCAAAGCGTCTGTTTATCCGGGCGAAAGTCCTCTGATTGTTCACTACTTCTTTTTGTGGGTTTCCAATGTCGTCCAAACAAACTCTCGCCCTGGCCCTGTGTTTCGCAATCACCGGTTGTGCACAGACTCCGAAGAACGACGCCGATGGCGGCAGCTGGTGGCCGTTCGGTTCTTCCGACAAAGTCGCAGCCAAGGAGCCGGCTCCGGCGCCTGCGCCGTTGAAACCGGCCGCCACCGCGCCTGTGGCCAAGGCCGAGAGCAGCAGCCCGTGGTACTGGCCGTTTGGCTCGGACGACTCGGCGGCCAAGGCTGAAGTGAAAGCTGAAGCCAAACCCGAAGCCAAGCCGGTCGAAGTTGCCAAGGCCGAGGCCGACAAGGGTGGCAAATGGTGGTGGCCGTTCGGCGGCAAGGAGCAGGACACGGCCAAGGTCGTACCGATGCCTGATCCGAAAGTGACTCAGGCCTGGCTGGATGACTACGAGCCGCGCCTGCGCACCGCGATCAAGGACAGCAACCTGCAACTCGAGCGCCGTGAAAACGTACTGGTCGTGACCGCGCCGGTGGAAGGCTCGTTCAACCCGGATCGTCCGGCGATGCTGCTGCCAGTGACCCTCGGCCCGTTCACCCGCGTTGCGAAAATCCTCGAAGCCGACCCGAAAACCGCCGTGCTGGTGCTCGGTCACAGTGACACCACCGGTGCCGCTCCGGCCAACGTCAAGTTGAGCCAGGAACGCGCCCAGGCTGTGGCGGCAATCTTCCGCCTCAGCGGTCTGCAGCGTGATCGCCTGATGCTGCGCGGCATGGGTTCCGAAGCGCCGCGTGCCGCCAACGACAGCGCTGAAGGCCGTGCCCTGAACCGCCGTGTCGAACTGCTGGTGACCCCGCAGAACACCATGGTCGCGCTACTGAGCAAGTACAACATGCCAGCACCTAAGCCAGTGACCATGGTTGCTGCCCAGGACGTCAAGCCTGCCGCCAAACCGGTGACCCCGGCGCCGGCAGCTAAGAAAGCCGCTGTACCGGCCACCAAAAAGGCTCCAGCCAAGAAAGCTGCTGCCAAGGCTCCAGCGAAGAAGGCCCCGGCCAAGGCTCCGGCGAAAAAGACCGCGCCCGCCAAAGCCGCTGCAACCGACAAGAAAGTCGCTGCGACCGATACCACCAAAAAGTGATCCGCTAACGAAAAGGAATGCGCCGTGACCCAGTCTCTGGCAGATATGCGTCGTGATTACACCCGGGACGGCCTGACCGAGGCGCAAGCCCCGGCCGAGCCCTTTGCGTTGTTTCACCAGTGGTTTGCCGAAGCGGTGAAAACCGAACAGGCGCCAGTGGAAGCCAACGCGATGACCCTGGCCACGGTGGATGCGGACGGCCGTCCGCATTGCCGCATTCTGCTGCTCAAGGGCCTGGACGAGCAGGGCTTCACCTTCTTCACCAACTACGAAAGCGCCAAGGGCCAGCATCTGGCGGCGAACCCGTTTGCTGCCATGACGTTCTTCTGGCCGACCCTGGAGCGCCAGGTGCGTATCGAGGGGCGGGTGGTGAAGGTCTCGCCTGAAGAATCCGACGCTTACTATCAGGTGCGACCGCTGGGCAGCCGACTCGGCGCCTGGGCCTCACCGCAGAGCCGGGTGATCAACGGCCGGGGTGAACTGGAAGATTTGCTCAAGGCGACCGAGCAACGCTTCACCGACACTCAGCCTCACTGCCCGGAACACTGGGGTGGCTACCGCTTGCTCCCCGAGCGCATGGAATTCTGGCAGGGCCGCGCGAGCCGCCTGCACGATCGCCTCAACTACCGTGTGCAGGGCGCCGACTGGATTCTTGAACGTCTGGCACCCTGAGCAGTCTACCGAGCGGGATAGCCTGCCGCAGCGGCTTGGAGCCACTTCGGCAGGTCCCGGCGCTTGATCTTCTGCGCCTGAGCCTGCTCCAGCCGTTCGAGCATGAACGCGCGTTTGCCTTCATCCTTGCCGGCCAGTGACAATGCCAGATCGCGATCCATCCAGCGTTTGATCCGCACATACAGCCACCAGTGGAAGTACAGACCGGCGGCGGTGGTGACGACAATGATGAAGTAATCCATGGAAATCCTTGGGTCGGCGGCGCAGGAAACGGATTTTGGCGCTAGTGTTGGGTGAGTTCGCGGGTGCCTGTACCGGGCCTGAATGAAAGCAATTTTATCCGGGCGACGCCGTGACAGGCGTCAAGCTGCGGAGTTTAATGAATACCTGTCCTTTGGAGTTAATGCTATGCGTAAGTCTGTTCTGCTGGTTGCTTCCTTTTCCACGATGGCGATGTTGCTGACCGGCTGCCAGTCGAGCCTGACCGGTGACTCCTACTCCCGTGACGAAGCGCGTCGCGTGCAGACGATTCGCATGGGCACCATCGAATCCCTGCGTCCGGTGAAAATCGAAGGCACCAAAACCCCGATTGGTGGTGCAGCCGGTGCAGTGGTTGGCGGTGTTGGCGGCAGTGCCATCGGCGGCGGCAAAGGCAGCATCGTTGCGGCCGTTATCGGTGCCGTGGCCGGCGGCTTGATCGGTTCGGCCACTGAAGAAGGCCTGACCCGCACCCAGGGCGTTGAAATCACCGTGCGCGAAGACGACGGCAGCATGCGCGCCTACGTGCAGCAGGTTCAGGAGAATGAAGTGTTCCGCGTAGGCGAGCGGGTACGGATTTCGACCGTTGGCGGCACCAGCCGCGTTTCGCACTAAGCGCGAACAAGCGGTAAAAGAAAACCCCGATCAGGTGACTGGTCGGGGTTTTTTGTTGGTTTGCGGCATTAACGAAGCAGGAAAATCGTGGCTGCAGGACGCGTCTCTAAAGACGTGGGGATTGTTCTCTACAGTGATCCACGGAGTATCAGGAAGGCCGCGCGCTGTTCTTTCTGCTCGCCGCCAATGTCACTGCATAACCGATCAATGCCGCGAACACCGACCCGGTGAGAATGCCCATCCGGTCCATCCCGGCGTATTCACTGGCGCCCGGCACGAAGGCGAGGGAGCCGACAAACAGGCTCATGGTGAAGCCGATCCCGCAGAGGATCGCCACGCCCAGCACCTGGCCCCAATTGGCGCCCTGGGGCAGGGCGGCGATGCCGGTTTTGACGGCGAGCCAGGTCAGGCCGAACACGCCGAGGGTCTTGCCCAGCAGCAGGCCGACGGCGATGCCCATCGGGACGTGGTGGGTGAAGCTTTCGGCGGTCACGCCGGTCAGCGACAGGCCGGCGTTGGCGAAGGCGAACAGCGGCAGGATGCCGTAGGCCACCCACGGGTGCAGCGCGTGTTCGAGGGTCAGCAGCGGCGAAGGTTCGGCATTCCTGGTGCGCAGCGGGATGCAGAACGCCAGGGTCACGCCGGCCAGTGTCGCGTGGACACCGCTCTTGAGTACGCAGACCCAAAGGATCAGACCGATGATCATATACGGCCCGAGTTTGACCACCCCGAGCCGGTTCATCGCCACCAGCGCCGCGATGCACGCCGCCGCCAGGCCCAGCGACAGGGTCGACAGTTCGCCGGAATAGAAGATCGCAATGATCACGATGGCGCCGAGGTCATCGATGATCGCCAGGGTCATCAGGAACAGCTTCAGCGACACCGGCACGCGCTTGCCGAGCAAGGCCAGTACGCCGAGGGCGAAGGCGATGTCGGTGGCGGTGGGGATCGCCCAGCCATCGAGGGCGGCCGGGTTGTCACGATTGAGGAACCAGTAGATCAGCGCCGGCACCAGCATGCCGCCGATGGCCGCCGCGCCGGGCAGGACGATCTGCGACGGTTTCGACAGCTGGCCGTCGAGCACTTCGCGCTTCACTTCCAGGCCGATCAGCAGGAAAAACAGCGCCATCAGGCCGTCGTTGATCCACAGCAGCAGGGGCTTGGCGATCTTCAACGCGCCGATCTGCGCCACCACCGGGGTGTCGAGCAGGCCGGTGTACAACCACGACAGCGGCGAATTGTTGATGATTAGAGCCAGGATGGCCGCGGCGATCAATAACAGACCGCTGGCAGCTTCCAACTGAAAGAAACGCGTGAAAGTGCTACGCAGAGGCAAGGTCGCTCTCCATCGATAAAGTCAAAAGGTGGCACACCCTAACCCGTACCGTTAGTTGTTAAAACAAAAGTTATATTCTTTTTTGTTATATGCGGTTACAGAGCTCCAGGCCGACATGCAGCAGAGCCTAGCAGTTGCCCGAGGGATTGAAGCTCAGCTGTATCTGTCGGTGCCGTGGGATTTTTCCTAAGCTTGGGGGCTGAGCCTGTGAAGGCACTTCTGCCCGATTCAACGAGAACGACAGCCATGAGCGACAACCGACAGTGGGCCCGCGAAGCCATCCGGATCATCGAAGCGGACTTCCAGCGCAGCGCCGACACCCACCTGATCCCCTTGCCGCTGCCGGGGTTCCCGGGCATCGAGTTGTACTTCAAGGACGAGTCCAGCCACCCGACCGGCAGCCTCAAGCATCGGCTGGCCCGCTCGCTGTTTCTCTATGCCTTGTGTAACGGCTGGCTTAAACCCGGCGCGCCGGTGATCGAGGCGTCCAGCGGTTCGACGGCGATTTCCGAGGCGTATTTCGCGCGGATGCTCGGCCTGCCATTCATTGCGGTGATGCCGGCGACCACCTCCAAGGAAAAAATTGCGCAGATCGCGTTCTACGGAGGCCAGAGTCATCTGGTGGACGATCCGACCCAGATCTACGCCGAATCCGAACGCCTGGCCCGCGAGCACGACGGTCACTTCATCGACCAGTTCACCTACGCCGAGCGCGCCACCGACTGGCGGGCGAACAACAACATCGCCGAGTCGATCTTCCAGCAGATGCGCTATGAGCAGCATCCATGCCCGGCCTGGCTGATTTCCAGTCCCGGCACCGGCGGCACCACCGCGACCCTCGGGCGTTACGTGCGTTATCGCCAGCACTGCACCCGCGTGCTGTGCGCCGATGCCGAGCGTTCGGTGTTCTTCGACTTCTACCAGACCGGCGACGCGAGTTTGCGTCTGGACCACGGTTCGCGCATCGAAGGCATCGGCCGGCCACGGGTGGAGGCCTCGTTCCTGCCGAAGGTGATCGATGCGATGGTCAAGGTGCCGGATGCCTTGTCGCTGGCGGCCATGCATTACCTGGCGCAGCGTCTGGGCCGGCATGTGGGCGGGTCGAGCGGGACCAACCTGATCGGCGCGCTGATGGCGGCGCAGCAGATGAAAGCGGCGGGGGAGTCGGGCTCGATCGTGGCGATTCTGTGCGATGGCGGCGAGCGTTATGCAGACACCTATTACGATCCAGCGTGGCTCAAGGCGCAGGGCTATGAGCTGGAGGGATTGATGGCGGCTGTGGCAGCGAGTGCCGAGCAAGGTGAGGCGCTGCCGGCCTCGGTTCTGCGCGCCAATATCTGACGCCGAAAACGACTGTGGGAGCGAATTCGCTCCCACAGTTTTTTGCAGTGTTTCAGGTCGTGCGGATCAGTCTTTCAGACCGAGGATGTCACGCGCCACGGCTTCCGCGATGCGGATGCCATCGACACCCGCCGACAGAATCCCGCCCGCATAACCCGCCCCTTCACCGGCCGGAAACAGGCCTTTGACGTTCATGCTCTGCAGCGTCTCGTTACGCGTGATGCGCAGCGGAGACGAGGTGCGGGTCTCGATCCCGGTCAATACCGCATCGTGCAGCGAGTAACCGCGGATCTGCTTCTCGAACGCCGGCAACGCTTCGCGGATCGCCTCGATCGCGAAGTCCGGCAGGGCCAGGGCCAGATCGCCCAGTGCCACGCCCGGTTTGTACGATGGCTCGACTTCGCCCAGTTCGGTCGAAGGAATGTCGTTGATGAAGTCGCCGACCAGTTGCGCCGGCGCCTTGTAGTCGCTGCCGCCGAGGATGAAGGCGTGGGACTCCAGACGTTCCTGCAACTCGATCCCGGCCAGCGGACCGCCCGGATAATCGACTTCCGGGGTGATGCCGACGACGATGCCGGAGTTGGCGTTGCGCTCGTTACGCGAGTACTGGCTCATGCCGTTGGTGACCACGCGGTTCGGCTCGGAGGTCGCCGCCACCACGGTGCCGCCCGGGCACATGCAGAAGCTGTAGACCGAACGGCCGTTCTTGGCGTGGTGCACCAGTTTGTAGTCGGCGGCGCCCAACTTGGGGTGACCGGCGTACTTGCCCAGTCGCGCACGGTCGATCAGCGATTGTGGGTGCTCGATCCGGAAACCCACCGAAAACGGCTTGGCTTCCATGAACACGCCACGGCTGTGGAGCATGCGGAAGGTGTCGCGGGCACTGTGGCCGAGGGCCAGGACCACGTGTTTCGAATGCAGGGTTTCGCCGCTGGCCAGTTCGACGCCGACCAGTTGGCCGTCTTCGATCAGCACGTCGGTGACGCGTTCCTGGAAGCGCACTTCGCCGCCCAGTGCGCGGATCTCTTCGCGCATGGTCTCGACCATGCCGGTCAGACGGAACGTACCGATGTGCGGTTTGCTGACGTAGAGGATTTCTTCCGGCGCGCCGGCCTTCACGAATTCGTGCAGAACCTTGCGGCCGAGGAATTTCGGATCCTTGATCTGGCTGTACAGCTTGCCGTCGGAGAACGTGCCCGCGCCACCTTCGCCGAACTGCACGTTGGACTCGGGATTGAGCACGCTTTTGCGCCACAGGCCCCAGGTGTCCTTGGTGCGCTGGCGCACTTCGGTGCCGCGCTCGAGGATGATCGGCTTGAAGCCCATCTGCGCCAGCAACAGGCCGGCGAAGATCCCGCACGGGCCGAAACCGACCACGATCGGGCGCTGGCTCAGGTCGCTTGGCGCCTGGCCGACGAATTTGTAGCTGACATCCGGCGCCACGTTGACGTTACGGTCGTCGGCGAACTTGCCCAGCACTTTGGCCTCGTCGCGCACTTCGAGGTCGATGGTGTAGATGAAGCACAGTTCGGAGGACTTTTTGCGCGCATCGTAGCTGCGCTTGAACAAGGTGAAATCGAGCAGGTCATCGCTGGCGATGCCCAGGCGTTGCACGATGGCAGCGCGCAGGTCTTCGTCGGGATGGTCGATCGGCAGCTTGAGTTCGGTGATTCGTAACATGACAGGATCCGGTTCGCGGGGCGCACAACTGCGCCAGGGCGTTTGAAGGCGGCGATTATAAGCCGCATCGGCCGGATCCCGTGAGGGTAAAACGATCAGTCGTTACGCGAACCGCCGAAATACCCGCAACCACGCTGCACCTTGCCGTCGATACGCAGCTCGGCGCTCATGTGCTGCACGCTGCCGGTGCTGCTGTCGACGCAGCGCTGCGGCGCCACCCACAGCTCGATGCGCTGGTTGTTGGCTTCGCTGCTGAGATTGAAACGGCCGTCGCCCAGTTGCTCTTCGACGTAAGGCACGGCGAGCGGCGGCTGGCCTTCGCGGTCGATGACCAGGCCTTTGCCGCTGACTTTTACGTTCCACTCCGGGCCATGACCGGCGGCGCGCAGGATCAACTGTTTGAAGTTGGGATCGTCGCAGGCAGTGCCGGAGCGTTCGACACGGTACAACTGGGTCAGGTCGAGGCGGTCGCCGGCGATCTTCCCGCGCACGTCGGCAAACAGCTTGCCCTGTTGATCGGCCAGGGTGGCGGCCTCTTGCAGGACGCTGGTGCCGCCGATGTCATTGACCACGTACTGGCGCTGCTCGCCGCAGGCCTGGAACACCAGTTTGCCGTCGGCAGCGGTCAGTTGCCCCTGCATCCGCGTCTGGCCGACGTGGGAGGCGCTTTCCCGCGCACCATCGAACAACTGGCACGCGGCAAACAACGGGAGCAGGGCAACAACGATCAGGGAACGGGCAACACGCATCTTTGGCTCTCCAGACAAGTGCCGTCACGTTACGCAGGCTGACCGTTCATCACAAGGGTTTAGCCCACGTGAAATGTCTGACCTGTCTGCAAGCCTTCGACACTTTTGGCGTAGGCCAATGCCACATCCGCCGCAGGAACCGGCTTATAGCCACGGAAATAGGGGGCGTAGCTGCCCATGGCTTCTACAAGCACGGTCGGGCTGATCGAGTTCACCCGCAGGCCGCGTGGCAGTTCGATGGCCGCTGCGCGGACGAAGCTGTCCAGCGCGCCGTTGACCAGTGCAGCCGAAGCGCCGCTGCGGATCGGATCGTGGCTGAGCACGCCGGTGGTGAAGGTGAACGATGCGCCGTCGTTGGCGAACTCACGGCCGATCAGCAGCAGATTGACCTGGCCCATCAACTTGTCTTTCAGGCCGAGGGCGAAGCTGTCTTCGGTCATTTCACCCAGCGGGGCGAAGGTCACGTTGCCAGCGGCGCAGACCAGTGCGTCGAACTTGCCGGTCTGTTCGAACAGCTTGCGGATCGATGCGCTGTCGCTGATATCCACCTGGAAATCGCCGCTGCTGCGACCGATACGAATGACTTCATGACGCTGCGACAGCTCTTTGTCCACGGCCGAACCGATGGTGCCGCCCGCGCCTATCAACAGAATTTTCATCGTGATTGCCTCAAGTGATTGAACGAGGTTTCAGTCTAGAGTGGTTTTTTCTGCGGATAAGCGCACTAATGGGCAACCTTTGGTTTTCAAATGGAAACAATCCATGAGCGAGATGGATGATCTGGCGGCGTTCGCGGTGTTGATCGAAGCCGGCAGTTTTACCTTGGCAGCGCAGCAATTGGGGTGCAGCAAGGGGCAGTTGTCCAAGCGCATCAGTCAGCTGGAGGCACGATTTTCCGTGGTGTTGTTGCAACGTACTACGCGTCGGCTGAGCCTGACGGCGGCCGGTGCGGCGTTGTTGCCGCAGGCTCAGGCGCTTGTCGTCCAGGTGGAGCGAGCGCGTCAGGCATTGGCGCGATTGAAGGACGACATGGCCGGTCCGGTGCGTATGACGGTTCCGGTTTCGCTGGGGGAAACTTTCTTCGATGGCCTGCTGCTGGACTTCTCGCAGAAATACCCCGAAGTGCAGATCGAACTGGAGCTGAATAACAGCTACCGCGACCTCTCCCGCGACGGCTTCGATCTGGCGATCCGCACTGAAGTGGCCAATGACGAGCGACTGGTGGCCAGACCGCTGCTGGCCTGGCAGGAAATGACCTGCGCCAGCCCTGAATATCTGGAGCGCTTTGGCGAACCGCTGACGCCGCAGGCACTGGCCGAGCACCGTTGCCTGCTCAACAGTCATTACAGCGGCCGCGAGGAATGGCTCTATCACCAACAGCACGAACTGCTGCGGGTGCGGGTGTCGGGGCCGTTCGCCAGCAATCACTACAACCTGTTGAAGAAAGCCGCTCTGGCTGGCGCCGGCATTGCCCGCCTGCCTTCCTATCTGCTGCAGGCGGAATTGGCTGACGGCCGATTGCGCTGGCTCCTGCGCGATTTTCAGACCCGGCGCATGCCGATGTATCTGGTGCATCCGTATCAGGGCGGGTTACCGAAACGCACCCAAGTGCTGGCGGATTACCTGATCGGCTGGTTCAAGCTCAGCGGCGAGGCGCTGGACCGGTTGTAGTGCCTGGCGATCAGGTGATCGATCGACAGTTTGCCCGGCCCGGTGGCCATCAGGTACAGCAACACCGCCATCCAGGTGCCGTGGGTCGGGTAGGCATCCGGGTACACGAACAGTTGAATGGCCAGGGTCATGCCCAGCAACGCCAGCGCCGAAAAACGTGTGGCAAAGCCGACGAGGATCAGGATCGGGAAGAAGTGCTCGGCAAACGCGGCCAGATGTGCAGCGATTTCCGGCGACAGCAGCGGCACGTGGTACTCGCTCTTGAACAACGGAATCGTCGAGTCCGCCAGACGTGGCCAGCCGAACTCGAAGGTGCCATCGATCAGGTCGACGACCAGCCCCTCGACCTTGGTTTGCCCGGATTTCCAGAACACGGCTGCGATGGAGAATCGCGCGATGAAGGCGATCAGGCTGTGAGGGATTTTTTCCAGCAGCGCGACGGCGCGGGCAACGAGGCTGTTCATGACGACACCTTCGGGTGCAAATGAGTGATGACTTGGCGACTGATCAGCAGGGCGAGGGTCTGGCTGAGGTCGAAGGCCTCGGCGGATTCCAGCGCTTGCGTGAGTGACAGGCCAGCTTTGAGCTGGCGAATAAACTGGCTGGCGCCGCGATCCACGGTGAACACCTCGACTTCCAGTCCGTTGCGCAGGATCAGCGCGTGTTGGGCGTGATGCAGATCGATCCCGGCCAGCGTCGCGTCGTGCTGATGCGCGGCCCAGATGTCCACCACGGCGAAGTTTGAATCGAGCAGATGCAGCGAAGGGTGCAGGCCGATGCGCAGTTCGTTGAGCGCATCGGCATCGGCGAATACAGCGGCGATTCGCTCCTGACTCAGGGGTAACACATCGGCAACGTGGTAGGCCTGCGTGCGCAAGCGTTCCAGCCTCGCGACATCGGCCAGATAGGGAACGCACGCGGCTGGTTCGAACTCACTGATGAAGTCCGCCAGCCCGCTGCCGTAGTCGCTCATCAACGGACTGTGTGGCGGATGGCGATGCACGAAAACTCCGGCCATGGCCCGGAAGAATTCGTCCCCCACCAACTGCATCACCACGGGATAACTGTCGGCCAGTGCGTTGATCAACGAGCTCTGAACATTGTTGCGGTACACCGCGAAACGGCTGGCCGGATCGGCGCCGTTGGCACTGCACAAACCGTCGGGGCAGGGCAGGTCGGTATCGAGCAACGCCGCGCTGAACGCAGCTTGAGTGCTCACGGCCGACCTCCCGCGCAGAGCAACAGCTCATCGGCCTGCTGCGCTTCCTCCAACAGCACACTGAAGGCTGGCACCTGATTGTCACGTTCGATCAACGTCGCCACCGGGCCGACGCGTTCCAGCGCTTGCCGGTACAACGACCAGACCGCTTGATCGATTGGCGCGCCGTGATCGTCGATCAGCAAACGATCACCGAGGCTGTCGGAATCTTCGGCAAACCCGGCCAGATGAATCTCGCCCACCGCGTGCAGCGGCAGTGCGTCGAGATAACGCAGGGGATTGCGCTGATGGTTGATGCACGAGACATAGACGTTATTCACGTCCAGCAACAGACCGCAGCCACTGCGCCGGATGACTTCGCGGATGAAGTCCGCTTCGTCGATTGTCGAGCGCTCGAATGCCAGGTAGGTCGCCGGGTTTTCCAGCAACATCGGGCGTTTAAGAGTGTTCTGCACCTGATCGATGTGTTCGCAGACGCGGTTCAGCGTCGGCGTGTCGTAAGCCAGGGGCAGCAGGTCATTAAGGAACACCGGGCCGTGGCTTGACCAGGCCAGGTGTTCGGAAAAGGAGTGGGGTTGATAGCGCTCGATCAGCGCGGCCAGGCGTTTGAGGTGCTGGACATCCAGCGCGCCTTCGGCACCGATGGACAGCCCGACGCCATGCAGCGACAGCGGATACGCGTCGCGAATCAAACCCAGAAAATGATGAAACGGGCCGCCGGCCACCATGTAGTTTTCGGCGTGGACTTCGAAGAAACCGATGTCCGGACGTGAATCGAGCACTTCGCTGAAGTGCTCGCTCTTGAGCCCCAGCCCGGCACGGGACGGGAGCCCGGTGAGGGCTGCCCGAGTGCGGCGCAAGGCATGGTCGCAGGATGTGATCATGATCGACACTCGGGCGGCTCCCGGATCAGGACTTGGCTTTGAACGCTTCGAGCTGACCGAAACCGGTCGGCGAGGTTTTGCTTTCGGTGGTGGTGCAGGTGCCTTTCGGAACCAGTTTCCAGGCGTT
The DNA here is from genome assembly GCF_022496685.1 of Pseudomonas sp. B707. Taxonomy (NCBI): domain Bacteria; kingdom Pseudomonadati; phylum Pseudomonadota; class Gammaproteobacteria; order Pseudomonadales; family Pseudomonadaceae; genus Pseudomonas; species Pseudomonas sp. B707. Next base: position 248,629 of record NZ_WTVE01000031.1, on the reverse strand, counting down.
GGCCTGATGATCCATTTTCGCGGTGCCGGCACAGGTGGTGCCTGCACCTGCGGCGCAATCGTTCTTGCCTTTCATGGCCACGCCGAAGCATTTTTCCATGTTGTCGTCAGCGGCGTGGGCGGTGGAGACGGCAGCGATGCTCAGAGCAGAACCGAGGGCCAGAACCAGGGCGGTGGCGGACAGGGTGCGGGTGGTAGCAGTCATGATGTTTCTCCGGTTTTAACTTGGGTTTGAACAAGCGATTGCGCTTGCTTGCCCCACTAGAGAAACGACTTGGGGATGCGTTACAGCGAACGATAAAAGATTTTTTGCCGGGCACAAAAAACGGCCCGAAGGCCGTTTTCTGTTTGAAGCGATCCATCAACCGCCGAGGTACGCCTCGCGCACTTTCGGGTCGGTCAGCAGCGCTTCGCCGGTGCCTTGCATCACCACCCGGCCGTTCTCCAGAACGTACGCGCGGTCAGCGATTTTCAGCGCCTGGTTGGCGTTTTGCTCGACCAGGAACACCGTCACACCGTCCTTGCGCAGCTGTTCGATGATGTCGAAGATCTGCTGGATGATGATCGGTGCCAGGCCCAGCGACGGCTCGTCGAGCAACAGCAGTTTCGGCTTGCTCATCAGTGCACGGCCGATGGCGAGCATTTGCTGTTCGCCGCCGGACATGGTGCCGCCGCGCTGGTTGAAGCGTTCTTTCAGACGTGGGAAAAGTCCGAGAACCTTGTCCATCTGTTCCTGATAGTCGCCCTTGTCGGTGAAGAATCCGCCCATGGACAGGTTTTCTTCGACGGTCAGACGGGCAAACACCCGACGACCTTCCGGCACCACGGCGATGCTCTTGCGCATGATTTGCGACGAGTCCTGGCCGACCAGTTCCTCACCCATGTAGCGGATGCTGCCGCTGTGGGCCTGCGGCGAACCGCAGAGTGTCATCAGCAGCGTGGACTTGCCGGCACCGTTGGCGCCGATCAGGGTCACGATCTCGCCCTGGCGGACTTCGACGTTGACGCTGTGCAGGGCCTGGATCTTGCCGTAGAAGGTGGAAACGTTTTCGAACTGCAGCATTTACGCTTCCCCCAGGTAGGCTTTGATCACTTCAGGATTGTCGCGGATCTGTTCCGGCGTGCCGTCGGCCAGGGGCGTGCCCTGGTTGATCACGACGATGTGGTCGGAAATGCTCATGACCAGTTTCATGTCGTGTTCGATCAGCAGCACGGTCACGTTGTGCTCTTCACGCAGCACGCTGATCAGCGCCTTGAGGTCTTCGGTTTCTTTCGGGTTCAGGCCGGCGGCCGGTTCGTCGAGCATGAGGATCCGCGGACGGGTCATCATGCAGCGGGCGATTTCCAGACGACGCTGCTGACCGTAGGCCAGGGTGCCGGCGGGGCGGTTGGCGAACTCTTTCAGGTTGACCTTTTCCAGCCAGTACTCGGCGAACTCCATGGCCTCGCGCTCGCTCTTGCGAAACGCCGGGGTCTTGAACAGGCCGGACAGGAAGTTGGTGTTCAGGTGACGGTGCTGGGCGATCAACAGGTTCTCGACCGCCGTCATGTCCTTGAACAACCGCACGTTCTGGAAGGTGCGCACCACGCCTTTGAGGGCGATCTTGTGGCCCGGCAGGCCGTGAATCGGCTCGCCGTCCAGCAGGATGCTGCCGCCCGATGGCTGGTAGAAACCGGTCAGGCAGTTGAACACGGTGGTCTTGCCCGCGCCGTTCGGCCCGATCAGTGCCACCACCTGTTTTTCCTTCACGGTCAGGGCCACGCCGTTGACCGCCAGCAGGCCGCCGAAGCGCATGCTCAGATTTTCGACTTTCAGGATCTCGCGGCTCATTTGCGCAGCTCCATGTGAGGACGTTGCATGGGCAGCAGACCTTGAGGTCGCCAGATCATCATCAGCACCATCAGGGCGCCGAACATCAACATGCGGTACTCACTGAACTCGCGCATCATTTCCGGCAGCAGGATCATCACAACGGCCGCGAGAATCACGCCCAGCTGCGAGCCCATGCCGCCCAGCACCACGATGGCGAGGATGATCGCCGACTCGATGAAGGTGAACGATTCCGGCGTCACCAGACCTTGACGGGCGGCGAAGAAGCTGCCGGCGAAACCGGCAAATGCCGCGCCGAGGGTGAACGCCGAGAGCTTGATCACGGTCGGGTTGAGACCCAGCGCACGGCAGGCGATTTCGTCTTCACGCAGCGCTTCCCACGCACGGCCGATCGGCATGCGCAGCAGGCGGTTGATCACGAACAGCGCCGCCAGTGCCAGCAACAGAGCAACCAGGTAGAGGAAGATCACCTTGTTGATCGAGTTGTACTGCAGGCCGAAATACTCGTGGAAGGTTTGCATCCCTTCTGCGGCTTTACGTTCGAAGGTCAGGCCGAAGAACGTCGGTTTCTCGATGTTGCTGATGCCGTTCGGGCCGCCGGTGATGTCGGTCAGGTTACGCAGGAACAGGCGGATGATTTCCCCGAAGCCAAGGGTCACGATCGCCAGGTAGTCGCCGCGCAGACGCAACACCGGGAAGCCGAGCAGGAAGCCGAACGTCGCCGCCATCAGGCCGGCAATCGGCAGGCAGATCCAGAAGCTCAGGCCATAGTAGTGCGACAGCAGCGCGTAGCTGTAGGCACCGACGGCGTAGAAGCCGACGTAACCCAGGTCGAGCAGACCGGCCAGACCGACCACGATGTTCAGGCCGAGGCCGAGCATCACGTAGATCAGGATCAGCGTCGCGATGTCCACCGCGCCACGGGAGCCGAAGAACGGCCACACCAGCGCACCGATGATCAGCGCGATGATGAAGTAGCGTTGGGTGGTCGGCAGGGTCAGGAAGTTGCTGGCCTTGGCCGGAATCAGCGGCATGCCTGGCGACGAGCGCCACGCCTTGCTGATCTGCTGGTTGAACAGCACCCGCAGGAACATCAGCACCGAGCAGATGGCGATGGTCGCCAGAATGGCCGGGCTGGTGTTGTGCACTTCCAGGTTGACACCGACGATGGTCAGTTTCAGACCCAGTACCGGATAGGCCACGGCCCAGACCAGCAAGGCACTGAACAGCGCCTGTTTAAGATTCCTAGTCATACTTTCTCAACCTCCGGACGGCCCAGAATGCCGGTCGGACGGAACAACAGCACCAGAACCAACAAGCCGAAAGCCACGACATCCTTGTACTGGTCGCCGAAGATATCGGCGCCAAAGGCTTCCGCCACCCCGAGCACCAGCCCGCCGAGCATGGCGCCGGGGATGCTGCCGATCCCGCCCAGTACCGCGGCGGTGAAGGCCTTGAGGCCGACGAGGAAACCGGCGTTCGGGTTGATCACGCCGTATTGCATGCTCAGCAGCACGGCCGCGACGGCCGCCAGCGCAGCACCGATGACGAAGGTCAGGGCGATGATGTTGTTGGTGTTGATGCCCAGCAGGTTGGCCATCTTGATGTCTTCGGCGCAGGCGCGGCAGGCGCGGCCCAGGCGAGAGCGGGAGATGAACAGCGTGAGGCCGAGCATGGCGATCAGGGTCACCACGAACACCACGATTTGCATGTAGGAAATCAGCACTTCATGTGCGCCACCCGGGCCGAAGGCGAAGTTGCCCGGAATCAGGTTGGGGATTGCTTTGTCCTTGGAGTCTTGCGCCAGCAGAACCGTGTTCTGCAGGAAGATCGACATACCGATCGCGGAAATCAGCGGGATCAGACGGTTGCTGCCGCGCAACGGGCGGTAGGCAATGCGTTCGATGCTGTAACCGTAGGAGCTGGTGACGACGATGCTGGCGATGAACGCCACGGTCATCAACAGCGGGACGCTTTCGAGTCCCATCATGGTCAGCCCGGCGATGGCGATGAACGCCACGTAGGAACCGATCATGTACACCTCGCCGTGGGCGAAGTTGATCATTCCAATGATGCCGTAGACCATCGTGTAGCCGATGGCGATCAGGGCATACATGCTGCCAACGTTCAAGCCGTTAACCAGCTGTTGGAAGAAGTGATAGATGTCAGGCATTACAGCGCTCCTAAAAACCTGATACGCATTTCACTGGTGGAGTCATTTTCCCGCCCGGTCCCGTGGATCTTTATCCACTTCGAATCCGGGTTTTGCCAGCGAACCGCTGATGACGGTTTTGAGATTTTCAGGTGGGGAGACTGGCGGATCACGCCAGCGCGGCCCAATACATTCGTAAAACAAAGCCCACGGCACGCCGTGGGCTTTATTGGCAGTCAGTCAGGCAGGGCCTTACTGAGGCGACACTTCGGTTTTAGGTTTGCCTTCGTGCCATTCGTAAACCACGAATTTGAAGTCCTTCAGGTCGCCCTTGTCGTCGAAGCTCAGGTCACCGGTAGGCGTCTTGAAGGTGCCTTTGTGGATGGCTTCAGCCACCTTGGCAGCATCTTCGGACTTGGCAGCCTTGATACCTTCGGCAATTACTTCAACTGCCGAGTAGGACGGGAACACGAACGGACCGCTCGGGTCTTCTTTCTTGGCCTTGAATGCATCGGCCAGGGCCACGTTGGCCGGATCCTGGTCGAAGGATTTCGGCAGGGTCACCAGCAGGCCTTCGGCAGCGCTCTTGGCGATCTGGGTGATCGAGTCGTTACCCACGCCTTCCGGACCCATGAACTTGGCTTTCAGGCCTTTTTCCTGGGCTTGACGCAGGATCAGACCCAGCTCCGGGTGGTAGCCGCCGTAGTAGACGAAGTCGACGTTGGCTTGCTTGAGCTTGGCGATGATCGCGGAGAAGTCTTTGTCGCCGGCGTTGATGCCTTCGAACACGGCAACCTTGGTGCCTTTCTTCTCGAGAGTGGATTTGACGGCGGTGGCGATGCCTTCACCGTACTGCTGCTTGTCGTGCAGCACGCCGACGATTTTCGGCTTCACGTGATCGGCGATGTAGTTACCGGCGGCAGGGCCCTGGGCGCTGTCCAGACCGATGGTACGGAAGATCATTTTGTAACCACGAGCGGTGATGTCCGGGCTGGTGGCAGCCGGGGTGATCATGATCACGCCTTCGTCTTCGTAGATGTCCGAAGCAGGCTGGGTGGAGCTGGAGCACAGGTGACCGACCACGAACTTGACGCCGTCGTTGACGACCTTGTTCGCTACTGCTACCGCTTGTTTCGGATCGCAAGCGTCATCGTATTCAACGGCTTCGAGCTTCTTGCCGTCGACGCCGCCTTTGGCGTTGATCTGTTCGATGGCCATTTTCGCGCCACTGAACTGCATGTCGCCGTACTGGGCTACTGGACCGGTTTTAGGGCCGGCGATACCGATCTTGATGGTGTCAGCTGCGAACGAATGGCTGGCAACCCCGGCCAGAACCATAGCGGCAAACAGTTTGGAAATCTGCTTAGTAGCCTTAGTCATAGTGCTCCACTCTTACTGTTGTATTTTTTTAGAGTCCTGACGCCGTAGCAGCAGAACCGGGACAGATATCTAGGCGATACCCTCCGGAAAAGCCCCCGGCAACTGTACCGGTACAGTGTAGAGCGCCGGTTGTTGGCCTGGGAAGCTGGCGCCAGGGGGCAAAACCTGAGGGTGTCGCTTAAATGAAAGAAAAAGACAGAATTGCGGCGGGACGTTCAGAGGGCTTATACCCCAATCATCAGCATTCCTTGGCGTTCCTGCTCTTTTCGTTCGGTACGGCCTTTTGCAACCGGGTTTTTCTGCCGGACCACCGACGTTATCATTCGCGCCGATTTCTTTTCCGGACAGTCCCATGAATCAAGAACCTAGCACCCTCTATGCCAAGCTGCTTGGTGAAACCGCATCTATTGCCTGGAAAGAGCTGGAGCGCTTCTACGCCCAAGGTGCCCTATTGTGGGTCGACGCCAGCCTGGATTTGATCGCGGTCGCCGAGGCCGTGGCGTCGGATCAGGGCGAGAAAGTCGCTGCCTGGCTGGCCGAAGACAAGGTCGCCAAGCTGTCTGAAACGCGGGCGCTGGATATTTTCGAGCGCGATCCCGAGATGTGGGCGGTGGTGGTCCGGCCGTGGATCCTGGTCCAGGAAAGGGCAGCGGCCTGACGGGTTGCACCTTGTTGGTGCGAGTGCCGGCCGGCAAAAAGTGTGTAGCGGAGTAGCGTGATGGCACGTTGCCGTAGAGAAATGCCACAGGCGGGGGTGGCATAACGGTGACGTAAACGTAACGGGCACAGTTTAGTAAGCAGCCTAACGGCTGCTTAATTGTTTCGGGATGTTGGAAAGGCTGAAATTTTCAGTGAATTTCAGGGCCTCATCGCTGGCTTGCCAGCGATGAGGGCGACCCGGTCCCGGATCAGACCGAATAAGACTTGCCGGTATGGTTATTGAGGGAAATAACCTTGGTCTTGCCGATCCGGTGACGGTAGATCTCGCGCAGGTACTTGATCGACTTTTTCACGCAATCGCGCGACAGGCGAATGTCATTGATCGAGACAAACTTCTCTTTGTCGTTGATCAACTCGCGGTACTTCTTCTCGTACATCGGCTTGATCGCGTACCAGTTGGTATCGAGGATCTTCGCCGGGTTTTCGAATTCGTTGAGCAGGTCGTCGATGCGGTCTTCGTCGAACTCTTCCTGAATGATGAAATCGAGGATCGAGTTGTCCAGGGTCTCGTCGAAACGGTACGGGGTCTTGGCGAAGCAACGCTTGATGAATGCCACGATCAGCGTCAGGAAGTCGTCCGACAGGCACGGGCTCTTGGCGATCAGGGTGGTCAGCGACAGGTTGGCCGAGGCGCCGATCACCAGCGCGTAGCGCTTGAGCGTGGTGTTGGGGAACAGGCTGTTGAGGTGGGTCTTCAACCGGTTCAGGTCCATGTACGACAGCTTGTAGTCTTTTGGCAGCGAAACGATCGAGACCACCGACGAGCAGTTCTTGAAGAAGTGCAGGTCGTGCAGCGCAGCCGCGTCGTAGCCGGAGTTCTTGTATTGCTCCAGCGACGCACGATAACGCTTGGATTCGATCGGCAGCAGGCTGATGCCTTCGATGGCCTGGGTCACCTTGTTGAAGTGCGGCAGGTCGATCGAGCGGAAGAACAGGTCGTCGATGTTCAGGCGCTGCGGCTCTTTGTCGAACACCTTGAACTTGTCGCTGCTCGGCGGCGGGGTTTCCGGCACTACCGATTCTGCATAGGCAATCGCCACCGGGCCGGCCAGACTCATGAACAGGTCGTTGGCGTCCAGGCGAATGGTCTCGCCGATGTCGATGCCGGCGCGACGGAAATAGTTCTGGTCGTAGTCGGTCGTGACGGCCTGGGCCGTCAGAATGTTGAAGATCTGCTGCGAAATGTACTGGTTGGCGTGCTTCTCCATCGCATTGACATCAATGTTCTGGATGTTGCCGTCATCGCTCTCTTCGGCATAACGCATGATGTCGTTGGAGATCAGCATCATTGCGTTCCATGGGCGGATACGGCCCATGACGCTGGCTTCGCTGCTGTCTTCGTTGGCGAAGTTGTACGAGAAATCCCATTCTTCCGAGAGGTATTTGCACAGCAGCCGGCCGGCGTTGATGTGCAGCGCCTCGGACATTTCGCTGCGGTGGTCGGAAATGTTCGGCAGCACGCAGATGCCGCTGGTGAAGATCGGTTCGAACACGAAGGAATGACCGCTCTTGCCGTCATGCTCGTCCATCGGCTTGGTGTCGAACGTCTTGTTCATGTACGAGTGCTGCTGGGCCAGGCCGAATTCAGAGGCCATGCCCGAACCGGTACCGCCGCCGGCACTGAAGATCGAGAAATACAGGCGCGACTGGTTGGCCTTGATGCCGCAGCTGTCGATCAGGTACGAGTGGATCATTTTCCAGTCAGGGCTGGAGAAACGCTGGGTGTCCTTGTTCAGGATGATCTTCGCCAGGTACTGGCCGAGGATCGGCGCGTTACCGGCGCCACCGGCGTGGACTTCCGACAAGTCCATGATCTTCATCTTGCTGTAGTCGCGCAGGAAACCGCTTTTTTCGCCCTTGCGCGAGAAACGGATACGCCCTGCAATGTCCTTGTCGAGATCGCCGAGCATCACCAGCGGTTCCACGAGGAACACCGGTTTGGTCGACTTGTTCGGGCCGATCCGCAGGTTCTGCTTGATCCATTGGGCCGGGCTGTAGCCTTTGTCGGAGGCCAGGCGACGGTCAGCCGCGCGATCTTCGTTGTTGAATTCGTTGAGGTAGAACTTGCGCGCGTTGTACACCAGCTCCGCCACGTCGAGGGCGATGTTGGAGCCGCAGCGACCGAGGCCGATCAGGCACACCGACGGGAATTCCTGATCGTTGTGCTGTTCGTTGTCGCCTTCCAGGTGCGGCGGGCGCGGGAACACCAGGTCACGCAGGCCATCGAGGTTGTCGAGGATGCGGTCGGTGTTGGTTTCGGTGAAGTACAGGTATTGCTGGGTGCCCAGCGGGCGCGAAGGTGGCAATGGCTTCATCGGGGCAGGGCTGTTCGCCGCAGGGCTCAGAGTCAGATCGGATACCGCAGTGGCCGGATTGTTTTTAGAAGTCATTGTGCGCCATATACCTGGACTGGTTGGATCAACGACCGCTGTCGTCGAGCCTCACGGAATGGGAATCTCGCGTCTTTTTTCTGCGCGTGCTTTGCCCGTGCGTCAGGGACTTTGCCTGAGTGCCGCGCGGGGGAATCCTTTCCTGATCGATGATGAATCGGCCATTATTCGGCGATCTTTAATCAAAAGGAGGCTAAATGATGTCAACGCGACCTTCGTTGGGGTTTGCCGGAATCGGCCTGATGGGCCTGCCGATGTGCCGCCGCTTGCTGGCCGCCGGTTATCCGCTGACCGTGTGGAACCGCAACCCGGCCAAGTGCGCGCCGCTGGTCGAGGCCGGCGCCCGGCAGGTGGCGACCCCTGCTGAACTCTGTGAACAGGCTGACGTGGTGATGCTGTGCCTGGCGGACACGGCGGTGGTGCGCGAAGTGGTGTTCGGTCCGGCCGGCGTGGCTGAGGGGGCGAAACCCGGTCAGTTGCTGGTGGATTTTTCCAGCCTCGAACCGACGGCGACCCGTGAAATGGCGGCCGAGCTGGCCGACAAGACAGGCATGGCCTGGCTCGACTCGCCCGTCTCTGGCGGTGTTGTCGGGGCCGAAGCCGGAAGTCTGGCGATCATGGTCGGCGGTGATGCAGCGGATCTTGATCGCGTACGCCCGGTGTTGCTCGAACTCGGGCAGCGCGTTACGCACATGGGCGGCGTCGGCGCCGGTCAGGTGACCAAGGCCTGCAATCAGATGATCGTCGCCTGCAACGCCTTGGTAATCGCCGAAGTGGTGGCGCTGGCCGAGCAGGCCGGAGTCGATGCCAGCCTGATCGCCGAGGCGCTGGCCGGAGGTTTTGCCGATTCCAGACCGTTGCAGATCCTCGCTCCGCAAATGGCCGAAAGCCGTTTCGAGCCGGTGAAGTGGCACGTGCGCACGCTGCTCAAGGATCTGGATACCGCGGTGAAGTTTTCCCGGGAAACCGGTTCGGCCACGCCGATCAGCGGATTGGCCGCACAACTGATGCGCCTGCATGGGGCGCAGGGCTTTTTGCAGAAGGATCCAGCGACACTGGTGCAAATGTACCGCGCGCCAAACTCAGCGGATTGACCGTGTGCGCGTGTTTGCGCTGGTTGATTTCCTCCAGCACCGGGCGCAGTTCGGCCAGTGGCACCGGGCGGCTGAGCAGGTAACCCTGAATGAAGTCGCAGCCCGAGCGCTCCAGGAATTCGTATTGCTCCAGGCTTTCGACGCCTTCGGTGACCACCTGCAAGTGCAGGGTATGCGCCATGACGATGATCGCCTGGACGATCTCCATGTCGGCGCTGGCCTTGGGGATGTCGAGGATGAACGAACGGTCGACTTTCAGGGTGTTGAGTGGCAGGCGTTTGAGATAGGCGAGCGACGAATAGCCGGTGCCGAAGTCGTCGATCGACAGTGACACGCCGAGGGCGCGGATCTGCCGCAGCAGCACCAGCGTGTTGGCGATGTTGCCCATCAAGGCGTTTTCGGTGACTTCCAGTTCCAGCCGTTCCGGGGCGACTCCGGCGCTGCGCAAGGCATGCTCGATTTCATTGGCCAGTTCTTCCCGGGCCAGATTCAGCGGTGAGCAGTTCCAGGCAATCTTCAGATCATCGCAACCATGACGCGACAGCTCGCCGAGGTCTTCACAGGCCTTGCGCAACACCCAGTTGTCGAGTTCGGCAATCAGGCCGTTGTTTTCGGCGATGGCGATGAAGCGATCCGGGGTGAGCAGGCCGTGCACCGGGTGCTGCCAGCGGATCAGCGCTTCGAGCTTGGTGACCTTGCCGGTCTTGAGTTCGAAGATCGGCTGGTAATACAGCAGCAGACCGTTCTCCTGACGCAGGGCATGGCGCAGTTCCTCTTCCAGTTGCAGTTCGAGGCTGGCGCGATTCTTCAGGTTGGAATCGAAGAAGTGTACGCCGTTGCGCCCGGCGCCCTTGGACTGGTACAGCGCCAGATCCGCATGCTTGAGCAGTTCATCGCAGGTGGACCCGTCTTCGGGAAACAGGCTGATGCCGATGCTGGTGGTCATCACCATGCGTCGTCCGGCGAGCTCAATCGGCTCTTTCATCTTGAGCATGATGCGCTGGGCCAGGTTGCGCGCTTCCTCGCGGTCGCGCAGACCGATGAGGATGCAGAACTCGTCGCCGCCGAACCGCGCGACCACGTCTTCATGGCTGCGCACCGAACCCTTGATGTGCTGGGCGATAACCTTGAGCAGTTCATCGCCGGCGTCATGGCCGAGGCTGTCGTTGATGCGTTTGAAGTGGTCGATGTCGAGAAACATCACCGCGAGCATCCCGCCTTCGCTGGATTTCTGGCTCAGCTTTTCGGCGAAGATCTGATTGAAACCGCGCCGGTTGATCAGATTGGTCAGGGCGTCGTAATTGGCCACGTGTTGCAGCGACATGCGCGCCTGATCGAGCTGGCTGAGCAGGGCGTTGACCCGGCGCAGATCGTGCTCCTTGTTCTGCAGCTTCTTGTCGGCCAATGCGGCGCTGATGGCGCTGCCGAGAATCAGCAATGTGATCAGCGCAACAGTCAGGCCCAGTTGCAGGTGACTGGTTTGCGACGCCAATGTCGGCGATTGCCCCTCGGGCAGCACCAGTTGCAGCGCCGCCATGCCGGTGAAATGCATGCTGAGGATGCCCGCACCGAGAATCAGCGCCGCCACGTACTTGAGCATCTGGATGTGCAGGCCGCTGCCTTCGCGCAAGTAACCGGCCACCCGCAGTGCGGCGAAGCTGGCGCCGATGGCGATCACGATCGATGACACGAACAGGATGGGCTCGTAGTAAGCCGTGGCGGCGGATTCGATGGCGGCCATGCCTACGTAGTGCATGCCGGCGATGCCCAGGCCGATGACGATAGCGGTCTTGAGGTATTGCAGCAGGCTCGGCTGTGGATGGCTGAGGGTGTGCATGGCCAGCCAGGACGCCAGTAACGCGATCACCAGGGAAAACAGGGTCACGGGCAGGTCGTAATGGATGTCGATCGGCGCCTGGAACGCCAGCATGCTGATGAAGTGCATGGCCCAGATGCCGCCGGCCAGGCAGGTTGCGCCGATCCAGCGCCACAGGCGTTGCGAACCGGGTTCTTCAGCGTGGACGACCCGTTCGGCCATGTCGAGGGTAGCAAAACTCGCGGCGCAGGCGACCAGGTAGGCCACCAGCACCAACAGGGGATTGTGTGTGCAATTGAGGATGACCTGCCCGCTCTCCGGCTGCTCGGCAACAAATTGCAAACCAAGCCACTCCATAGCATGCCCCGTCTCTGAGTGCGTCCTTACTGCGTCATCAACGCAGGCGAATGTTTGCAGTATAGAGGCGGTTTTTGGCGTGCAAGCGGTAGTGGCACATTGGCGCTAATGATTTTGGCATGAGCGTCATAGCGTTTGGCGCTAAGCGTTGAAACGCCTGAACTCAGGCGACTTCATTCCAGTGCGGTTGCAGCGGCGGCAGGCCGAAACGGGCCCGCGCCTTGTCGCAGTCGGTGTTCCGTTCGCCGTTTTCCCACGACGCTTCGAACTCGCGGCAGGGGCTGGAACGCTTGTCGTAGATCGTGCAGGCCACCGACTTTCCGACCTCACCCTCCAGCGCGGTGCAGCGCGGCGCCTTGCGGTCGGTGCCGATCATCGCGACCCGGCTGGGCGTGATCTGGGTGACCAGTTCATCGGGTACGGTCCCGCCGGAGGATGCGCATTCACCCCAGAAAAAAGAAACACGAAAATGGGAACAGCAGGCACCGCAATTCAGACACGGACTGACTTCGGACATGGGCGGGGGTATCAAAGGGATTGATCGGCAGGATCCGGACGGATCCGGCGGCCATTCTAGGCTTTGCCACGGCGTTGGGAAGGGGGGCGAGAAAGTATTTTTTCATTGCCGGATTTTTCCGCAAAACCCCCGGTTTTAGGGGGATTCGAAGCATTTCAAGGGCTTACGTTTCGTTACACGGCCATGGCCCGTTATCAGGCTGACGAATGATCACAGACAGCTCCGACGAGCGTGACTAGATTGCAGGTTCCGGGCTCGGATGCGTTGGCAGTGAAGCCCTAATAACAATAAAGAGACGGACCCATGCAGAACTCGACCCAAGCGGCGAATGCCTGGCGCATTCTGTTCCTGCTGTTCCTCGCCAACCTGTTCAACTTCTTCGATCGCACCATCCCGGCGATCATCATCGAACCGATCCGCATGGAATGGCACCTCAGCGACTTTCAGCTGGGGATTGTCGGCACTGCGTTCACCATCGTTTATGCCATTGCCGGCCTGCCGCTGGGACGCATGGCCGACACTGGCTCGCGCAGCAAACTGATGGGCTGGGGCCTGGCGACCTGGAGCGCGCTGACGGCGGTCAACGGTCTGGTCGGCAGTTTCTGGAGTTTCCTGCTGGTGCGCATGGGCATCGGCATCGGTGAAGCGAGTTACGCACCCGCCGCCAACTCGCTGATCGGCGACCTGTTCCCGGCTCATCGCCGGGCCCGGGCCATGGGCATTTTCATGCTTGGCCTGCCGTTGGGGCTGCTGCTGGCCTTCTTCACCATCGGCTGGATGGTCAAGGCGTTCGACAGCTGGCGCGCGCCGTTCTTCATCGCCGCCGTACCGGGGCTGCTGCTGGCGGTGTTCATGTTCTTCATCAAGGAACCCAAACGTGGCGCAGCGGAAACCGTGCAGGTGTCGCAGGAGAAAGTCGACAAGCCGATCCGCCGGATTCTTGCCGTGCCGACCTTCCTGTGGCTGGTGATGGCCGGGCTGTGCTTCAACTTTGCGACCTACGCCTGCAATTCTTTTCTGGTGCCGATGCTCCAGCGTTACTTCCTGATGCCGTTGCAGGAAGCGGCAGTGGCGACCGGGGTGATCGTCGGTGTAACCGGGTTGATCGGCCTGACCCTCGGCGGCTGGATCGCCGACAAGATTCACCAGCGGGTGGCCAACGGCCGACTGCTGTTTGCCGCGTTCAGTCTGATCATCTCCACCCTTTGTACGGCGTGGGCGCTGCATGCCGGGCGTATTGAGATCGGGGTGTTTGTCGCGGTGTTCAGCGTCGGCTGGCTGTTCGCCTACAACTTCTACACCTGTGTGTACACGGCGATTCAAGACGTGGTCGAACCACGCCTGCGAGCCACGGCGATGGCGCTGTTCTTTGCCGGGTTGTATTTGCTCGGTGGCGGTCTGGGGCCGGTGGTGGTCGGCGGTTTGTCGGATCACTTCGCGAAATCGGCGATGGTCTCGGCAGGCGCCGAGCAGATGACCGAGGCGTTCAAGGCCGTCGGCCTGCATGATGCGATGTACCTGATCCCGGTGGCGTTGTTCCTGACCATGGTGTTCCTGTTCCTCGCCTCACGCTGTTTTGTGCGGGATGCGAAGCGGATGAAGGAGGGGCTGGTGGCGGTGGTTGAGCCGCAGAGTCAGGCCGTTACCGCTTGATGACCTGCATCGCCTGATCGTTCCCACGCTCCGCGTGGGAATGCAGCCCGGGACGCTCTGCGTCCCATTCGAGAGCTGGAACGCGGAGCGTCCCTTGAGGCATTCCCACGCGGAGCGTGGGAACGATCGGCGGGGGGACAGGCAAACAAAAAGGCCCGCATCGCTGCGGGCCTTTTCGTTTTTGGCGATGGAGCAGGGCGGTTTAGCCTGCCACCAGTACCCGGATCGCTTCCAGTCGCAGTGCTGCCTTGTCGAGCATCGCCAGACCTTGTTCGCGCTGCTTGCGCAGGGCGTCCAGTTCGCTGTCGCGTACAGTCGGGTTGACCGCCTGCAATGCGGTCAGGCGTGCCAGTTCTTCGTCGGTGTCGGCTGCCAGACGGCGGCGGGCCTCGGCCACGCGCTCGGCGTGGCGCGGGGTGACCTTGTCTTCACCGGCGTTGATCCGTGGCGTCAGCTGATCGCGCTGGGCCTGGATGAACTTGTTGGCGCTGGCGCGCGGCACGCTTTCCAGTTGATCGTTCAGGGTTTCGAACGCCACGCGCGACGACAGGTCGTTGCCGTTGGCATCGAGCAGGCAGCGCAGGGCGGCCGGCGGCAGGTAACGGCCCAGTTGCAGCGAGCGCGGGGCAACCACTTCGCTGACATAGAGCAATTCCAGCAGCACGGTGCCAGGCTTGAGCGCCTTGTTCTTGATCAGCGCGACGGCGGTGTTGCCCATCGAACCGGACAGCACCAGATCCATGCCGCCCTGCACCATCGGGTGTTCCCAGGTGATGAACTGCATGTCCTCGCGTGACAGCGCCTGGTTGCGGTCGTAGGTGATGGTCACGCCTTCGTCGTCGCCCAGCGGGAAGCTGGCGTCGAGCATCTTCTCGCTCGGCTTGAGGATCAGGGCGTTTTCCGAATGGTCTTCGCTGTCGATGCCGAACGCGTCGAACAGGGTTTCCATGTAGATCGGCAGGGCGAACTGATCGTCCTGTTCGAGGATGTCCTCGACCAGCGCTTCACCTTCGCCGGCGCCGCCGGAGTTGAGTTCCAGCAGACGGTCGCGACCGGTGTGCAGCTCGGCTTCCAGACGCTCGCGCTCGGTGCGCGCCTCGTCGATCAGCGCTTGCCACTCGCCGTCGTCGGCTTCTTCGAGCAGCGGCAGCAGGCGCGGACCGAACTGATGTTGCAAGGCGTTGCCGGTCGGGCAGGTGTTGAGGAACGCGTTCAGGGCTTCGTGGTACCACTGGAACAGGCGCTCTTGCGGGCTGGTTTCCAGGTACGGCACGTGCAGTTCGATGATGTGCTTCTGGCCGATCCGGTCGAGACGACCGATCCGCTGCTCCAGCAGGTCCGGGTGCGACGGCAGATCGAACAGCACCAGATGGTGGGCGAACTGGAAGTTGCGACCTTCACTGCCGATTTCCGAGCAGATCAGCACCTGCGCGCCAAATTCTTCGTCGGCGAAGTAGGCGGCGGCGCGGTCACGCTCGAGGATGTTCATGCCTTCGTGGAACACCGTGGCCGGGATCCCGGAGCGCACGCGCAGGGCGTCTTCCAGGTCCATCGCGGTTTCGGCGTGGGCGCAGATCACCAGCACTTTGGTGCGCTTGAGCATTTTCAGCTGGTCGATCAGCCACTCGACGCGCGGGTCGAATTTCCACCAGCGTTCTTCTTCGCTGGCGTCCGGCTGGGCCTGGAAGCTAACTTCCGGGTACAGCTCGGCGTGTTCGCCCAGCGGCAGTTCGAGGTATTCGTCCGGGCACGGCAGCGGGTACGGGTGCAGTTTGCGCTCCGGGAAACCCTGCACGGCGGCGCGGGTGTTACGGAACAGCACGCGGCCGGTGCCGTGGCGGTCGAGCAGTTCACGCACGAGGCGGGCGCTGGCTTCGGTGTCGCCATCGTTGACGGCGGTGAGCAGGGCTTCACCTTCGTTGCCGAGGAAACCGTGGATAGTCTTGTGCGCGGCCGGCGACAGGCGACCCTTGTCCAGCAGCTCCTGAACGGCTTCGGCCACCGGGCGATAGTTTTCGCTCTCGGCGCGGAAGGCGGCCAGGTCATGGAAACGGTTCGGGTCGAGCAGGCGCAGACGGGCGAAGTGGCTGTCCTGACCGAGTTGTTCGGGGGTGGCGGTGAGCAGCAGCACGCCGGGAATGACTTCGGCCAGCTGTTCAACCAGCGAGTATTCCGGGCTGACTTTCTCTTCGTGCCACACCAGGTGGTGGGCTTCGTCGACCACCATCAGGTCCCAACCGGCAGCGAACAGCGCGTCTTGCGCCTTTTCGTCGTCGACCAGCCACTCCAGCGCCACCAGGGCCAGCTGGGTGTCTTCGAACGGGTTGGTGGCATCGCTTTCGATGAAGCGTTCTTCGTCGAACAGCGCAACCTGCAGGTTGAAGCGGCGGCGCATTTCCACCAGCCATTGGTGCTGGAGGTTTTCCGGTACGAGGATCAGCACGCGGTTGGCGCGGCCCGACAGCAGCTGGCGATGGATCACCAGGCCGGCTTCGATGGTCTTGCCCAGACCCACTTCGTCCGCCAGCAATACGCGCGGCGCGATACGGTCGGCGACTTCACGGGCAATGTGCAACTGGTGGGCGATCGGTTGTGCACGCACGCCGCCCAGGCCCCACAGCGCGGACTGCAACTGGCGGCTGGTGTGTTCCAGGGTGTGATAGCGCAGGGAGAACCAGGCCAGCGGGTCGATCTGGCCGGCGAACAGACGGTCGCTGGCCAGACGGAACTGAATGAAGTTCGACAGCTGGGTTTCCGGCAGGGTGACCGCTTCGTTTTGCGCGTTGAGGCCGTGATAGACCATCAGGCCGTCGACGTCGTCGACTTGCTGGACAGTCATCTTCCAGCCTTCGAAGTGAGTGATCGAGTCGCCGGGCGAGAACCGCACGCGGGTGAGGGGCGCATTCCGTAGCGCGTACTGGCGAGTCTCGCCAGTGGCCGGGTAAAGCACGGTCAACAAGCGGCCGTCCTGTGCCAGAACGGTGCCTAAACCAAGCTCTGCTTCGCTGTCACTGATCCAGCGTTGCCCCGGTTGATACTGCTGCGCCATGCTGCCTGACTCCCACCTTGAAAAAGCGGGCTATCTTAACGGAATGAGGGCCCGAGGCCAAAGGATAAGGAGCCTCGGCCCGGCTTTTAACCGCAATCGGCCAATTGCAGGGAAGATTAGGTCATGCATCGGTTTTACGGGATGTTGAGGCACCCTTGAGTGCCAAACCGGTCACAAGTTTGCGACCGATGGCTCAAGGCACCCCTGGCGCCGCCGATAACCTGCTGACAGGAGACCCTCATATGCTGCCACCGATGCTCCCCCTGAGCGCCGTGCCGATCACCTCCCAGCAGGATCCGATCCGCCAGCGACCGGATATTCCCCCTGTGGTGCCGGTGCAGGAAAGCTCCAACGAAAGCACCATCGACCTGCAAAAACGCGACCCGGAAGAGGACGGCTATCTGCTGCGCGAAGAGCAGCGCCGCCAGCAGGAACGTGATCGCCGGCGCCGTGAAGCCGACGACGACCCCGAAGCGCACCTCGCCGTGCCCGGCACCGAACTGAATGCCGACAACACCGTGCCGGTGGCGCCGTTGATGGAGGATCAGCCGCGTCAGGGGCTTTGGGTCGACATCGAAATCTGAGGCCGGGCGGCCAGTTCCGTCAGGTTTTCCAGCAACACGTCGATCTCTTCTTGCGTGTTCAAGTAGCTCACCGCCACCCGCGCAATATTCGTCAGCCTGCGCGCCTGCATGTCCAGCGGCGTGTAGGCCACGCCATTGGCGCCGATGTTGATTCGCCGTTCGGCCAACGTCTGCTTGAGCGCCACGCTGTCCCAGCCTTCAAGCGTGAAGGCGATCAGCCCGGATTGTTGATTCGCCGTTCCGAGATTCCGCAGCGTCAGGCCGGGAATCGCCTTCAGGCGTTGGCGCAGTCCATTGCTCAGGTGTGCGATGCGTTGGCGGATCGCGAACGCGCCGAGGCGATTGTGCTCCTCCAGCGCATTGGCCAGACCGGCCAGTAGCGCCAGCGACACCTCGCTGGTTTCAAAGCGGCGCGCGTCGTCACGCAGGGTAAAGCGCTTGCCGTCCCAGGGCGCCGACAATACATCGCGTTGCACGGGGAGCAGTCGTTGCAGAAATTGCGCCCGGATGTACATCAACGCCGTGCCGCGCGGCCCGCGCAGGAACTTGCGACCCGCACCCTTGAGCACATCGCACTGCAAGGCCTGAACATCGCAGGGCAACTGCCCCAGCGCCTGACCGGCGTCGATGAAATAAGGAATGCCGTGGCGCCGCGCCACGCTGCCGATCTGCGCGGCGGGGTTGATCAGGCCACCGTTGGCCGGCAGCCAGGTCAGGGCGATCAGGCGTACCTGGCCGTCGATCATCTGCGCCAGGGCTTGCGGGTCGACCGCGCCGTGGGCGTCACAAGGAATCACTTCGAGCCGCGCGCCGGCCTTCACCGCTTCGGCCATGCACGCCAGGTTGCCGGCCCATTCATGGCGACCCACCAGAATCCGCTCGCCGAGCTGCCACGGCCCCAGCGCGTTGAACGCCTGGCTCCAGGCTGCCGAGCCGCTGCTGGCGAAGGCGATGTCCTCGGGCTGGGCGTTGAGCAGGGCGGCGGCCGCGTTGCGCGCGCGTTCCTGTACCCGGTTGTCTGCCGCTTCCATCGGCCCGCCGAGTGCTTCGTGTTGCAACTGTTCGATCACTGCATCGAGGGTGGCTTGGCTCGGCAACGAGGCGCCGGCGTGGTTGAAGTGGATCACCTGAGCGCAGCCGGGCGTGGCGGCGCGCAGGCGCGAGAGGTCGTCGAGGTTCACGGCTTGAGCTCGAAGATCGCGTCGATTTCCACCGCGACGCCGGCCGGCAGACTCGACACGCCGACTGCGGTGCGCACGTGCCGGCCCTTGTCGCCGAGGGCGTTGACCAGCAGGTTCGACGCGCCGTTGGCGACAAAGCCCTGAGCTTTGAATTCCGGTGTGGCGGCCACGAAAACTCCGAGGCGCAGGATGCGCACCAGTTTCGACAGGTCATCGCCCAGTGCATGGCTCAACTGGGCGAGCAGGCCCAGGGCAGCCAGTTCAGCGGCGTTGGCCCCTTCTTCGTCGGAGATCGCTTCGCCCAGTCTCCCGATGAACGCAGGTTTGCCGTCGAGCAATGGAATCTGCCCGGAGATGAACAACTGATTCTGGCTGACCACATGGTTGACGTAATTGGCGATCGGCTGGCTCGGTTCGGGCAGGCGCAGGCCGAGTTGTTGCACGCGTTGGCTGAGGGAATCGGTCATGGGAAGTCCTCCTGAGTGAGGGCTTCAGCATGTTGGTCAGAGCGAAGGGCGACAAACGGATAGATTTAATCCGACGCATCCAAAAAACTCATGCGTTCGCGGTTTCCTCCAGCCACTGGCAGAAACTGTGCGCCGCCGATGTGGGCGGGCGTTGCGGGGTGACCAGCCAATAACCGATCTCGCCGAGCATCGGCGGCGTGTCGAAGGCCGGCACCAGCGCGCCTTCCTTGATCCGCCGTTCGATCATTCGCTGGCGACCCATGGCAATGCCCTGACCGGCGACGGCCGCTTCGACGACGATGTTGTAGTCGTGCAGCATGACGCCGGGCACATGAGCCAGATCGATGCCGCTGTGTTGCTGCCAGTCGATCCATTCGAACGGCTGGTGCGACTTGGCCATCAGCAAGGGCCCGTTGTTCACGCCTTTGGCCTTGAAGGCCGGGCTGCACACCGGCGTCAGGGTTTCAGCCATGAACCGCCGGGCCTGGACTTTCGGCCAGCCGCCCTTGCCGTAGCGGATCGCCAGATCCACCTCGCCGGCATCGACGTCGGCCAGTTGCACGGCGGGCAGCAGTTCGACATGGATGTTCGGGTATTTCGCGTTGAAGTCCGCCAGACGCGGTGCCAGCCACAGGGTTGCGAAAGAGGCGAGCAGACCGATGCGCAGGGTGGTGGGGCGTTCGCCGCGCAGGTCGTGGGTGGCGGCGGCAATCGCGGTGAGGGCCGGTTGGATTTGCAGGTAATACTGTTCGCCGGCGGGTGTCAGATCGATCGCCCGGGTGCGGCGCACGAACAGTCGCTGATCGAGGAATTCTTCGAGTTTGTGCACCTGATGGCTGATCGCGCTTTGGGTCACCGACAGCTCATCGGCAGCCTTGATGAAACTCAAATGGCGGGCCACGGCCTCAAAGGCGCGCAAGGCCATCAGCGGTGGCAGATCCTGATGCAGGGGCACGGCGCAGATCCTTCGGGTTCAGGGCGAGGCGCCGATTGTGCGGGCAAATCCGGTGGGCGGTACATGAATTGTTGTAGAGCGTTTAGGTCAGTGGCTGGTCAGCGCCTGCGTCAGGCCGCATTATTGGCGCAGTCCTGTCGGTGATCCGGCAGTTGTGATTCAGTCCAAGCGATGCACCGAACGCCATGAGCCAAGACGACAAGCTGATTGACCTCAACACCGAACGCGCCAAGCGGGTTCATGACCTCAACGAGAAGCGCCTGAATGAAGTTCGCCAGGCTTTCGAGCAGGCCATGCCTTTGGGTAAGCCGAAGAAAAAGCCGAAAAACAAACCGAAAAAGCGTTGATCTCCCCTGCATCCGTTGATGCAGGTCAGTTATTTCCCTTCCTTTCCTCCCCATGGTGACCGGCATTGATCCCGGTCAATTCCTGCGCCTGCCTGATTGGTTAACTTAGTTCCATCGCAGCAGAGCAGGGGCCAGGAGGCCAGTCATGTTTTTCGATAACGTGGTGTTTGCCGGGGTCCTGACTGTGGGGCTGATGGTTCTGTTTTTTGCAGGGTTTGGATTTTTTATCTGGAAGGATGCGAACAAGCGCAAGAAGCCTTGATTCTTCCGGGTTTGATGAGCACGCAAGGCATTTTGGGCAACTTCGGTTGCCCTTTTTTTTTGTGTCTTGGCGGCCTTTGGGCCGACCAAGTTGTGGTTCGTTTTGGGTGAATATCCGTTTTTTTGGTAACGGCTTCCTATGGTTCCGCCCTTACGGCGGCTCACTTTTTCAAACGCCAAAAAGTAAGCAAAAGGCTTGGCCCCTGCGTTCGGCGCCTCGCTGTGGCTCGGCGTTCCTTCGTTCCGGGATTCATCCGGGGGCATCGCCTACGGTTTGCTTCGCTGCACCTCCTCTCGATGCATGCGGCTGCGCCGCACGGTCGCTGCGCTCCCACCCCCGGATCAATCCCTCCACTCAGCCTTCCGATGGGGCCGGCACGTCAAAAGCGGTACTCGAGCTAACGCTCATCGTTTTGAGTGGTGAGAGGCGAAAAGCGACTGCTTTTGCTTTTGCTTTGATCGTTCCCACGCTCTGCGTGGGAATGCAGCCCGGGACGCTCCGCGTTCCATTTCTGAAGCCAACAAAAAAGTGTGATCCTTTCAAGTCTCGCCTTTGATCGTTCCCACGCTCTGCGTGGGAATGCAGCCCGGGACGCTCCGCGTCCCATTTCTGAAGGCAACAAAAAAGGCGTGATCCTTTCGAATCACGCCTTCTTCACTGCAGCGATCTATCAGCTACCCAGCGCCTTCGACGCCAGCCAGAACAGGCCGGCCGACAGGGCCACGGTGGCTGGCAGGGTCAGGACCCAGGCCAGCAGGATGGTTTTCACCGTGCCGCCTTGCAGGCCGCTTTTGTTGGCGACCATGGTGCCGGCCACGCCCGAGGAGAGGACGTGGGTGGTGGACACCGGCAGGCTGAAGATGTTGGCCAGGCCGATCAGGCTGGCGGTGGTGATCTGGGCCGACATGCCTTGCGAGTAGGTCATGCCTTGTTTGCCGATCTTCTCGCCGATGGTCAGTACCACGCGTTTCCAGCCGACCATGGTGCCCAGGCCCAAGGCCAGGGCGACCGCCAGAATCACCCAGAACGGGGCGTATTCGGTGGTGGTGGTCAGGTCTTTGCGCAGTTTGTCCAGGTCGGCTTTTTCACGCGGTGCGAGGCCTGGCAGTTTGCTGACTTTCTTCGCGGTGTCGTCCAGGCAGAGCAGGTAGCGACGCACTTCGATGCGGCTTTCAGCGGACAGCGAGTGGTAGTCCGCCACACCTTTGAGGGTGTCGAGCAGGGCGGCGATGGTCGGTTCGGTCTGTTGCGGGTTGCAACGGAATTTTTCCGGCAGGTCGCCTTCCACGCTTTTACCCAGGGCCAGGAATTCGCCCAGGGTGTCGGCGTTGCGCTTGTAGAACTGGCTCAGGTGCAGGGTCGCATCGCGAGTACGTTCGATCTGGTAAGTGGTGCTGTTCAGGTCGAGTACGAACTGCGCAGGCACGATACCGATCAGTACCAGCATGATCAGGCCGATACCTTTCTGGCCGTCGTTGGAACCGTGCACGAAGCTCACGGCCATGGCCGAGATTACCAGGACCAGGCGGTTCCAGAACGGTGGGTGCTTCTTGTCGTCGATCTTGCGGCGCTGTTCCGGCGTCTTGTGCATCTTCGACAGCGGTCGCCACCATTTCAGGCCGATCAGCACCAGCGCGGCGATCAGGAAGCCGGCCATCGGCGAGAACACCAGCGAGGCGCCGATATCGATCGCTTTCTGCCAGTTGACGCCGTCAGCCAGTGGAATTTCGTTGATCAGGGCGTTGGCCAGGCCGACACCGAGGATCGAACCGATCAGCGTGTGCGAACTGGAGGCCGGGATACCGAAGTACCAGGTGCCCAGGTTCCAGGCGATCGCGGCGGCGAGCAGCGAGAACACCATTGCCAGACCATGGCCGGTGTTCACGTTGATCAACAGTTCTACCGGCAGCAGGTGCACGATGGCATACGCCACGCCAACGCCGCCCAGCAGTACGCCGAGGAAGTTGAACACGCCCGAGAAGAACACCGCCAGGTGAGGCGGCATCGCTTTGGTGTAGATAACAGTGGCTACCGCGTTAGCGGTGTCATGAAATCCATTGATGAACTCGAAGGCGAGGACAAATGTCAGGGCGAGCAGGAGGCTCACAAGCACCCAGGCATCCAGTCCGCTGAATAAATCGATCATGAAGGTTTTCTGACCCGGTCATAAGGGGGCGCGATTATGCCAGAAAAGACTGGAAATCGATCCCCTACCTGCTCATCGGTAAGCGTCTTCGCCAATTTAATTTGTATCAAGGTGCATTACCCAAGCTTTTTACAGGGTTTTGCAAGGTGTTGATTCCATTGATAAAAATGCGAGACGCCGGCGGATTGGCCGGTTGTCGGGAGGGGGGTGAAACTTGTATGAAATATCTGAGAAACGCGTCTGACATGCTCCAGACCTGTGCAATACAGGGGAGTTGGCCGCTGCCCGCGGGTAGCGGGCGCGCAAGGCATCGTCAGTCCACCGTGCTTGTAACCCGGTGAGTACGCTTACCCTCGAAAGTCTCAAAGGAAGGCATCACGGCTCTTCGGCTTTGAGTTCCTCTTCCATTTTTTTCAGTTCTTGCTGGAAGACCTGATCCTGAACGGTAGGGCGTTTTCGCCAGGCTTTGCGTTCTGGTTCGGGCTGGGCGGCGTAGGTGGTGACTTCCCCGCCGTAAACTTCCTTGTAACGTTGTTCCTGGCGCTCAAGTTCCGCGCGCAGTTCGTCTTTCGTCACAGTGCTACCTGTATGAGTTGAGATAAATGTCTGGTGAACGCACTGCAACGAATCATTTAACCGGTTCACCAACAAGCGCTCGCCCGGACAGGCAGCGGTGTTGTCGCGAAGACGGTCAGGACTTCCATGTTGCAGGCGGCTACGGCACCAGATTAAAACTGACGCAGCATCAGTTTCCTGTTTCAGCGAGCGCGCTGGCGGTGCATGAATAATGAGCATCAGGCGCTGGCCGGGGCCGGCAGCGATGGACATCGCGCCAGCGGGTGGCACCGTCGGCAAATAAAAGCGCGGTGTCACTAAGGTGCATTATAGCGGCCGAATCGGGATTGCCTATCTTTGCCAAGTTAAAAACGGTTCTGAATGTGTGATTGTTTTGTGACGTGCAACTTTCATCAATAGTTGCATCGTCGTTGCGCAGTGTTTGATTTCTGGCGCCATTTAGTCGGACAACTAAGGCGCTTAAACCGCACCGGCGTTCCAAGTTCAAATCCGTTCCGCACCGCCTTAACGAGGAGACGAGGGCGATTGCGATTATCGGTCGACGGTTCGATAATCGCTCGGTGTTGGCGGTCTGTCGCTTGTGTATCCGCCAGCGAGCCGCTTGTATAGCCGTTGATCCGAACAAGAACAAGGACCCGACATGAACGATCAAATGCGCAATTCCTTCACCTCGGTAGCGCCGCCGATCGTCGCTTCGCCGGCCAAGCGTATCCAGGCCCTGACCGGTGATCCGGATTTCATGACCTCCCTGGCCCGCGGCCTGGCGGTGGTGCAGGCGTTTCAGGAGCGCAAGCGCCACCTGACCATCGCCCAGATCAGCCATCGCACGGAAATTCCCCGCGCCGCCGTGCGCCGTTGCCTGCACACGCTGATCAAGCTCGGCTACGCCACCACCGACGGGCGCACTTATTCGCTTCTGCCCAAAGTGCTGACTCTCGGTCACGCCTATCTGTCTTCGACGCCGCTGGCGGTCTCGGCCCAGCCGTACCTCGACCGCATGAGCGAGCAACTGCACGAGGCCTGCAACATGGCCACGCTGGAAGGCGACGACATTCTCTACATCGCCCGTTCGGCCACCACTCAGCGTCTGATTTCGGTGGACCTCTCGGTGGGCGGGCGGTTGCCAGCGTACTGCACGTCCATGGGGCGGATCCTGCTGGCGGCGCTGGACGACACCTCGCTGCGCGAATACCTCGACCACGCCGAACTGGTAGCCAAGACCAGCCGCACGATTCACACCCCCGACGCCTTGCTCGAATGCCTGCAGGAAGTGCGGCAGCAGGGCTGGTGCATCGTCGATCAGGAACTGGAGCAGGGCCTGCGTTCGATTGCCGTGCCGGTCTACGACGCTTCCGGCCAGGTAGTGGCCGCGCTCAACGTCAGCACCCACGCCGGTCGCGTCAGCCGCACCGAGCTGGAGCAGCGCTTTCTGCCGGGTCTGTTGAGCGCCAGCCGCGACCTCAGTGCGCAATTGTTTGCCTGATGAAGCTGTTCGATAAACGCACAGAGTTGCGTTTATCGAATTGACGCTAAAACCCCCGGATCATTAATGTCGCGGCAGCGTCATCCGGCGCGAATGTGAATGAGCCCGCCGGATTGTCGACTCTCTTAATAATGACAAGAGGCAACTTCCCATGCGCACGTTCCCCGACTGTCGCCGCTCCCGTTCCTGTTGCCGGTATTAGCGCAACGCCTGATTTCTTCCTTATATAGTTGTGACCGTGCCGCTCTCTGGCCGGCCGCCGTTCGACTGCGTTTTCTTGCGTGGAATAAAAATAATGAACCAGCCTCAGTCCGCTGTAGGTCACTGCCTCGATGTGCAGTCCTTCATCAATGCCCAACCGATCTCGCGCTATCAATGGCGAGTGGTGATTCTGTGTTTCCTGATTGTGTTCCTCGATGGCCTCGACACCGCGGCCATGGGTTTTATTGCGCCGGCCCTGTCCCAGGACTGGGGCATCGACCGCGCCAGCCTCGGCCCGGTGATGAGCGCCGCGCTCATCGGTATGGTCTTCGGCGCGTTGGGCTCCGGGCCGTTGGCTGACCGCTTCGGGCGAAAAGTCGTACTGGTCGGCGCGGTGTTTCTGTTCGGTGCTTTCAGTCTGGCGTCGGCCTACGCCACCAATGTTGATCAACTGCTGGTGCTGCGTTTCCTGACCGGTCTGGGGCTGGGCGCCGGCATGCCGAACGCCACCACGCTGCTGTCGGAATACACCCCCGAGCGTAAAAAGTCGCTGCTGGTGACCAGCATGTTCTGCGGCTTCAACCTCGGCATGGCCGGAGGCGGATTCATCTCGGCCAAGTTGATCCCGGCATTCGGCTGGCACAGCCTGTTGCTGATCGGCGGGATCCTGCCGCTGATCCTCACCGTGGTGCTGCTGCTCTGGCTGCCGGAGTCGGCGCGTTATCTGGTGGTGCGCAATCGCGGCACCGACAAGGTGCGCAAGACCCTCGCACCCATTGATCCTGCCATCGTCGCGCAGGCCGCGAGTTTCAGCGTGCCGGAACAGAAAACCGTCAAAGCGCGCAACGTGTTTGCGGTGATTTTCTCGGGCACCTACAGCGTCGGCACGTTGCTGCTGTGGCTGACCTACTTCATGGGCCTGGTCATCGTGTACCTGCTGACCAGTTGGCTGCCGACCCTGATGCGCGACAGTGGCGCGAGCATGGAGCAGGCAGCGTTTATCGGCGCATTGTTCCAGTTCGGCGGGGTGTTGAGCGCGGTCGGCGTAGGCTGGGCGATGGACCGGTTCAATCCGCACAAGGTCATCGGCATTTTCTACCTGCTGGCCGGGGTGTTTGCCTACGCCGTGGGGCAGAGCCTGGGCAACATCACGCTGCTGGCGACGCTGGTGCTGGTGGCGGGCATGTGCGTCAACGGTGCGCAATCGGCGATGCCGTCGCTGGCGGCGCGGTTTTATCCGACGCAGGGCCGGGCGACCGGTGTGTCGTGGATGCTCGGGATCGGCCGGTTTGGCGCGATTCTCGGGGCGTGGATGGGCGCGACCCTGCTGGGGTTGGGCTGGAATTTTGAGCAGGTGCTGACGGCGCTGGTGATTCCGGCCGGGCTGGCCACGGCAGCGGTGGTGATCAAGGGCCTGGTCAGTCACGCGGACGCGACCTGAGTTTCATTGCAGGATCGTTCCCTCGTCGAACTGGCTTCAGAGGTTGCTTCGCGCTCGGCTCCGGAAGGACGCGGAGCGTCCCGGGCTGCATTCCCACGCAGAGCGTGGGAACGATCAGTGACGGAACGATAGGTTGATAACAATCTGTTCGATAAACGAACACTCAGTCGATTATCGGATTGTTTGGCGAAAATCAGCGGCTTAATCTTCAGTGACTCCGGCGCAGAACCTCGCGCCTTTTTATCACTGGCGATTCATTACAAAAACGGGAGCCCGCTCCATGGCTGAGATCCTTTCGCTGCACGACGCGGTGAAGCAATTCGTCAACGACGGCGACACCGTCGCGCTCGAAGGCTTCACTCACCTGATCCCTACGGCGGCGGGTCATGAAATCATTCGTCAGGGCAAGAAAGATCTGACCCTGGTGCGGATGACGCCTGACCTGATCTACGACCAACTGATCGGCGCCGGCTGTGCACGCAAGCTGATCTTCTCCTGGGGTGGTAACCCTGGCGTGGGTTCGCTGCACCGTCTGCGCGACGCGGTCGAGAAGCAATGGCCGCATGCGCTGGAAATCGAAGAACACAGCCACGCCGACCTGGCCAATGCCTACGTCGCCGGCGCCTCCGGCCTACCGTTCGCGGTACTGCGGGCCTACGCCGGCTCGGACCTGCCGAAGGTCAACCCGCTGATCAAATCCGTAACGTGCCCGTTCACCGGTGAAGTGCTGGCGGCGGTGCCGTCGGTGCGTCCGGACGTGACCGTGATCCACGCCCAGAAAGCCGACCGTCAGGGCAACGTGCTGCTGTGGGGCATCCTCGGCGTGCAGAAAGAAGCCGCACTGGCCGCCAAGCGTTGCATCGTCACCGTCGAAGAAATCGTCGACAACCTCAACGCCCCGATGAACGCCTGCGTGCTGCCGACCTGGGCCTTGAGCGCTGTCTGCCACGTACCCGGTGGCGCGCATCCGTCCTACGCCCACGGTTACACCGAGCGTGACAATCGCTTCTATCAAGCGTGGGATCCGATCGCCCGCGACCGTGAGACGTTTACCGCGTGGATCAACGAATACATCCATGGCTGCGCTGACTTCAGCGAGTTCCAGGCCAAGTTGGCCGCTGCTTCGGAGGCCAAGTAATGACTTACACCACCAATGAAATGATGACCGTCGCCGCGGCCCGTCGCCTGAAGAACGGCTCGGTGTGCTTCGTCGGCATCGGCCTGCCGTCGAAAGCCGCCAACCTGGCGCGCCTGACCTCGTCGCCGGACGTGGTGCTGATCTACGAATCCGGCCCGATCGGCGCCAAACCCAGCGTATTGCCACTGTCGATCGGTGACGGCGAACTGGCAGAAACCGCGGACACTGTTGTGCCGACCGGTGAGATTTTTCGCTACTGGCTGCAGGGCGGGCGCATCGACGTCGGTTTCCTCGGCGCAGCCCAGGTCGACCGTTTTGGCAACATCAACACCACTGTGGTCGGCGACTATCACCAGCCGAAAGTACGCCTGCCGGGTGCCGGTGGCGCGCCGGAAATTGCTGGTTCTGCCAAGAGCGTGCTGATCATCCTTAAACAGTCGGCGCGTTCGTTTGTCGACAAGCTCGATTTCATTACCTCGGTCGGCCATGGCGAGGGCGGTGATTCGCGCAAACGTCTGGGCCTGCCGGGTGCCGGCCCGGTCGGGATCATTACCGACCTGTGCATCATGGAGCCGGAAGAGGGCACCCACGAGTTCGTGGTCACCGCACTGCACCCGGGCGTGACCCGCGAGCAAGTGGTCGCCGCCACCGGTTGGTCGATCCGTTTTGCCGACAGCGTTGCAACCACCGCTGAACCGACAGAAGTCGAACTGACTGCGCTGCGCGATCTCGAAGCGCGCACGGCCGCTGCCCACGGCCAGGCACCGGGAGAAGCATGATGCGTGACGTTTATATCTGCGATGCGATTCGTACCCCCATTGGTCGTTTCGGTGGCGGTCTGGCGGCGGTTCGCGCCGACGACCTGGCCGCCGTGCCGATCAAGGCCCTGATGGAACGCAATCCGTCGGTGGACTGGAGCGCCATCGACGAGGTATTCCTCGGCTGCGCCAACCAGGCCGGTGAAGACAACCGCAACGTGGCGCGCATGGCGCTGCTGCTGGCCGGTCTGCCGGAGAGCGTTCCGGGCGTCACCCTCAATCGCCTTTGCGCGTCGGGCATGGACGCGATCGGCACGGCGTTCCGCGCCATCGCCAGCGGCGAAATGGAGCTGGCGATTGCCGGCGGCGTCGAGTCGATGTCCCGCGCACCGTTCGTGATGGGCAAGGCTGATGCGGCGTTCTCGCGCAACATGAAGCTGGAAGACACCACCATCGGCTGGCGTTTCATCAACCCGTTGATGAAGGCCCAGTACGGCGTCGACGCGATGCCGCAGACCGCTGACAACGTCGCCGACGACTACGAAGTTTCCCGCGAGGATCAGGACGCTTTCGCCCTGCGCAGTCAGCAACGTACTGCCGCTGCCCAGGCTGCCGGCTACTTCGCCGAGGAAATCGTCGAAGTGCGGATCGCCCACAAGAAGGGTGAAACCGTGGTCAGCCAGGACGAACACCCACGCGCCGACACCACGCTTGAAGCCCTGACCAGACTGAAACCGGTCAACGGCCCGGACAAGACCGTCACCGCCGGCAACGCTTCGGGCGTCAACGACGGTGCTGCCGCGCTGATTCTGGCCTCGGCCGATGCGGTGAAAAAACACGGTCTGACCGCCCGCGCCAAAGTGCTCGGGATGGCCAGTGCCGGGGTCGCGCCACGGGTGATGGGCATCGGCCCGGTGCCGGCGGTACGCAAACTCACCGAACGCCTTGGCGTGGCGGTCAGCGATTTTGATGTGATCGAACTCAACGAAGCGTTTGCCAGCCAGGGTCTGGCGGTGCTGCGTGAGCTGGGGCTGGCGGACGATGCGGCCCAGGTCAACCCGAACGGCGGCGCGATTGCCCTCGGTCACCCGTTGGGCATGAGCGGCGCGCGTCTGGTGCTGACCGCGCTGCATCAGCTGGAAAAGACCGGTGGCAAGAAAGGTCTGGCGACCATGTGCGTCGGTGTCGGCCAGGGTCTGGCCCTGGCCATCGAACGCGTCTGACGCAAGCCGTGATGAAAAGAACAGAGGAAAGCGAAATGACTGACAAGCCTGGTTACCGCCGCCCGCAGGAAGGCACCCAGCCGCCGTACCTGCACCCGACCTATCAATCCACCAATCTGCGCTCGCCGTCCAAGCCGTTGGTGTTTCTGCCGCATTCGCTGTCGGAAATCACCGGCCCGACCATCGGTGCCGAGCGTGTGGCCGATACCGACAACGATTTGACCGCCCAGCATCAGGGTGAACCGCTCGGCGAGCGGATCATCATTCACGGGCGTGTGCTCGACGAAGACGGCCTGCCGGTGCCGGGGATTCTGGTGGAGATCTGGCAGGCCAACGCCGCCGGTCGCTACAACCATGCCCGTGACCTGCACGACGCACCGCTGGACCCGAACTTCACCGGCACCGGCCGCACCGTGACCGACGCCGACGGCTGGTATCAGTTCCAGACCATCAAGCCCGGCGCCTATCCGTGGGGCAACCACCACAACGCCTGGCGCCCGGCGCACGTGCATTTCTCGTTGTTCGGACCGAGCATCCTGACGCGCCTGGTCACGCAAATGTATTTCCCGGGCGACCCGCTGCTGGCCTACGACCCGATCTACAACTGCGTGCCGGACACCTCGGCCAAGGAACGCCTGATCGCCGCTTTCGATCTGGAAAAAACCATTCCGTCCTACGCCCTCGCTTATCGCTGGGACATCGTGCTGCGCGGCCGCGAAGCCACGCCGATGGAGAAATGAGATGACCCTGACTGCGACCACGTCCCACACCGTCGGGCCGTATTACCACATCGGCCTGACCTGGCTGAACCGTGAAAACCTCGCCAACGAACTGACCCTCGGCCAGCGCGTGGCGATCACCGGGCAAGTGGTGGACGGCAACGGCGATATCGTCAACGACGCCATGCTCGAAGTCTGGCAGGCCAACGCCGCCGGCAAATATGACCACCCGGAAGACGAGCAGGCCAAGCCGCTCGATCCGAATTTCGAAGGCTTCGGCCGGGTGCCGGTGGACTCTGAAGGGCGCTTTCGTTTCACCACCATCAAGCCGGGCACGGTCGAAGGCCTGAAGGGCTCGACCCAGGCGCCGCATCTGGTGGTGCTGGTGTTCGCGCGCGGTCTGGTGAAGCACTTGCTGACGCGGATTTATTTCGAGGGCGATCCGGCGAACGTCAATGATCCGTTGCTCGAATGCGTACCGGCCGAGCGCCGCACCACGTTGCTGGCGAAACCGGATGCGGCGGGGGTTTATCAGTGGAATGTGATTCTGCAGGGCACTGATGCGGAGACCGTGTTCTTCGATTACTGAGAATGATCGTTCCCACGCTCCGCGTGGGAATGCATCCCGTGACGCTCCGCGTCACAGTGGACGCGGAGCGTCCATGGCGGCATTCCCACGCAGAGCGTGGGAACGATCAACGTCGAGGCGCCGAATGCGTTTGCGTGGGAACGGTCAGTACAGGATGTGGAACGGGACTGTTGCAAAGTGTGTCTAGACTCTCACTGTCCCTATCGAGTGAAAAACAATGACAACCCTCACCTCCCATTACACCGGTGAAGAGCGCAGCAAGCGCATCTTCGCCATTGTCGGCGCGTCGTCCGGCAACCTCGTCGAATGGTTCGACTTCTACGTCTACGCCTTCTGCGCGATCTATTTCGCCCCGGCGTTTTTCCCCTCCGACAATCCCACGGTGCAGCTGGTCAACACGGCAGGCGTATTCGCCGCCGGGTTCCTGATGCGACCGATCGGCGGCTGGATTTTCGGCCGGGTCGCGGACAAGCACGGGCGCAAGAACTCGATGCTGATCTCGATCCTGATGATGTGCTTCGGCTCGTTGCTGATCGCCTGTCTGCCGACCTACAAGGACATCGGCGTCTGGGCGCCGCTGCTGCTGTTGTTCGCGCGCTTGCTGCAAGGCTTGTCGGTGGGCGGTGAGTACGGCACCACCGCGACCTACATGAGCGAAGTCGCGCTCAAGGGCCAGCGCGGGTTCTTCGCCTCGTTCCAGTACGTGACCCTGATCGGCGGGCAACTGCTGGCGGTGCTGCTGGTGGTGATCCTGCAACAGTTCCTCTCTGAAGAAGAATTGCGTGCCTACGGCTGGCGGATTCCGTTCGTGGTCGGCGCGGCCGCTGCGCTGATTTCGCTGTTCCTGCGCCGCTCGCTGAAAGAAACCACCAGCAAGGAAATGCGCGAGAACAAGGACGCCGGCAGCATCCGTGCACTGTTCCGCGATCACAAGGCTGCGTTCATCACCGTGCTCGGCTACACCGCCGGCGGCTCGCTGATTTTCTACACCTTCACCACGTATATGCAGAAGTACCTGGTGAACACCGCCGGCATGCACGCCAAGACCGCCAGCTACATCATGACCGGCGCGCTGTTCCTGTACATGTGCATGCAGCCGCTGTTCGGCATGCTCGCCGACAAGATCGGCCGGCGTAACTCGATGCTCTGGTTCGGCGGCCTCGGCACGTTGTTTACGGTGCCGATCCTGCTCAGCCTGAAAAGTGTTGGCAGCCCGTTCCTGGCTTTCGTGCTGATCACCGTGGCGCTGGCGATCGTCAGTTTCTACACCTCGATCAGCGGTCTGGTGAAAGCCGAGATGTTCCCGCCGGAAGTCCGCGCCCTCGGCGTTGGTCTGGCGTATGCGGTGGCCAACGCGATCTTCGGCGGTTCGGCAGAATACGTCGCCCTGAGCCTCAAGGCCGGCGGCATGGAAAACGCCTTCTACTGGTATGTCACCATCATGATGGCCGTGGCGTTCCTGTTCGGCCTGCGCCTGCCCAAAGAAGCGAAGTATTTGCACCACGACCTTTAAACCGATGCGCGCGGGCCACACCGGCCCGCGCCGGCAAGGACTGTTTATGACTCAGCGACCGGGCAATCAATTGTTCGATGCCTACTTTACTGCCCGCGATATGCGCGACGTGTTCTGCGATCAGGGCCGGGTGCAGGCGATGCTCGACTTCGAAGCGGCGCTGGCCCGGGCCGAAGCGCGGGTCGGGTTGATTCCGGCGGGTGCTGTCGCGTCGATTGAAAATGCCTGCCGCGCCGGGCTGTTTGATTTCGCGGCATTGGGCGAGGCGATTGCCACGGCCGGCAATTCGGCGATTCCGCTGGTCAAGGCGTTGGGCAAACAGATCGCAGCGACCGATGCCGAAGCCGAGCGCTACGTGCATCTGGGCGCCACCAGCCAGGACGTGATGGATTCCGGTCTGGTGCTGCAATTGCGTCAGGCGCTGGAATTGATTGAAAGGGAACTGGCGCAACTGGCCGACGCTCTCGCCATTCAGGCGCAGCGCCACGCCGCGACGCCATTGGCCGGACGCACCTGGCTGCAACACGCGACGCCGGTGACGCTCGGCATGAAGATCGCCGGTTGGCTCGGTGCGATCACGCGCAGCCGTCAGCGTCTGCGCGAGCTCAAGCCACGGCTGCTGGTGCTGCAATTCGGCGGCGCGTCCGGCACCCTCGCGGCGCTCGGCGAACAGGCGTTGCCGATCGCCCAGGCGCTGGCCGAAGAACTGCACCTGACCCTGCCGGAACAACCGTGGCACACCCAGCGCGACCGCATCGTCGAGTTCGGCGCGGTACTCGGTCTGATCGCCGGCAGCCTTGGCAAATTCGGCCGCGACATCAGCCTGTTGATGCAGACCGAAGCGGCGGAAGTGTTCGAACCGTCGGCGCCGGGCAAGGGCGGTTCCTCGACCATGCCGCACAAGCGCAACCCGGTGGGTGCGGCGGTGTTGATCGGTGCGGCGACCCGCGTGCCGGGGCTGGTCTCGACGCTGTTCAGCGCCATGCCCCAGGAACACGAACGCAGCCTCGGTTTGTGGCACGCCGAATGGGAAACCCTGCCGGAGATCTGCTGCCTGGTGTCGGGCGCGCTACAACAGGCGCGGCTGCTGGCGGATGGTCTGGAAGTCGATGCCGCGCGCATGGCCCGCAACCTGGAACTGACCCAAGGCCTGGTGCTGGCCGAGGCGGTAAGCATCGTGCTCGCACAACGGGTCGGCCGCGACACCGCGCATCATCTGCTCGAACAATGCTGCAAACGAGCGGTGGCCGAACAGCGCCACTTGCGTGCGGTACTCGGTGACGAACCGCAGGTGACCGCCGAACTGAGCGCAACCGAACTGGATCATCTGCTCGATCCCGCCCATTACCTCGGTCAGGCGCAGGTCTGGGTCGAGCGTGCGGTGGCCGAACACAACGCATTGTCTGACTGAAAGGAGAGGGCTGTGGCTTTCGTTCAACTCGCCGATGGCGAACTGCATTACACATTGGAAGGCCCGGCCGATGCGCCGGTGCTGGTGCTGTCGAACTCGCTGGGCACCGACCTGCACATGTGGGACGTGCAGATGCCGGCCTTCACCGAACATTTTCGCGTGCTGCGTTTTGATACGCGCGGGCACGGCCAGTCGCTGGTGACGCCGGGCCCTTACAGCATCGAGCAACTGGGCCGAGACGTGCTGGCGCTGCTGGATGCGCTGCATATCGAACGCGCACATTTCTGCGGTCTGTCGATGGGCGGCCTGATCGGCCAGTGGCTGGGGATCAATGCCGGCCAGCGTCTGAACAAACTGATCGTCTGCAACACCGCGGCAAAAATTGGCGATCCGTCGGTGTGGAACCCGCGCATCGAAACCGTGCTGCGCGACGGCCCGGGGGCGATGGTTGCGTTGCGTGATGCATCGATTGCCCGCTGGTTTACCCCGGACTTTTCGGCCTCCAACCCGGCCGCAGCCAAGCAGATCACCGACATGCTGGCCGCGACCAATCCTGAAGGTTACGCCGCCAACTGCGCGGCGGTGCGCGATGCGGATTTCCGTGAGCAGTTGTCGTCGATCACGGTGCCGTTGCTGGTGATCGCCGGTACCGAAGATGCGGTGACGCCACCGTCCGGCGGGCACTTCATCCAGGAGCATGTGCGCGGCGCCGAGTACGCCGAGTTTTATGCGGCGCACCTTTCCAACGTTCAGGCCGGCGACGCGTTCAGCGACCGCGTGCTGACCTTTTTGCTGGCCGATTGAGGGGATTTCCGTGGACGAGAAACAACGTTACGACGACGGCATGCAAGTGCGCCGCGCGGTGCTCGGCGACGCTCACGTCGATCGCAGCCTGACCACGCTGACCGAGTTCAATTCGGAATTCCAGGAGATGATCACCCGTCACGCCTGGGGCGATATCTGGACCCGCCCGGGCCTGCCACGCCACACCCGCAGCCTGATAACCATCGCCATGCTGATCGGCATGAACCGCGAGGGTGAACTCAAGTTGCACCTGCGGGCGGCGGCCAACAATGGCGTGAGCCGTGGCGAGATCAAGGAAGTGATCATGCAGAGCGCGATCTACTGCGGGATTCCGGCAGCGAATGCGACGTTCCATCTGGCCGAATCGGTGTGGGATGAGCTGGGTACCGAATCCCGCGAGTAATCGTTGAATTCGAAGGATCGCAGCCAGTTGAAGGCTGCGATCCTTTGAACTTCACGCCTTGGCAACAATGAAAATCCGCTTGAACGCAAACAACGTATGGCCATTTTCCTCCTGCGGATAATGCGCATGCACCCGCCTCAGGTAGTGATAGATAAAGCGCGCCTGTTCCTCTGACGTCAGTCCCAGCATCACCGGCCGCAGCGCCGAGACCTTTACCCAGTCATAAACCGGCGACTTGCCGTCGACCACCTGCAACTGCTCGGTTTCCCAGATATCCAGCGACTGCGTCAGCGGCGCGAGCAAACGGTAGTAATCCTCCAGCGGCAGCAACGGCCGCGCCGCCATGCGTTGACGCAATTGCGCAGTGCCGATGGGGCGACCGCAGGGTCCGGCGTCGTCGAGGGTGTCGAGCATCAGCCGATACCACAGCGCATCGCGCCAGTCCGGCATATGCGCGGCCAGACAACCGCCGGGATTGAGGTGGCGAAGCAATCCCGGCAACAGCGTTCTATGGTCATCGATGAAATGCAGCACGGCCGCGGCGAACAACAGGTCGGCTGGCTTGCGGGGTTTCCAGTGCTGCAGTTCGGCGTGTTGCCAGCGTGCCTTGATCGGCAGGCAACGGGCGACCTCAAGCATGTCTTTTGAACTGTCGATGCCTTTGATATCTGCCTGCGGCCAGCGATCGGCCAAAACCTTGGTGGCAATCCCGGTGCCGCAACCGAGGTCATAAATGCGCTGAGGATTGTGCAGGTCGACACGGCCGAGCAATTCATCGACCGGTTGTTGCCTGAGACGGGAAAACTGCTGGTACGCCCGGGCGTCCCAGTCTTTGTCGACGGGAGCCGGTTTGAGTCGGGTGATCATGAGGTCGTCCTCCGGTGATCAGCAGGGTCTTCCGATGACAACCTGGCCAAGTCTTGGGGACCTACATCAACAGATAACGGAAGCGAAGAGGGTGGAGCACCTGAGTCCTTCAGGTTTTTCCACTTTAAATGATGGCTGGCGTAACGCCAGCCATTCGGACAGGCGGCTTAGAGCAAACTGATCGGATAGCTGACGATCAGGCGGTTCTCGTCGAACTCGTTGTTGCTGAAGTCGCGGCGCATGGTCGAGTTGCGCCATCTGACGTTCAGGTTCTTCAGCGCGCCGCTCTGCACGGTGTAGCCCAGTTCCGATTCGCGGCCCCATTCCTTGCCGTCGGTGATGGTGCCTGTGTGCACGTTGTCGCCGCTGATGTAACGGTTCATCAGGGTCAGGCCGGGGATCCCCAGGGCAACGAAGTTGTAGTCGTGGCGGACCTGCCAGGAGCGTTCCTGCGCGTTGTCGTAGCTGGCGTTGTAGCTGTCGTTGGCCAAGGTGCCGCCGCTGGTGCCGTTGACGCGCATCCAGGCGCTGTCGCCGGTGAGTTTCTGCAGGCCGACGTAGAAGGTGTGGCCACCGTATTTTGCCGAGAACAGGCCTGACCAGGTCTTGTTGTCGAGTTCGCCGGCGCGGGCGCTGCCGTCATCCTTGCCATAGAAGAAGCCGAGGTTGGCGCCGAGGGTCCAGTCGCCGATTGGCTGGCTGTGGATCAGGTTGACGTATTGCTGGCTGTAGATGTCCTTGAGCTCGGCGTTCCACAGACCGATCTGGGTACGCTTGTCGTTGAATACGTATTCGCCGCCCTGGAAGTTGAAGCGGTCGGAGGTGAAGGCGGCTTTGCCGGTCATCGACATGTCGCTCATGCTGCTGTCGTCGCGCGGGCTGTTGGCGCGGAACTGGCCGCCGTAAAGGGTCAGGCCATCGACTTCCTTCGAGGTGATCTGGCCGCCGCGAAAGGTCTGCGGCAGCGAGCGGCCGTCGTCCGAACGCAGGATCGGCAGCACCGGCATCCATTCGCCGACCTTCACTTCCGTTTGCGACAGCTTCGCCTTGAACGCGACGTTGGTGCGGCCGAAGTTGTCCGCCGGACGACCGTCATGATCCAGTGGCAGCAGTTGCGTGCCGCCAGTGCCTTTGCCGCCATCGAGCTTCACCGAGTACAACCCCAGCACATCCAGGCCGAACCCGACGGTGCCTTGGGTGAAACCGGACTTGGCGTCGAGGATGAA
Source organism: Pseudomonas sp. B707 (assembly GCF_022496685.1). Taxonomy (NCBI): domain Bacteria; kingdom Pseudomonadati; phylum Pseudomonadota; class Gammaproteobacteria; order Pseudomonadales; family Pseudomonadaceae; genus Pseudomonas; species Pseudomonas sp. B707. Next base: position 211,377 of record NZ_WTVE01000031.1, on the reverse strand, counting down.
GTTCTGCGTCCACTCTTCAGCCTTGCCCTGAGCCTTGGTCGGGTTGGTGAAGTTGCGGTTGATGTAGAAGTTGCGCAGGTTCAGGTTGACCTTGGCCCCTTCGATAAAACCGACTTCTTCAGCCGCAGCGGGCAGCGCGATGCCGGCCAGGGCGAGGGCGATCAGGCCGGGAAGTGCGTAGGGCGCAGGGGAGGTTGTCATGGGCTCGGGTCTCTCTTGTTTTTTTGGGGCAAACGGGGGCGCTGCGGCCGTTTTTCAAGGCGCAGACATTCGATGGATTCAGAGGCGAAGCGGCGGCGATCAGCCGGGAGGAGCAGGGCGCGGGAGCATGGTGTCGAACCTGTTGTTATTGGTTTTGTGGCTCGAATGGTGCGGGGCGCGGGCGAGGCGATTCAATCGGCGAAAGTGAAATTTGGGCGATTATCGAACGCAAGATTTGCGTTCAACAAAAAGCCCGCCAATCGGCGGGCTTCTTGTGTTCAGCGGATGATCAGAACAGCTTCATCTTCGGTGCTTCTTCCTTCAGCGGTTCGTTCTGCGCGGTCTGCGCATTCCAGCCACCGCCCAGGGCCTTGTACAGGTTGACCGCACTGGTCAGCTGCGCGAGGCGGTCGGTGATCAGCGATTGTTGCGCGCTGAACAGCTGACGCTGGGCATCGAGGAAGGTCAGGTTGCTGTCGACGCCGATGCGATAGCGACGCTCTGCCAGGCGGTAGTAATCCTGGTTGGCGGCGACGAAATCACGCTGGGCCTGCAACTGCTCGGTGTAGGTCTGGCGCGCTGCCAGGCCGTCGGCGACTTCCTGGAAGGCCGTTTGAATGGACTTCTCGTAGTTCGCCACGCCAATGTCCTTCTGGATCTTGGCGTAGTCGAGGCTGGCGCGCAGGCTGCCGGCGTTGAAGATCGGCAGGTTGATCTGCGGCTGGAACAGCCACGTGCCCGAACCGCCCTTGAACAGGCCGGACAGGTCCGGGCTCAGGCTGCCCGCGTTGGCGGTCAGGCTGATGCTCGGGAAGAACGCTGCACGGGCCGCGCCGATGTTGGCGTTGGCCGCCTTCAGGTTGTACTCGGCCTGAAGGATGTCCGGACGACGTTGCAGCAGATCCGACGGCAGGCCGGCCGGCACGTCGGCCAGCAGGTCATCCGACAGCGGTTTGGCCGCTTGCAGGTTGGCCGGTACGCCGGTGCCGAGCAGCAGGGTCAGGCTGTTTTCGTCCTGGGCGACCTGGCGGGTGTAACGCGCCAGTTGTGCCCGGGCGTTCTCAACCGAAGTACGCGACTGCGCCAGGTCCAGCGCCGAAGCCACACCGACTTCGTTGCTGCGGCTGGTCAGCTTGTAGCTTTCCTCGAAGGCACCGAGGGTGTCCTGAGTCAGCTTCAGCAGTTCCTTGTCGGCCTGCCAGGTCAGGTAGGCGTTGGCCACGCTGGCCACCAGGCTGATCTGGGTGCTGCGGCGCGCTTCTTCGGTGGCGAAGTATTGCTGCAGCGCTTGTTCGCTCAGGCTGCGAACCCGACCGAACAGGTCGAGTTCGTAGGCGCTGATGCCGACGGTGGCGGAGTAGGAGCTGGTGATGCTCGACTCACCGGTCTGCGACGCACGGGCCGGAACCCGCTGACGGCTGCCGCTGGCATTGGCCGACACGGCCGGGAACAGGTCGGCGCGCTGGATGCGGTATTGAGCCGCATAGGCGTCGATGTTCAGCGCCGCGACACGCAGGTCGCGGTTGTTTTCCAGGGCGACCTGGATCAGCTGTTGCAGGGCCGGGTCATGGAAAAACTGCTTCCAGCCCTGTTCGGCAGCGGCCTGCGCCGGTGCCTGGGCCGGCGAGTACGCCGGACCCTGCGGGTATTGGCCCGCCACCGGTGCTTCAGGCTGCTGATAATCCGGTATCAGCGAGCAACCGCTCAGCACGAAGGCGGCGACTGCGATGGAGAGTAGCGACTTGCTCATTGGCCAGCCTCTTTAGGAGTTTCTATGGTGTCATCCTTGCCGGCGTTTTTGCGCTGACCCATGGACGACACAGTGACGAAGAACAGTGGAACCCAGAAAATCGCCAGGATCGTTGCGGTGAGCATACCGCCAATCACGCCGGTACCGATCGCGTGTTGACTGCCCGAGCCTGCGCCGGTGGAGATAGCCAACGGTACAACACCGAGGACGAAGGCCAGCGACGTCATGATGATCGGTCGCAGACGCATGCGGCAGGCTTCGATGGCCGCATCGCGCAGACTGCGTCCCTGCTCGTGCAATTCCTTGGCGAACTCGACGATCAGAATGGCGTTTTTAGCCGCCAGACCAATGGTCGTCAACAGACCCACCTGGAAGTACACGTCGTTCGACAGACCGCGCAGGCTGGTGGCCATCAACGCACCGATGATCCCCAGCGGTACCACGAGCATGACCGCGATCGGAATCGACCAGCTTTCATACAGCGCCGCCAGACACAGGAACACCATCAGCAGCGACAGGGCGTACAGCGCCGGAGCCTGCGAGCCGGACAGGCGTTCTTCGTACGACAGACCGGTCCACGAGATACCCACGCCGGCCGGCAGTTTCTTGGCAATCGCCTCGACTTCGGCCATCGCTTCACCGGTGGAGTAACCCGGCGCCGGGGCACCAAGGATCTCGACCGCTTCAACGCCGTTGTAACGCGCCAGCTTCGGCGAACCGTAGATCCACTCGCCCTTGGCGAATGCGGAGAATGGAACCATGGTGCCGGAGGCGTTGCGCACGTACCACTTCTTCAGGTCTTCCGGGCTCATGCGCGAGTCTGGCCGGCCCTGCACGTACACCTTCTTCACCCGACCACGGTCGATGAAGTCGTTGACGTAGCTACTGCCCAATGCAATCGACAGGGTGTTGTTGATGTCGGAGATCGTAATGCCCAGGGCACTGGCCTTCTCGTCGTCGATTTCCAGCTGGAATTGCGGCTCGTCGTTCAGACCGTTCGGACGGACCTGGGTGAGCACCTTGCTCTGCGCGGCCATGCCGAGGAACTGGTTGCGTGCAGCCATCAACTTCTCGTGACCGATACCGGCGCGGTCCTGCAGGAACACGTCGAAACCGGTGGCGTTACCCAGCTCCAGTACTGCTGGCGGGGCGAAGGCGAACACCATCGCATCGCGGAAGCTGAAGAAGTGCTGCTGGGCGCGGGCGGCGAGTTTGAACACGCTGTTGTCGGCGTTACGTTCGTCCCACGGCTTGAGCATGATGAACGCCATACCCGAGCTCTGGCCACGGCCGGCGAAGTTGAAGCCGGTCACGGTGAACACCGAGGCTACCGCGTCGCCTTCACCGCCATCCTTGGTCGGACGCAGCAGGAATTCACGCATTTCATCCACCACCACCTGAGTGCGCTGGGCACTGGAACCGGCTGGCGTCTGCACCTGGGCGAACAGAACGCCCTGGTCTTCTTCCGGCAGGAAAGCGGTCGGAATGCGGGTGAACAGCCAGATCATGCCGACCACGATCAGCAGGTACGCCAGCAGGTACGGTGCCTTGCGCGACAGCATGTTGCCGACACCGCGCTCGTAGCTGTTGACGCCTCGGTCGAAATTGCGGTTGAACCAGCCGAAGAAACCTTTTTTCGGCGTGCCGTGCTCACCGTGCGGAATCGCCTTGAGCATGGTGGCGCACAGCGCCGGGGTGAAGATCAGCGCGACCAGTACCGACAACGCCATGGCCGACACGATGGTGATCGAGAACTGCTTGTAGATCACACCGGTGGAGCCGCTGAAGAACGCCATCGGCAGCAATACCGCCGACAGTACCAAGGCAATACCGACCAGGGCGCCCTGGATCTGTCCCATGGATTTCTTGGTCGCTTCCTTCGGTGACAAGCCTTCTTCGCTCATCACCCGCTCGACGTTTTCCACCACGACGATGGCGTCGTCCACCAGCAAGCCGATGGCCAGCACCATACCGAACATGGTCAGGGTGTTGATGCTGAAACCGGCCGCCGCGAGGATGCCGAACGTACCGAGCAATACCACCGGCACGGTCATCGTGGTGATAACCGTGGCGCGGAAGTTCTGCAGGAACAGGAACATCACCAGGAACACCAGCGCAATCGCTTCGACCAGGGTGTGAACCACGCCTTTGATCGACTCGGTCACCACCGGGGTGGTGTCGTACGGGAACACCACTTCCATGCCTTGCGGGAAGAACGGCTTGAGGTCGTCAATCGTCTTGCGCAGTGCTTTTGCAGTGTCGAGGGCGTTGGCGCCGTTGGCCAGTTTCACCGCCAGACCGGAAGCCGGGCTGCCGTTGAACTGGGCGCTGATCGCATAGTTCTCGCCACCCAGGCCGACGTCGGCGACGTCTTTCAAGCGAACCTGCGAGCCGTCCTTGTTGACCTTGAGCAGAATCTCTTTGAACTGCTCGGCGGTCTGCAGACGGGTCTTGCCGATGATCGTGGCGTTCAGTTGCTGGCCCTGCACGGCAGGCAAGCCGCCGAGCTGACCGGACGACACCTGGACGTTCTGCGCCGCAATCGCGGTTTTCACGTCGACCGGGGTCAGGTTGAAGTTGTTCAACTTGGCCGGGTCGAGCCAGATGCGCATCGCGTACTGGGCACCGAAGACCTGGAAGTCACCGACACCGGCGGTCCGCGAGATCGGGTCCTGCATGTTCGACACGATGTAGTTGGACAGGTCGTCCTTGGTCATGCTGCCGTCACGCGACACCACGCCGATCACCAGCAGGAAGTTCTTCACTGCCTTGGTCACGCGGATACCCTGTTGCTGCACTTCCTGCGGCAGCAGCGGGGTGGCCAGGTTCAGCTTGTTCTGGACCTGGACCTGCGCGGTGTCGGAGTTGGTGCCCTGCTCGAAGGTCGCGGTGATGGTCATGCTGCCGTCGGAGTTACTTTCCGAGGACACATAACGCAGGTTGTCGATACCGTTGAGTTGCTGCTCGATCACTTGGACCACGGTGTCCTGAACCGTCTGTGCCGAAGCACCCGGGTAGGTCACGGAGATCGCAATGGCCGGTGGCGCAATGCTCGGGTACTGGTTGATCGGCAGTTTCAGGATCGAAAGTGCCCCGACCAGCATGATCACCAGGGCAATTACCCAGGCGAAAATCGGACGGTCGATGAAAAATTTTGACATGGATTACTCCCCTTTGCCGCCGGCGGCTTTGTCAGCTGCCTGTGCGGGGGCCGGGTTCTTGTTGCCGACATTGGTCGCTTCGGTCGGTTTGACCTCAACACCCGGTTTGACGAATTGCAGCCCTTCGGTGATCAGGCGATCGCCAGCCTTCAGGCCGTCTTCGATCAGCCACTGGCTGCCGACAGTGCGGCTGGCCTTGAGCTGGCGCAGTTCGACTTTGTTGTCCGGGCCGACGACCAGCGCGGTCGGGGTGCCTTTGAGGTCGCGGGTCACGCCTTGCTGCGGTGCGAGGATCGCGGCGCTGTTCACGCCGGCCTGCAACTGTGCGTGGACGAACATGCCCGGCAGCAGGGTGTGATCCGGGTTCGGGAACACCGCGCGCAGGGTCACGGAACCGGTGGTCTGATCGACCGACACTTCGGAGAATTCCAGCTTACCGTCGAGCTTGTACTGGCTGCCGTCTTCGAGGGTCAGCTTGACCGCAGCGGCGTTGTCGCCGGCTTTCTGCAGACGACCGCTTTCCAGTTCGCGGCGCAATTCCAGCAACTCGACCGAGGACTGGGTAACGTCGACGTAGATCGGGTCCAGTTGCTGGATCACGGCCATCGCGTCGGTCTGGCCGCTGCTGACCAGCGCGCCTTCGGTCACCGAAGAGCGGCCGATACGACCGGAGATCGGTGCGTAGACCTTGGTGTAGCGCACGTTGATCTGTGCGGTCTGCAACGACGCTTCCGATTGCAGGCGGTTGGCCACGGCGGTGTCGTATTCCTGACGGCTGACGGCCTGCTCGTCGACCAGTTGCTTGTAGCGGTCGGAGATCGACTTGGTCGAACGCAGGTTGGCTTCGGCGCTTTTCAGGGTCGCTTCATAGACCGACGGATCGATCTGATACAGCTGCTGGCCGGCTTTGACATCGCCGCCTTCCTTGAACAGGCGCTTGAGAATGATGCCGTTGACCTGCGGACGAACTTCGGCGATGCGGAACGCACTGGTGCGGCCCGGCAGTTCGGAAGTCAGGGTAAAGGCTTGTGGTTGCAGGGTGACGACGCCGACCTGAGGAGGTGGTGCGGCGGGAGCCGCCTCTTCCTTTTTACATCCGCTGAGCAGCGATGCCAGGGCGACGGCAGTGACCAGAGCGGTAACAGCTGGCTTGAATTGCATGAAGATCCTCGGGTCAGGCGCGCGAAAAGCGCACAAGAAGTGTGGAAGGGTAAAAAAGGGTTACCGGGTGGATAAGTAGCTTGCTAAGGAATATACTTACGTTCATGGTTGTTTGTAAACACCTTGGCGTCGTATCCACCCTGTTACAAAAGTCGTCGCAAGGTCTGAAATTGTAGGCCGGGGAGCCGATCCGCGAGAGATCGACCCTTTTTTATTCAGCGGATATTCAGCCATCCCTGAAACATCCTGTTTGAGGTTTTACTGCCATGGTTCGTCGTACCAAAGAGGAAGCTCAGGAAACGCGCAGCCAGATTCTCGAAGCGGCCGAAAAAGCCTTCTATGAGCGGGGCGTGGCTCGCACGACCCTGTCGGATATCGCGACTCTGGCCGGGGTGACGCGCGGTGCGATCTATTGGCACTTCAGCAACAAGGCCGATCTGTTGCAAGCCATGCTCGATACCCTGCATGAGCCGCTGGACGAACTGGCCAAGGCCAGCGAAAGCGAAGACGAGCCCGACCCGCTGGGCTGCATGCGCCAATTGCTCATTCATTTGTTTCATCAAGTTGCGCTGGACCCGAAGACCCGGCGTATCAACGAAATTCTGTTTCATAAGTGCGAGTTCACCGATGAAATGTGCGATCTGCGCCAACAGCGCCGGACCGCCAGCCTCGATTGCAATGTGCGGATCGCGCTGACATTGAGTAATGCGGTCAATCGTGGGCAGTTGCCGGCAGACCTCGACACTGCCCGGGCAGCCATCAGCATTCACGCCTATATCGACGGCCTCCTTTATGGATGGCTACTGGCGCCGGACAGCTTCGAACTGTACGCCGAGGCCGAGCGCTGGGTCGATACCGGGCTGGACATGCTGCGCCTGAGCCCCAGCCTGCGCAAATGAAACAAAATTCGTTATTGGATCAGTTTGTGTCAATGACGGAGGAGGGTGAAGATCCCTGTTCACTCGCCCCGCTGCAACGGGATGCTTTTATATACCTCTGCGGCACGGGTTGATATGTAGCGAGCTACGTATTTTGTAGGGATTTTGTGTCGAGCCTGTGAACGAATGTGAGCGGCTCGCCCACCCGGCGATCAATAAAAAGCCCCCGACTCTCGCGAGTCGGGGGCTTTTGTGTTTCTGCGGTGCGGCTTACAGCGTCGGGTAGTCGAGGTAGCCGACCGCGCCTTTGCCGTAGAAGGTTTCCGGGTGCGGTTCGTTCAGCGGCGCATCCGCCTTCAAACGAGCCGGCAGGTCCGGGTTGGCAATGAACGGGATGCCGAATGCCACGGCGTCAGCCTTGCCCTCGGCCAGCCACGCGTTGGCGCTGTCCTTGGTGAAGCGTTCGTTGGCGATGTACGCGCCGCCGAAGGCTTCTTTCAGTTGTGGGCCGAGGCTGTCGGCACCTTCTTTCTCGCGGGAGCAGATGAAGGCGATGCCACGCTTGCCCAGCTCGCGGGCCACGTAGGTGAAGGTTTCGGCCAGGTTGTCGTCGCCCATGTCATGGGAGTCGGCGCGTGGTGCCAGGTGTACGCCGACACGGCCGGCGCCCCAGACTTCGATCGCGGCGTCGGTCACTTCCAGCAGCAGGCGGGCGCGGTTTTCCAGGGAGCCGCCGTAGTTGTCGGTGCGCTGGTTGGTGCTGCTTTGCAGGAACTGGTCGAGCAGGTAGCCGTTGGCGCCGTGGATTTCCACGCCGTCGAAACCGGCTGCCTTGGCGTTCTCTGCACCGACGCGGTAAGCGTCGACGATGTCGGCGATTTCAGCGGTTTCCAGTGCGCGCGGGGTTGGATAGTCGGCCAGCGGGCGAACCAGGCTGACATGGCCTTTTGGCTGGATGGCGCTCGGTGCAACCGGCGTTTCGCCGTTCAGGTACGACGGGTGGGAGATCCGGCCGACGTGCCACAGTTGCAGGACGATCTTGCCGCCGGCGGCGTGAACGGCTTTGGTCACGTTGGTCCAGCCGCGCACCTGATCGTTGGACCAGATGCCCGGGGTGTCCGGGTAGCCGACGCCCATCGGGGTCACCGAGGTGGCTTCGCTGAGGATCAGGCCGGCCGAGGCGCGCTGTACGTAGTACTCGGCCATCAGCGCGTTGGGTACGCGGCCTTCGTCGGCGCGGCAGCGGGTCAGCGGCGCCATGATGATGCGGTTGGACAGCTCAAGGTCGCCCAGTTTGATCGGATCGAAAATTGTTGCCATGAGATACAACCCTCGTGAGGTAAGTGAGTGAATCAGTTAGCGGTGGCCAGCTCGGGATTGCCGTTCTGGCGGAATGTGATCAGGGTTACCAGCAGTGCCAGGACCGCGAGTGCTGCGGCAGCAAGAGGCACGCTGGTCAGGCCGTAGCCGTGGGCGATGACGCTGCCGCCGACCCAGGCGCCGAGGGCGTTGCCGACGTTGAAGGCGCCGATGTTCAGGGTCGACACCAGGTTCGGTGCGGCCTGGCCGTAGGTCACGACGTTCACTTGCAGGGCCGGCACGGCGGCGAAACACGCGGTGGCCCAGAGGAACAGGGTGATTTCGGTCGGGATCAGCGCGATGCTGGTCCAGGTCAGTACGGTAGAGGTCACGGCCATCGCGATGAATACGCCGATCAGCGTCGCGGCCAGGCCTTTATCGGCCAGTTTGCCGCCAATGATGTTGCCGACGGTCAAGCCCAGGCCGATGAGCATCAGGGTCCAGGTCACGCCACGGGGCGAGACACCGGTGACATCGCCCAGCAGCGGTGCGACGTAGGTGAACAACGTGAACACCGAGGCGGCGAACAGCGCGGTCATGCTCAGCGACAGCCAGATCCCGGCGCCCTTGAGCGCGGCCAGTTCGGCGCGCATGTCGAGTTTTTCTTCGTCACGCTTGGCCGGCAGGAAGCGGATCAGGCCGATCAGCGCGATCACACCGATCACGGTCACTGCCCAGAAGGTCGAGCGCCAGCCGGCTTCCTGACCGAGCGCAGTGCCCAGCGGTACGCCCAGCACGTTGGCCAGGGTCAGGCCGGTGAACATCAGGGCCACGGCCGAGGCGCGTTTGTTCGGCGCCACCAGGTTGGCCGCGACCACCGAACCGATGCCGAAGAACGCACCGTGGCAGAGGGCTGTAACGACACGGGCGAACATCAGCACGTTGTAATCAGTGGCGATGGCGCAGAGCAGGTTGCCGATAATGAAAATGCCCATCAGCGTTACCAGTGCAGCCTTGCGCGGCAGTTTTGCAGTGGCCATTGCCATGAACGGTGCACCAATCGCCACGCCCAGGGCGTAGCCGGTCACCAGCCAGCCGGCGCCGGGGATCGACACACCGAGGTCGGCCGCCACATTGGGCAGCAGGCCCATGATGACGAACTCGGTGGTGCCGATGGCGAAGGCGCTCAAGGCGAGTATGAGTAGCGAGAGGGGCATCGTTTGATCCTTTTGGCTGGCTGACGTTAAGGGTCAGAGCTCTTTGCTGAGGGTGCTGAGGAACGCCTGGATCACGTCCTCGTTGCGTTTGAAAAAGTGCCACTGGCCGGCTTTCTGGCTGCTGATCAGCCCGGCCCGTTGCAGGGTGGCCAGGTGGGCGGAAACGGTCGATTGCGACAGGCCGCAGCGTTGATCGATCTGCCCGGCGCAGATGCCGTACTCGTGGTTGTGGATCTGTTCCGGAAACTGGGCTTTCGGGTCTTTCAGCCAGTTGAGGATGTCTCGCCGTACTGGGTGTGCCAGGGCTTTTATTATTTCGTCGAGGTCAATGTTCATGGCTGGGTGCTCGTGATGTGTGTAGCGCTATATCGCGATGAGGCGAACTTTATATCGGTACTTCGCGATACACCAATATGAATTTGATCTGACGACCGCATAAATCGGTATATCGGGTTATAACGATATGTGAGGTGTAAACAAACGCGGGCGCGGTGCTAAGCTGCGCCCATGAACTATCTCGCACATTTACACCTCGGTGGCCAGCGCCCCGGTCAACTGCTCGGCAGTCTGTATGGCGATTTCGTCAAAGGGCGGCTGCAAGGGCAGTTCGACCCTGAGATCGAAGCGGCGATTGCCCTGCATCGGCAAATCGACGTGTTCACTGATCGCCATCCGTTGGTGGACGCCTCACTGGCGCGGTTCTCCACGACTCGCCGCCGTTACGCGGGCATCGTCCTCGACGTGTTTTTCGATCATTGCCTGGCCCGCGACTGGACGCAGTACGCCGACCGGCCGCTCGGTCAATTCACCACCGACGTCTACCGCGTGCTGTCCAGCGAGCGGCAATTGCCCGAGCGCCTGGCGAGGATCGCCCCGCACATGGTGGCCAATGACTGGTTGGGCTCGTATCAGGAGTTCGAAGTGCTGGAGCAGGTGTTGCGCGGCATCTCCCGACGCCTGACCCGGCCCGAAGAACTGGCGGGGGCGATGGAGGAATTGCGCCGGTTGTACGAACCGTTGAGCGAGGACTTTCGTTTGTTCTACCCACAGCTGCAGGACTTTGCCGGCCGGCAGCTGTAGGCAGAAGTCGCCGATCAGGCCGCGATCAGATCGCGGGCATGTTGTGCTTCGACCGGTTTGACCACATCGCCGAACAAGGCTTTCTGCACCGCCTGCTGCGCCTCGAACGCCAGTGCCGCGCGTTCCCGGCCCTGGCAGGCAATCGGCTTGAGCAGATGGATTTCGACATCGCCGCAGTCATTGCTGAACAGGCGCATCAGGTGCGACAGCAGATCATCGTCACCAATGAACGGCGCCAGCGAATCGATCTTGCCCTCGCGCAGATAACGGATCGCCACCGGTTGCAGCTTCACCTCGGAATCGATTGCCGCCGACAGCAGGCGACCATGAAAGGTACGCAGCGAACGGCCGTCGGTGGTGGTGCCTTCCGGGAACATCAGCAGCGGATGATCGGTTTGCAGGTGACGGGTCATCTGCTTGCGGATCAACTGGCTGTCGCCCGAACCGCGACGGATGAACAGGCTGCCGGCCTTCGCCGCCAGCCAACCGGCCACCGGCCAGGTGCGCACTTCGGCCTTGGACAGAAACGACAGCGGCGTGAGCATGCCGAGCAGCGGAATGTCGGTCCACGACACATGGTTGCTGACCCACAGCATCGGCTGTTTCGGCAGCTCGCCGTGAACGGTCACGCGAAAGGGCAGGGCATTGCTCAAACGCGCCATGAAAAACCGCGACCAGCGCTGCCGACGCTCCATCGAATGGGCCAGGCCCAAACGCTCGAACACCCCGAAGACACTGGCCATGCTCAGACCCAGCGTCACCACCAGCAGCACTCGCGCGATCCGCGCGTACACCCGCAGCCGGCTCATTACACAGCCGCCTTGAAGTGCTTGGCGTAGCGCGGGCAGAGTTCGTCGCGCTTGAGCAGGATGAACACGTCGGCGACCTGGAAATCTTCGTCCCAGCACGGCTCGCCACAGATCTTCGCGCCAAGACGCATGTAGGCCTTGAGCAGCGGCGGCATTTCGGCGATCACGTTCGACGGAATGTCGAGGCTCGGCAGCGGATTCTTCGGTTCGGCGCGCAGGTGTTCGGTGCACAGATAACGCTCGCGCAGGCGCTGCATGATCGCGTGGGCCTGCACGCCGCCGTCCTGCATCGGGATGCTCGCGCAGCCCATCAGATAGCTGTAGCCCCCCTGATTCAGCACTTCGGCCAGTTCGCCCCAAAGCACGGCGATGGTGCCGCCGTTGCGGTAGGCCGGGTCGACGCAGGTGCGACCGATTTCCAGGATCGGACCTTGCAGGCCGGCGAGGCCGTGCAGGCTGAATTCTTCTTCGCTGTAGAACTTGCCCAGGCTGCTGGCGGCGGTGTGATCGAGCAAACGGGTGGTCGCCACCAGGCGGCCGGTGTTCAGGTCACGCACGCCGATGTGGCTGCAGTGAACATCATAGTCATCCATGTCCAGACCCAGCTCCGCGCCATTCAGCTTGGCGTTGAACTCGCCGCTGAACACGTTGAAGCGCAAGGCCTGGGCTTGCTGCAAGGCCTCGGCGCCGATCAGGCGTTCGGCTTGCAGGCGGCGTTCATTGCCGGTGTCGCTGATGCGGGCGATCTGAGTCATGTGAATCTCCGTACGGGCCTTTAACCCGTCATGGGTTGCAGCCGATCGACTTTCTTTATGCAGCCGTGTTGTGCAAAGTCAGGCTATGTAGCCCCGGTGTCATCGCCATGAATGTTTGGTGATGCTTATATGACAGCCCACGAGGAGCCTCTGATGACCTGGTCGACCCTGCTGGAATGCCGCGAACGCCTGCCCGCCATTGCCGATCTGGCGGAGGGCTTCGCCACGTTGCTGCAGCAACTGGGCAGCGTGACGCCGTTCGAACTGGCGGTGGCGGGAGGGCGGCGGATGGCGACGCCGGGGCTGGCGTTTCTGGTGGGTTATCAGGCGGCGTTGCGCATGCTCTGGCCGAGCGCGCCGCCGAGCCTCGGTGCGATGTGCGCGACCGAGCAGCGCAGCCTGCGCCCGGCGGACATGCAGACCCGGCTCACGGATCTGCGCCTCACCGGGCAAAAGGATTTCGTCACCGCCGGCGATGCGGCGGACTGGCTGCTGATCGCCGCGCGCAGTGAACAACCCGGCGAATCACCGCGCCTGAGCCTGGCGGTGGTGTACCCCGGCGAACCCGGCGTGCGGGTGGAAAAACTCCCGGCGCTGCCGCTGATGCCGGACATCAGCCATGGTCGGCTGCATCTCGATGATGCGTTGTGTGAGCTGCTCGCCGGGGACGGTTGGGATGCCTACGTCAAACCGTTCCGCACCCTTGAAGACGTTTACGTGTTGAGCGCGATGACCGCGTGGCTGTACGGCGTCGCTCAGGACAGCGGCTGGCCGCAGCCGCTGCAATTGCGCTTGCTGGCGCTGTTGGCCGGTTGCGCGGAAGTGAGTCGCCAGCCGCCGAACAATCCCGCCGGGCATGTGTTGCTCGGTGGTTTGTTTGCGCAGTTCGACGGGCTTAAAGAGGAAGTCGATCAGGCACTGCGTGACGGCAATCCCGAGTGGGCGACGATGTGGCAGCGCGATCAATCGGTCATGCAACTGGCGGCTGGCGCGCGGGCCAAACGACTGGCCAAGGCGTTGGCGGCTAACCAAAACACTTCTGTCATGAACCCCGGCTAGTCTTGTCAGGTTCATCTCCAGAGCCCTCACCATGTTCAAAGGCCTGTCCCTGTTTCTGCTGCTGATCAGCTTCACGGTTCAGGCCGAACAATGGCCGGGCGAGCAGTGGTCGACCGGCCCGAAACTCACCAGCCCGGCCGTCGATGCATTGGAGGCCTACGCCTTCCCGACCCGCGATGACAGCACCCGAAAAGGCATCCGCACCGACGCCTTGCTGGTGATCCGTGACGGCCAGCTCATCTACGAACGCTACGCCGCCGCGACCACCGCCGACACTCCGCACCTGACCTGGTCGATCAGCAAAAGCCTGATGGCCGCGGTGCTCGGCGTGGCGTACGGCGAAGGCCTGTTCAAGCTCGATGATCCGGCCGCGAAGTTTTATCCGGCGCTGGAAAAACACCCGGCCATTACCCTCAAGGATCTGCTGCACTGGGCCTCGGGCATCGACTGGCAGGAAGACTACGAATACGCCCCGCTGAAATCCTCGGTGGTGGCGATGCTCTACACCCGTGGCCACCGCGACATGGCCGCCTTCACCGCCGATCACGACAGCTACGCGCCAGCGGGGCAGGCGTTCCGCTATTCCAGCGGCGACAGCAATCTGTTGGCGGCGGCGCTGAAAACCATCGTCGGTCCGCAGCGTTATCCCGACTATCCGTGGACAGCGCTTTTCGATCCTTTGGGCATCCGCCATGCCACATGGGAAACCGACGCGACGGGCACGTTCGTCGCCTCTTCATACGCCTATATGACGGCCCGGGATCTGGCGCGAATCGGCCTGCTGATGGAACGGGACGGACGCTGGAACGACCGGCAGTTGCTGCCCAAAGACTGGGTCGCCTTCAACCGACAACCCTTCGCCGGCTACAAGGCCCATCAGGACGAAGCCGTGCCCGGCGGCCAGTGGTGGCTCAATCGCCCGGCAGACGGCGCCGCCTCGCCATGGTCCGACGCACCACCCGACACCTTCGTCGCTCTCGGCCACTGGGGTCAGGCGCTGTACGTGATCCCGAGTGAGAAACTGGTGATCGTGCGCTACGCCGATGACCGCGATGGCAGCTATCGCCACAACGAATTGCTCAAGCGTGTGCTCGGGGCGGTGCGGCCATGAAACTGTTCAGACGCATCCTGCTGGTGCTGTTGGTCCTGCTGCTGGGTTGGGGCTGGCACGAGCGCGAAAACCTGTGGGCCTTCCCGGACATCATCAGCGCCTACACCGCCAAGGAATATTGTTCGTGCCGTTACGTCATGAACAACGACGCCGAATATTGCCGGGGCTACGTGAAGCAGTGGCTGCCCAGCGAACTGACCGATGACCGCACGCAAAAACTAGTCACCGCCAGCGGGCTGGGACGCAGCAACAGCGCCCGGTGGCAAGGCGAACGCCAGGGCTGTCGCCTGCAACCCTGATCCGGTTCCACCCTGTGGAACCACATTCGATTGTCCTCTCGCGTGTCTCGCGGTTATCTGGCGGTGAGCACGACCTGCCGTTCACGTGTCGTGAAACAACACCGAACAAAAAGACCGGGAACACCCGCGCGAGGAGAACCGTCATGCCCCGACATCAGCACATTCTGGCCTGGCTCAACGACGTGGCCAGCGACCTGCACGCCACCCGCCAAGACATTCACGCCCACCCTGAACTCGGTTTCGAAGAAAGCCGCACCTCGGCGCTGGTCGCCCGGTCGCTCGAAGAGTGGGGCTATGAGGTCCACACCGGCGTCGGCAAGACTGGCGTGGTCGGCGTGCTGCGCAACGGCAGCAGCACACGCAAACTCGGGTTGCGGGCCGACATGGATGCGCTGCCGATCATCGAGAACACCGGTGTCGCCTACAGCAGCCGGCATCAAGGCTGCATGCACGCCTGCGGGCATGACGGGCACACCGCGATGCTGCTCGGTGCGGCGCGTTATCTGGCCGCGACCCGCCAGTTCGACGGCACCCTGACGCTGATTTTCCAGCCCGCCGAAGAGGGCCAGGGCGGGGCGGAAGCGATGCTCGCCGATGGCCTGCTCGAACGCTTTCCGTGCGATGCACTGTTCGGCATGCACAACATGCCGGGCCTGCCGGCGGGGCATCTGGGCTTTCGCGAAGGGCCGATGATGGCTTCGCAGGATCTGCTCACGGTGACGATTGAAGGCGTCGGCGGCCACGGCTCGATGCCGCATCTGGCGGTGGATCCGTTGGTCGCTGCGGCCAGTGTGGTGATGGCTTTGCAAACCGTGGTCGCGCGCAACATCGACGCGCAGCAGGCAGCGGTGGTGACGGTCGGCGCATTGCTGGCCGGCGAAGCGGCGAACGTGATTCCGCAACAGGCGATCCTGCGCCTGAGCCTGCGTGCGCTGAATGCCGAGGTTCGCGAACAGACCCTGAACCGCGTGCGCTCGATCATCGAAGCCCAGGCCGAAAGCTTCGGCTGTACCTCGACCATCGAACATCGCCCGGCCTACCCGGTGCTGGTCAACCACGCCGCCGAAAACGAGTTCGCCCGTCAGGTCGGCGTCGAACTGGTCGGCGCCGACGCCGTCGATGGCAACACACCCAAACTGATGGGCAGCGAGGACTTCGCCTGGATGCTCCAGCGCTGCCCCGGCGCGTACCTGTTCATCGGCAACGGCGTGGCGCGGCCGATGGTGCATAACCCGGCCTACGATTTTAACGATGACATTCTGCTGACCGGCGCGGCGTATTGGGGCGCGCTCACCGAGAGCTGGCTCAAGCCGGCCTGATTTCTTCACTTTTTGCTGCCGCTGGAACGCAGGTGCGCACCTGCCTGCGTGGTCAACCCACAGCTTCTGGAGAATCCCCATGCAGACTTCGAACGCAGGCGTTTCGCGCACCCGGCAAGTGGTCGCCGCCGTCATCGGCAACGCCCTGGAATGGTACGACTTCATCGTTTACGGCTTTCTGGCGAGCATCATCGCCCGCCAGTTTTTCCCGTCCGACGACGACTACGCTTCGCTGCTGATGGCGCTGGCAACTTTCGGCGTCGGCTTTTTCATGCGCCCGGTGGGCGGCATCCTGCTCGGCATTTATTCCGACCGCAAAGGTCGCAAAGCCGCGATGCAGATGATCATCCGCCTGATGACCGTGTCCATCGCCCTGATCGCGTTCGCGCCGAACCACGCCGCCATCGGCATGGGCGCGCCGTTGCTGATCGTGGTGGCGCGGATGCTTCAGGGCTTTGCCACGGGCGGCGAATACGCCAGCGCCACGGCGTTTCTGGTGGAGAGCGCGCCGGCCCATCGCAAGGGCTTGTACGGATCGTGGCAACTGGTCGGGCAATGCCTGGCGGTGTTCAGCGGCGCGGCGATGGTGGCGCTGGTCACGCACCTGTTTTCCCCTGAGGCGCTGGACAGTTGGGGCTGGCGGATTCCGTTCGTGCTCGGCCTGTTGATCGGCCCGGTGGGCCTGTGGATTCGCAAGCACATGGAAGAGCCGGAAGAATTTCTCGAAGCGCGCAAGAAAGCGAAAGGCGCAGCCCCCGGCCTGTGGCAGGTACTGCGCGAACATCGCCGCAGCCTGCTGGTGTCGATGGGCCTGGCATGCGGGGCGACGGTGTCGTTCTACGTGGTGCTGGTGAACATGCCGACCTTCGCCCACAAGAATCTCGGCCTGCCGCTGGATCAGGTGTTGCTGGTGCAGATGCTTGCGGTAGGGTTGATGACCGTGGTGATTCCATTCTCCGGCGCACTGTCGGATCGCCTCGGTCGGCGGCCGGTGCTGATGGCCTTCACTTTGGCGTTTTTCGTCATGGTCTATCCGCTGTATGTGTGGGTCGCGGCGGCGCCTTCGATCGAGCGCCTGCTGGTGATGCAACTGCTGCTGTGCACGGCGATTGGCGGGTTCTTCGGTCCGGCTCCGACGGCGCTGGCCGAGCAGTTCCCGATTGAAGTGCGCTCCACCGGCGTGTCGGTGGCCTACAACGTGGCGGTAATGGTGTTCGGTGGTTTCGCGCCGCTGATCGTCACCTGGCTGAGTAAAGTTCTGAACACCCCGGTGGCGCCGTCGTTCTATGTCTTGTTCGCTTGCCTGCTGACCCTGCTCGGTACTTACTGTTTGCAGGAGGCACCACGCGCGAAGAAATCCGTTGCGCTCAACCTGGGAGTGAAACCGTGAGTCCGTTAGCCATTGATCCGATTGTCGCCCTCGACGCCGATGCGCTGTCCCGGGCGATTCATGCCCGCAAGGTGTCGTGCCGCGAGGTGATGCAGGCGTATCTGACGCACATCGACCGCTTCAATCCGGCGGTCAATGCGCTGGTCTCGCTGCGCCCTCAGGACGTGTTGTTAAGCGAAGCCGATGAGTGCGACCGACAACTGGATCGCGGCGAATCCCGGGGCTGGATGCACGGCATGCCCCAGGCCATCAAAGACCTGGCGGCCACCGCCGGATTGCGCACGACCCTCGGCTCGCCGCTGTTCGCCGAGCAAGTGCCGCAGCACGATGCGATCAGCGTGGCGCGGGTGCGCGCCTGCGGCGCGATCATCATCGGCAAAAGCAACGTACCGGAATTCGGCCTCGGCTCGCAGACCTACAACAGCGTGTTCGGCACCACCACCAACGCCTACGATCCGGGCCTGATCGCCGGCGGCAGCAGCGGCGGAGCGGCGGTGGCGCTGGCCCTGCGTCTGCTGCCGGTGGCCGACGGCAGCGACATGATGGGATCGCTGCGCAACCCGGCGGCGTTCAACAACGTGTTCGGCTTCCGCCCGTCCCAAGGCCGCGTGCCCCATGGCCCGATGCCGGAAATGTTCGTCCAGCAACTGGCCACCGAAGGCCCGATGGGGCGCACGGTCACCGACGTCGCGCGATTGCTTTCGACCCAGGCCGGCTACGATCCGCGCGTGCCGCTGTCGCTGGCCGATGAGCCACGGGATTTCGGGCTGGATCTGCAACAGGACTGCAGCGGTCTGCGCCTCGGCTGGCTCGGCGATTACAACGGCTATCTTCCGATGGACGATGGCGTGTTGAGCCTGTGCGAATCGGCGCTGGCGGATTTCAGTGCGCTGGGCTGTCAGGTCGAGGCCTGCCAGCCGGACTTCTCCATGGAACGCCTGTGGCAGACCTGGCTCACCCACCGGCATTTTCTGGTGCAGGGCAGCCTCGGCGCGGCCTATGCCGACCCGCAAAAACGGGCGCTGCTCAAACCCGAAGCGCAATGGGAAATCGAGGGCGGTCTGCGTCTGACCGCTGCCGAGGTCTATCAGGCGTCGGTGGCACGCAGCGAGTGGTATCGCGCGTTGAGCGAGTTGTTCGAACGTTACGATTTCCTGCTGTTGCCCACCGCCCAGGTGTTCCCTTTTGATGCACAGCAGCCGTGGCCGCGAGTCGTCGGCGGGCAAACCATGGACACCTATCACCGCTGGATGGAGGTGGTGATCGGCCCGACCCTGGCGGGGTTGCCGAGCATCAGCGTGCCGGTGGGTTTCAACCCGGCCGGGCTGCCGATGGGCCTGCAAATCATCGGCCCGGCCCAGGCGGATCGGGCGGTATTGCAACTGGCCTACGCCCATGAACAGCTGACCCG
Organism: Pseudomonas sp. B707; assembly: GCF_022496685.1. Classification (NCBI taxonomy): domain Bacteria; kingdom Pseudomonadati; phylum Pseudomonadota; class Gammaproteobacteria; order Pseudomonadales; family Pseudomonadaceae; genus Pseudomonas; species Pseudomonas sp. B707. The sequence goes on along the minus strand of NZ_WTVE01000031.1, from coordinate 192,477 downwards.
CTGGGTCGAACGGCGACCGCCGGCATGCCTGCAATCGGCCTGAGCGGCCCGCATCTTGCTGCACGAAGTGATCTTTCATCCGTATCCATGGAGGTCGAACACATGGGCAGCAAGGCAGACACCGGCAGCGTGCGCTCGGTCGAACGGGCGCTGGCCATCGTCGAGTTGCTCGGCGAGCATCAGGCGCTGGGGCTGGAGGAATTGCACTACCTGACGACTCTGCCCAAGGCCACGGTGTCGCGGATGCTCGCGACCTTGCAGGAGCAGGGCTGGATCTATCGCGGCCTCAGCGACCGTCGCTACCGGTTGTGCGCCAAACGGCTGTTCGGTGATCGTCAGCAACGTTTCAAGCGCCACCTGGTGGAAAGCGCCGCGCCGATGCTGCTGGAACTCAGCGAACGCACCGGGCTGGTGGCGGATCTGTCGTGCTTCGACGGCGAGCGGGTCGAAGTCATGGAAAGCGCGATCCCGCAAGTGCTGCGCAAACGCTATCCGAACAACTGTCAGATCGTCGGCCATCACGCCAGCCTGTTTCATTCGGCGATGGGCCGCGCGTGCCTTGGCGAACTCGACAGCCAGGACGTTAAGCGTCTGGCCGAACGCGAACAACTGGCGGATGACGGTGTGTTGCAGGCCACCGAACAAGCCTTGCATCAGGGCTTCGGCCAGCGCACCGAAGGCTATTGGGAATACCCGGTGCGCCTGCCGTTCCTGATTCGTGCGGTGGCGTTGCCGATCCGTGCCCAAGGGCGGCTGGTCGGCAGCATGGCGCTGCACTGGCCGATGGATCAGGCGCCGGTGGAGCGGGTGCTGAGCCTGCACCTCAACAGCCTCGCGTCGACCATCGGCGAGGTGCAGCAGGCACTGGCCTGAGTGTTTGCAGAGACTGACAGTTTGCAATAACGCCACGGCCAGTTAAGGTTCGTGCAGGTTTATCGGCCCCACGAGTCTTCAATGTTCAACCGTTCTCTGTGCAACGCCTTCGCCGGCCTGCTGCTGGGCGCCGCTGCGCTGCCGGCCCAGGCCAACTGGTATCTGGACGGCGAGTCGTCGCGGCTGTCGTTCGTCAGCACGAAAAACGCCAACGTGTCCGAAGTGCAGCGCTTTCTGGTGCTGCACGGCAAAGTCGATCCCGATGGCCGCGCCGTGGTCGAAGTCGAACTGGATTCGATCAACAGCGGCATCCCGCTGCGCGACGAGCGCATGCGCAAGGAGTTGTTCCAGATCGAGCAATTCCCCGAAGCGACCATCACTACGCAAATCGACCTGCGCCCGATCAACGATCTGGCCCCCGGCGCGCAGCTTGAATTGCGCCTGCCGCTGACCGTCAACCTGCACGGCAAACAGCACGAATACCCCGCCGAACTGCTCGCCACGCGTCTCGATGACCGACGCTTTCAAGTGGTGACGCTGGAGCCGCTGGTGATCAGCGCCGAGGATTTCGATCTGCTGCCGGGCCTGGAAAGCCTGCGCAACATGGCCGGCCTGTCGGCCATCAGTCTGTCGGTGCCGGTGGGTGCGGTGCTGATCTTCACGGCGCGCTGACATGCGCGGCGCGGTGTTTCCGTGGCGTGATGGCAACCGCTTCGAGCTGTTGATCGACGGCCCGCAATTCTTCCCGCGCATGCTCGACGAGATTGCCCGCGCCCGCGAGCAGATCGAACTGGAGCTGTATCTGGTGGAGGCCGGTGCCTGTGCCGAAACCATCGTGCAGGCGTTGGTACTGGCGGCGGAGCGGGGCGTGCGGGTGCGCTGCCTGTTCGACGATTACGGCAGCCTCGCGTTCACCCTCACGTTGCGCCGGCGGCTGACCGGGGCCGGGGTCGAGCTGCGTTTTTACAACCGGCTGAACTGGCGGCGCTGGGTCGGCAATTTCTATCGCGATCATCGCAAGCTGTTGCTGGTCGACCAGCGTCTGGCGGTGGTCGGCGGCACCGGGGTCACCGATGAATTCTGGACGCCGGGCCACGACACCAGCGAATGGCACGAGGTCATGGTGGAAATCACCGGCCCGCTGGTGCTCGACTGGCAGTTGCTGTTCGACCGCCAATGGATCGCCAACCGCCATCGCCGGGCTTGGCGGCCCAACGCGCATTTCGGCTTGCCACGGCTACCGCGTGTGCCGGACACGGGCGAGGGCATGGGCCGCGTGGCTTACGCCGACGCCCGCCAGCATCGCGACATTCTGCAATCGTTGTTCCGTGCACTGAACAGCGGCCAGCAGCGGATCTGGCTGGCGACGCCGTATTTCCTGCCGACCTGGAAAATCCGCCGCTCCCTGCGCAAGGCCGCTGCCCGTGGCCTCGACGTGCGCCTGCTGCTGACCGGGCCGCGCACCGATCATCCGTCGGTGCGCTACGCGGGGCATCGCTACTACCCGCGCCTGCTCAAGGCCGGGGTGAAAATCTACGAATACCAGCCGTGTTTCCTGCACCTGAAAATGGTGCTGGTGGACGATTGGGTCAGCATCGGCTCATGCAATTTCGATCACTGGAATCTGCGCTTCAACCTTGAGGCGAATCTGGAAGCGCTGGACCCGTCATTGACGGCAGCGGTGGCGGCGAGTTTCGAGAAGGACTTCGGCCTGAGTCAGCAGGTGAGTCTGGAGGAATGGCGGAAACGGCCACTGTGGCGGCGGGTGAAGCAGCGGATCTGGGGCTGGGTGGATCGGGTGGTGGTCAATCTCCTGGATCGTCGCGGCTAGTCGCAGCTTTCATACCTTTAGAAGGACCTGTGGGAGCTGGCTTGCCAGCGATAAGGCCGGCACGTTCAACATCTTCGTTGACTGTGCGTCCGCCATCGCTGGCAAGCCAGCTCCCACAAATTTTTGCAGTGTGAAAACTGTTACAGCAACTCAAAGCTCTGCTGCGTCACGTCCTGGGAATCCAGGCCGATCTGCACGTTGAACTTGCCAGGCTCGGCCGCGTACTTGAGCTGGGCGTTGTAGAACTTCAGGTCATCTTCGGTGATGGTGAAGTGCACGACCTTCTGCTCGCCGGCCTTGAGCATGATTTTCTGGAAGTTCTTCAGCTCCTTGACCGGACGGATCATCGATCCGGTGACGTCCTGAATGTACAGCTGCACCACGGTTTCGCCGTCGCGCTTGCCGGTGTTCTTGACCATGACGCTGGCGTCGAGCTTGCCGGTGGCGTTCAGGGTGGTCGACGACAGCGCCATGTCGCTCAGACTGAAGTCGGTGTAGCTCAGGCCGTAACCGAACGGGAACAGGGGACCTGTGGTGTCATCGAAATACTGCGAGGTGTAGTTGCCCGGTTTGCCCGGCGTGAACGGCCGGCCAATGCTCAGGTGGTTGTAGTAGGTCGGGATCTGGCCCACGGAGCGCGGGAAGGTCACCGGCAGTTTGCCCGACGGGTTGTAGTCGCCGAACAGCACGTCGGCGATGGCGTTGCCGCCCTCGGTGCCGCTGAACCAGGTTTCCAGAATCGCGTCAGCCTGTTCTTTCTCTTCGAGGATCGTCAGCGGACGGCCGTTCATCAGCACCAGCACCAACGGCTTGCCGGTGGCCTTCAGGGCACGGATCAGCTCGCGCTGGTTCTCCGGGATATTCAGGTCGGTACGGCTCGACGATTCGTGGGACATGCCACGGGATTCACCCACGGCTGCAACCACAATGTCGGCGTCCTTGGCGGCTTTCACCGCTTCGTCGATCAGCACGTTGGCCGGACGCGGGTCATCGACCACTTCCGGGGCGTCGAAGTTGAGGAAGTTCAGGTAATCGAGGACTTTCTTGTCGCTGGTGATGTTGGCGCCACGGGCGTAGATCAGGTTCGCCTTGTCGCCGATCACATTGCTCATGCCGTCGAACAGGGTCACCGATTGCGCCGGACGACCGGCGGCAGCCCAACTGCCCATCATGTCGATCGGGGCCTTGGCCAGCGGGCCGACCAGCGCGACTTTCGCGGTTTTCTTCAGCGGCAGGGTTTCGTTCTGGTTTTTCAGCAATACCAGGCTGCGACGCGCCACTTCACGGGCGTCGGCGCGGTGCAGACGGCTGTCGGCGTAGGTGTCGGCCGGATCGTCTTCAGCCTTGCCGATGCGCAGGTACGGGTCCTTGAACAGGCCCATGTCGTACTTGGCAGCGAGCACTTCACGCACCGCGTTGTCGATGTCTTTCTGTTCGATCTCGCCGGACTTGAGCAGCCCCGGCAGCTCTTTGCCGTAAAGGGTGTCGTTCATGCTCATGTCGATGCCGGCCTTGATCGCCAGCTTCGCCGCTTCACGACCGTCGCGGGCCACGCCGTGCTTGATCAGTTCGAAGATCGCGCCGTGGTCGCTGACTGCCAGGCCCTTGAAGCCCCAATCCTTGCGCAGCAGGTCGTTCATCAGCCAGGTATTGGCGGTGGCCGGGATGCCGTTGACCGAGTTCAACGCCACCATCACGCCGCCGGCGCCGGCATCGATCGCGGCGCGGTACGGCGGCAGGTAGTCCTGGTACATCTTCACCGGGCTCATGTCGACGGTGTTGTAGTCGCGACCACCCTCGACAGCGCCGTACAGGGCGAAGTGCTTGACGCTGGCCATGATGCTGTCGGCCGCGCTCGGGGTCTCGCCCTGATAGGCCTTGACCATGACTTTGGCGATGCGCGAGGTCAGGTAGGTGTCTTCACCGAAACCTTCGGAGCTGCGGCCCCAGCGCGGGTCGCGGGAGATGTCGACCATCGGCGCGAAGGTGATGTCGAGGCTGTCGGCGGCGGCTTCTTTGGCTGCTACGCGCCCGGACTGGCCGATGGCGTCCATGTCCCAGCTCGATGCCAGGGCCAGCGGAATCGGGAAAATCGTACGGTGACCGTGGATCACGTCGTACGCGAAAAACATCGGAATCTTCAGGCGGCTGCGCATGGCAGCGTCCTGCATCGGGCGGTTTTCCGGGCGGGTGATCGAGTTGAAGGTGCCGCCGATGTTACCGGCGGCGATCTCTTTGCGGATCAGCTCGCGGGGCATTTCCGGGCCGATGCTGATCAGGCGCAACTGGCCGATCTTCTCGTCGAGGGTCATTTGTTTCATCAGGTTACTGATGAACGCATCCTTGTTTTCCAGGGGTACCGGGGTCGTGGCGGCCAGTACTTGATGACTGGCCAGGCTGACGAACAGGCCCAGCAAACACAGCTTCTTCATGAATAGTTTTCTCAAGGGCGCAAACGGCAATGCAATGCCGGCCAGCCAAAATTTAGGGAGCGACTATTGTTGTTCGGGTGTTGACGCAAAAAACGACGCCGAATAAACGCTGCCGGATCGAGCAGCGTGATCGCGCAGGGCCTCTTTTTAGCCCATCGGCCCGCCGCAATCCAGTGGCGCGGGCGATTATGCCCCAAGAGCCGACCGAGAAGGTTTCGCGCTCGTATTTTCATGAAATGTGCAAGGGAGCACCCGTCCGATGAATGTCAGTCCTGTCTACCGCTCGCGTTTGCAGGTCGCCACCTTGCTGGTGCTGGCCACGTTGTTGACCGCTTGCGGCATCAACAACATTCCGACCCTCGACGAACAGGCCAAGGCTGCCTGGGGCCAGGTGCAGAACCAGTACCAGCGCCGCGCCGACCTCATCCCCAATCTGGTGGAAACCGTGAAGGGTTACGCCAAGCATGAAGAGGAAACTCTGACTGCGGTGATCGAGGCCCGGGCCAAGGCGACGTCGATCCAGGTCGATGCCAGCACCCTCGACAACCCGGAAAAACTCAAGCAGTTCCAGCAGGCCCAGGATCAACTGACCGGCGCCTTGAGCCGGTTGATGGTGGTGTCCGAACGTTATCCGGACCTGAAGGCCAACCAGAACTTCCTCGCCCTGCAATCGCAGCTTGAGGGCACGGAAAACCGCATCGCCGTGGCCCGCCGGGACTTCATTCTGGCGGTGCAGAAATACAACACCGAAATCCGCACCTTCCCCGGTCGCCTGTGGCACAGCGTGATGTACAGCGACCTGCCGATCCGCGAGACCTTCGAAGCCACCAGCCCCGGCGCGGACAAGGCCCCGGAAGTGAAGTTCTGACGCGGTGATGCCCATGCGTGTGTTGAAGATGGGCCTGGTGCTGATGCTGTGGCTGTTCGCCGTCAGCGCCGAGGCCGAGTTGACCTTTCCGGCGCTGACCGGGCGGGTGGTGGACGACGCGCAGATGATCGAGCCGTCGGTGCGCGCACAACTGAGCCAGCAGTTGCAGGCCCACGAACAGGCAACCGGTGAGCAGTTGGTGGTCGTGACGTTGCCGAACCTGCAAGGCGCCACCATCGAGGACTACGGCGTCGAACTCGGTCGGCACTGGGGCATCGGCCAGAAGGACAAGAACAACGGCGCCTTGTTGATCGTCGCCCGGGACGAGCGCAAATTGCGCATCGAGGTCGGCTACGGGCTGGAGGACCGGCTGACCGACGCCCAGAGTTCGGTGATCATTCATCAGGTCATCACGCCATCGTTCAAGGCCGGCAACTTCAGCAAGGGCATCAGCGACGGCGTGGCGGCGATGCTGGTGGTGCTGGGCGGCAATCCGCTGGACGAACCTTCCACGGTGTATGAATCGTCTGGCGACCCCGCGGATGATTTCGTCTCGCGGCACCCGGCGTTGTTCGTATTTCTGGTGATGTTGTTCATCCTGACTGTTTTTGTCTGCCAGATGCTCGGTATCCTTCCCGCCGGCCGGGGCGGCTCCGGAGGAGGGGGCGGCTTTGGCGGTGGTGGATTTGGCGGCGGCGGTGGAGGCGGGGGCTTCAGCGGCGGCGGTGGCAGTTTCGGCGGGGGCGGGTCTTCCGGCGGCTGGTGATAACAATAATGAGCAGGCACTTCACGACATGGCATTACTGACTGAACACGAACAACGCAAGGTCGCCGAGGCCATCGCCCGGGTCGAGCGCGACACCGACGCCGAACTGGTGACGGTGCTCGCGGCCCGCGCCGACGACTACGCGTACATCCCGCTGCTGTGGGCCAGTCTGCTGGCGCTGGTGGTGCCGGGGATCGTGCATTACCTGACGGGCTGGCTGACGATGCACAGCCTGTTGCTGGTGCAGTGGGTCAGTTTTGTCGTGCTGTGCCTGGTGTTTCGCCTGCCCAAGGTCACCACTCATCTGATCCCGCGCCATGTCCGGCACTGGCGCGCCTCGAACCTGGCACGTCGGCAGTTTCTCGAACAGAACCTGCATCACACGGTGGGCAGCACCGGCATGCTGATTTTTGTCTGCGAGGCGGAGCGGTATGTGGAGATTCTGGTGGATGAGGGGATTTCCAAGAAGCTGGATAACAAGAGCTGGGACTCGATTGTCGCGGCGTTTACCGAGCAGGTACGGCAGGGGCAGACGTTGCAGGGGTTTGTCACGTGTATCGAGGCGTGCGGCGAGTTGCTCAAGGTGCATGTGCCGGTGACGCAGGTGAGGAATGAGTTGCCCAATCGCTTGGTGGTGTTGGGGTAGTTTCGGCAGTTTTGTAAGACTTGATATCGCAGCCCTCACCCCAGCCCTCCCGAAACGTCGGACCGCCCGGAGGGAGAGGGAGCCGATTGGGGGATATTGAGGAGATACACCGACTTGAACGATTGGCTTTGAATCCATAATCGACTCGATATTTCAGGTCGATGGATAGCGAAAGACATCTCGGTCGGCTCCCTCTCCCTCCGGGAGAGGGCTGGGGTGAGGGCCGCTTTTAAACGCCGTTCGGTAAATAAGAGCGTGTCCCCAACCCCCATCCCCCCTAAACTAGCGTCCATTCCCGATTTGCCCGTCCGAGGCCGCTTTTTCCCATGTCCGTTACCGCTCCTTCCGCATCTGCCAAACCGGCGCCCGATCACCACGCCCGGTTCATCGAGCTGCTGCAAACCAGCCTCGAACAGAACGGCTTCATCAAACTGGTGCTGGCCAAGTACGTCGGCGAAGAAGCGGATCTGCAGCGGATCATCATCAAGCCTGTGACGGTCAAGGCGCAGCCGTGCCTGTCGTTCGTTTATCGCTACAAGACCCGCGACATCACCAAGAACCTGCCGCTGGACGAAGCGGTGACGATGATTGCCGGATTGCTGCCGGCGGCGTTCAAAAATGCGCATTTGCTGGCGCTGACGGACGAAGCCCAGCTCGAATACAGCAAAAAAGGCAAGAGCTCGCTGTTCATGAGCAAACCCCAGCAATTGCGCGAAGTGCCGTCCGCCGAGCACAACCGCGAGAAAAACCGCTTCCTCGATCTGAACCGGCCGTTCCTCAAGGATCTGGGCGTGACCAACGCCCAGCACGAGCTGATCCCGGCGATGTCGCGCAAGTGGAAGCAAATCAACAAGTTCATCGAAGTGTTCAGCCACGCATTGACCTCGTCACCGCTGGCGCTGGATAAACCGGTGCGGGTGGCGGATTTCGGTTCGGGCAAGGGTTACCTGACGTTCGCCATTCATGACTATCTGCGCAACACCCTGAAGGCCGAAGGCGAAGTCACCGGCGTCGAACTGCGCGAAGAAATGGTCAACCTGTGCAACACCGCCGCCGCGAAGCTGGAACACCCGGGGCTGGTGTTCAAATGCGGTGATGTGCGCAGCGTGGCGCCGAGCGAACTGGACGTGATGATCGCCCTGCATGCCTGCGACATCGCCACCGACTACGCGATCCACACCGGCATCCGCTCCGGCGCCTCGATCATCATGTGCTCGCCGTGCTGTCACAAACAGATCCGCTTGCAGATCCAGAGCCCGGCGCTGCTCAAGCCGATGTTGCAATACGGTCTGCACCTGGGCCAGCAAGCGGAAATGGTCACCGACAGCTTGCGTGCGCTGTTCCTCGAAGCCTGCGGTTACGAGACCAAGGTGTTCGAGTTCATCTCGCTGGACCACACCAACAAGAACAAGATGATCCTCGCCGTGAAGCGCGCCGAGCCGGTGGACCCGACTCAGCTGCTGGTGAAGATTCAGGAGTTGAAGGCGTTCTACCAGATCAGCGAGCACTGCCTCGAAACCCTGCTGCTCGCTGACGGCCTGCTGAAGCTCAAGGCTTGAGCTGAACCCCCGCCGGTAACGTGCCCGGTTGAGCCGGGCGCACCGCGGTCTTGCGCCCGAGCATCACCGTCGCGATCACCCCGCAGGCGAACAGCCAGGTGATCGGCTCCACGTGTTCCCCAAAGAACAGCGCGGAAAACGCGATGGTGAAGAAGATTTGCAGCAACTGGATCTGACTGACCCGGGCAATGCCACCCATAGCCAGCCCGGCGTACCAGGCGAAGAAGCCCAGGAACTGCGAAAACAGCGCGACGTAACCGAAGGCCCACCAGGTTTTCGTCGACACCGCGCCCTGATGCTGGAGCGCCAGATACAGCACCGGGCCGATCAACAACGGCGTCGACAACACCAGCGCCCAGCAGATCACCTGCCAGCCGCCCATCTCCCGGGCCAGACGCCCGCCCTCGGCATAACCCAGACCGCCTACCGCGATCGCACCCAACATCAACAAATCCCCGGCCTGAATGCTGCCGGCGCCGGTGTACAACGCATAACCCAGCACCAGCGCACTGCCCAGCGCCGCACAGGCCCAGAAGGCTTTCGACGGACGTTCATGGGACAGCCACGCGGCATACAGCGCCACGCACAGCGGCTGCAAACCGTTGACCAGCGCGCCATGGGACGCCGGCAAGGTCTGCATGGCCCACGCCGACAGCACCGGGAAACCGAGAATCACCCCGGCGATCACCAGACTCAGGCCTTTGACCTGCTTCCAGGTCGGCCACTTTTCCCGTCGCCACAATAACAGCGCCGCCGCCGGAATCGCCGCGAACAACGCGCGACCGAGGCCGTTGAGCAGCGGGTGCAGTTCCTGCACCACGATGCGGGTGAAGGGCAGGGTAAGGCTGAAAATCACCACACCGAGCAGGCCGAGGGCCATGCCGGTGTTTTCGCGCGAAGACATGAGGGCAACCAGATTCGAGGGTGGCAGGGAGGTGTCTTCATCTAGCCACAAACCACGGCAATCGGGCTGTTACAGCTGAGCGCAGAGTTATCCATACAGTTTGCGAACGCCATCGCGCTCCTTGGACTACTGTGAATATTCCTGCGCATTCACCAGAGGAGTCCTGTCCATGGCCGCGAAAAAGATTCTGATGCTGGTCGGCGATTACGTCGAAGACTACGAAGTGATGGTGCCGTTCCAGGCTCTGCAAATGGTCGGGCACACCGTGCATGCCGTGTGCCCGGATAAAGCTGCCGGCAAGACCGTGCGCACCGCGATCCACGATTTCGAAGGCGACCAGACCTACAGCGAAAAGCCCGGTCACCAGTTCGCCCTGAACTTCGATTTCGCCAAGGTCGATGCCAAGGATTACGACGCACTGCTGGTGCCCGGTGGACGCGCTCCGGAATACCTGCGGCTGAACGAAAAAGTCCTCGAACTGGTGCGAGCTTTCGACAAGGCCGGCAAGCCAATTGCCGCTGTCTGTCACGGCGCGCAACTGCTGGCGGCAGCGGGGATTCTCGAAGGTCGCGAGTGCAGCGCCTATCCGGCCTGCGCCCCGGAAGTCCGGCTGGCCGGCGGCACCTACATCGACATCCCGGTCACGGACGGCCATGTCCAGGGCAACCTGGCCACCGCGCCCGCCTGGCCGGCGCACCCGAAATGGCTGGCCGGTTTCCTTGGTTTGCTTGGGACTAAAATCACCCTGTGACACCTCGAAAAGGAGAAAAACAGCATGTCCGGATGGTACGAAATCAGTAAAAGCAGCAACGGCCAGTACAGGTTCGTGCTGAAAGCGGCTAATGCAGAAACCATTCTGACCAGCGAGCTGTACACCACCCGCACGGCCGCCGAAAACGGCATTGCCTCGGTGCAGACCAACAGCCCGCTGGATGACCGCTACGAGAAAAAATCGACGAAGGACGGCCATCCTTACTTCAACCTCAAGGCGGCCAATCACCAGATCATCGGCAGCAGCGAATCCTATTCATCGGACGCGGCGTGTGCCAAAGGCATCGCCAGCGTCAAGACCAACGGGCCGTCCAAAGTGATCAAGGACAAAACACTGCCGGTGCTTTGAATCCAACACAAAACCCTGTGGGAGCAAGCTCGCTCCCACAGGGTTGGTATGTACCTTGAAATCAGCTCAGGCTTTTGAGAATGGCCTGCAACTGATTACGCCCGGCTTCGCTCAGCGGGAACACCGGCAAGCGCGGATCGCCGACTTCCAGGTCGGTGAGTCGCAGACCGGCCTTGATCGTCGCCGGCAAACCGCCCTTGAGGATGAAGTCCAGCAGCGGCAACTGGCGGTAGAACAGCTCCCGCGCCTTGCCCAGATCCCCCGCCAGTGTGGCTTCGTACAAATCCAGATTGAGCTGCGGAATCAGGTTCGGCGCCGCTGTGCACCAGCCCTTGGCCCCGGCGGCGAACGCCTCCAGCGCCAGCGGGTTGCAGCCGTTGTAGAACGGCACCCGGCCTTCGCCGAGCAGTTGCAGCTTGTGCATGCGCTGGATGTCGCCGGTGCTCTCCTTGACCATGGTCACGTTTTCCACGCCGTTGACGATACGCAGGATCAGCTCCACCGACATGTCGGTGCCGCTGGTGGCCGGGTTGTTGTAGAGCATGATCGGCACGCCGATGCTGTCGCCGATGGCGCGGTAGTGGGCGAGGATTTCCGCCTCGGTGAGTTTCCAGTAGGACGTCGGCAGCACCATCACCACGTTGGCGCCGTGGGCTTCGGCGAAGCGTGCGCGGCGCACCGCTTTGGCGGTGGTCAGGTCGGACACGCTGACCACGGTCGGCACGCGTTTGGCGACGTGCTTGATGCTGAATTCGGCGACCTGGTCCCACTCCGCATCGCTCAGGTAGGCGCCTTCGCCGGTGCTGCCCAGTGGCGCAATGGCGTGGACGCCGCCGGCGATCAGACGGTCGATGGAGCGGCCGAGGGCCGGCAGGTCAACGCCTTCGCCGTTGGCGCCGAACGGGGTGATGGTGTAGCCGATGATGCCGTGAATATTGGACATAAGAGTGCTCCGCAAGGATGAGGTGTTCAGTTCAGGCAATCGGCGTGCTGACGCAGGTTCTGCCGGGCGTAGTAGTTGAAGGCTGCGGCGTGGCGCTTGGGTTTCGACACCCAGTCATGCGCCTCGCGACCCAGCTCGGGGATGATCGGCTTGATCGTCCCGGCGGCCATTGCCAGCAATTGCAGTTTGGCGGCGCGTTCGATCAGTTGCGCGATGACACAGGCTTCCTCGATGGTCGTGCCGGTCGACAGCTGCCCGTGGTGGGAAAGCAGGATCGCCCGTTTGTCGCCCAAGGCCCCGGCAATCAACTCGCCTTCTTCGTTGCCCACCGGCACACCCGGCCAGCCTTCAAGGAACGCGCAATCGTCGTACAGCGGGCACAGGTCCATGTGGGAAATCTGCAGCGGCACTTCCAGCATCGACAGCGCGGCAATGTGCGTCGGGTGAGTGTGGATGATGCAGTTCACGTCCGGCCGGGCGCGGTACACCCAGCTGTGGAAACGGTTGGCCGGGTTGGCCATGCCGTGGCCTTCGAGCACTTCCAGGTCTTCGTTGACCAGCAGCAGATTGCTCGCGGTGATTTCGTCGAAACCCAGGCCCAGTTGCTGAGTGTAGTAAGTGCCCGGCTGCGGGCCACGGGCGGTGATCTGCCCGGCGAGGCCCGAATCGTGGCCGTTCTCGAACAGGATCCGGCAGGTCAGGGCCAGCTTTTGCCGGTCTGTCCACGTATTATCCGCCAGGCTTTTTTGCATCTGGGTCAGCGCTTGCTTGACCAGTTCGTCTTTGGGTAGTGCTAATGTCTTCGCCATATCCGTGTCCTGTGGTGGTTGTCATGGATGACACTTAAGAGGCTATATGACACTTTGTGTCATTGGCAAGGACAAATCGTCTTTCCTTTGCTGGATTAATCGCTTCGCATGTCTATCCGTTTGAAATTATTGAGAAAAAAACTTGGCGTAACCCTTGAGGCGCTGGCCGAGAAATCCGGCATGACCAAGAGTTACCTGTCGAAGGTCGAGCGCGGGTTGAACACGCCGTCGATTGCCGCCGCGCTGAAACTGGCCAAGGCGCTGAACGTGAAAGTCGAAGAACTGTTCTCCGAAGACAACGTCAGCCTCGACAGCTACAGCCTGGTGCGCAGCCACGAACGCCAGTCGCTGGCGGCCAACGACCACAGCCCAGGCTACGCGGTGCTGGCTCATCAGGTCAGCGAGCGCAGCCTGCTGCCGTTCATCATTTACCCGCCGAGCGAATTCACCGACAAAACCTTTAAGGAGCATTTGGGCGAGGAGTTTCTGTTCGTCCACGAAGGTCGAGTCGAAGTGGACTTCGTGAACGAACGGGTGCTGCTGGAGCGGGGCGATGCGCTGCACTTCAATGCGCAGAAACCCCATCGCATCCGCTCAGTGGGCGAGGTGCAGGCACAGTTGCTGGTGGTGGTGCACAGCAGCGAGGAGTGATCAGACCTCGACCGGCACCGACAGCTTCGGATTCCCCAGCGCATGGCTCTTGGAATCAAAGAACCGCAACTCGACGCCCGTGCCCTCGAACAGCTTCGCGTAGTGCCGCTTCTGGTGCTGGATGAACGCCGCGCTGCGCGGGTAGATCGAGATCGCCACGGTCTTCGGTTTCGCCAGACGCAGGGCGCGCACGAGGTGGCTGTCCTGTTCGCCCAGGGCGTGGCCGAAGATGCACAGGTTGTCACCGTGACCGAGTAACTGGTCGTAGCAGAACGACAGGTAATCGGAACTGCGGATGGTCTTGAGCTTGTCGGCGCTCGGCCCTTCGTTGACGAACAGCGGCACGTCGTCGAGCGTCTTGATCGTGTTGTTGATCGCGAAACTGCCGAGCAGCGTGCCCTCGGTGGCGGTCAGTTTGCGCGCGGTGCCGTCCTGATTGCGCACCAGGTGCAGACCGCCGTGCAGGTACAGCAGACGCGGTTTTTCAGTGTGGCTTTCGCACAGATCGAAACTGGCGTCGGGGCCGGTGAACAGGTCGTCGATCACCTCGCCCTGATGTTGCAGTGCCCAGTAATTGAGCAAATCGTAATTGGTGGTGAACACCGTGCGATAACGCGCCAGTTCGCTGTTCAGGGTCGCCAAAGTCGAGGCTTCGATCAGCCGCCACGGGATGTGCACCGCGTGCACGGTGTTGATCAGCGCTTCCTTGATCGCGTAGTAGCGGTTGCGCGGCGCGGCCGAGCTGACGGCCAAAGCCTTGTTGACCCGGCTGGTGGTTTTCAGCGCGCCGAGCACCTGCTCGAAGCTGCGCGTCTGCATCGCGTCGAACACGCTCAGTTCCGACGGGCTCAGGGGCTTTTCTTCCACCGTGCGGGCGTTTTCGAACAGCGAGTCGTAGCCGAAATCGTCCCACACCGCGCGACTGGCGCCGTTGCCCAGCAGCAGACCGCTGAAGTCGGTAGTGGCGCGCAACGCGTTCCAGTCTTCGAGGGTGGCGTCGACATCCAGAAAATCGCTCATTGCAGGGCACGTCTCAAAACAAAGGGGCAGATGGACGGCGACTTTATCACGAGCGGGCATTGAGCCAGATCAACATCCGCCGTGACCGATCGGTCGATCCTTTGCGCACCCGCCGAATTGCAAGCGTCGATTCGGCCCCAGCCAGGAGACGCGCCATGAGCAGCACCTTTTTCATTCCCGCGGTAAACATCATGGGCAGCGGCTGCCTCGACGAAGCGATGAATGCGATCCGCAACTACGGTTTTCGCAAGGCGCTGATCGTCACCGACGCCGGTCTGGCCAGGGCTGGCGTGGCGACCATGATTGCCGAGAAACTGGCGATGCAGGACATCGATTCAGTGATCTTCGACGGCGCCAAACCGAACCCGAGCATCGCCAACGTCGAGGCCGGGCTGGCGCTGCTCAAGGACAGCCACTGTGATTTCGTGGTGTCCCTCGGCGGCGGCTCGCCACACGACTGCGCCAAGGGCATCGCGTTGTGCGCCACCAACGGCGGGCAGATCCGTGACTACGAAGGCGTCGATCAATCGACCAAGCCGCAACTGCCGCTGATCGCCATCAACACCACCGCTGGCACGGCCAGCGAGATGACCCGGTTCTGCATCATCACCGACGAAACCCGCCACGTGAAAATGGCCATCGTCGACCGCAACGTCACGCCGCTGCTGTCGGTCAACGACCCGGCGCTGATGGTCGCCATGCCGAAAGGCCTGACCGCCGCCACCGGCATGGACGCACTGACCCATGCAATCGAAGCCTACGTTTCCACCGCCGCCAACCCGATCACCGACGCCTGCGCGCTGAAGGCCATGACCCTGATCAGCAACAACCTGCGTCTGGCCGTGCGCGACGGCAGCGACCTGGCCGCGCGGGAAAACATGGCGTACGCGCAGTTCCTCGCGGGCATGGCGTTCAACAATGCGTCCCTTGGCTACGTGCACGCGATGGCGCACCAGTTGGGCGGTTTCTACGATCTGCCTCACGGGGTGTGCAACGCGGTGTTGTTGCCGCATGTGCAGACGTTCAACGCGCTGGTCTGCGCCGACCGCCTCACTGACGTGGCCCACGCCATGGGCGCCGATATTCGCGGGTTCAGTCCGGAGGAGGGCGCAAAAGCCGCGATTGATGCGATCCGTTGTTTGGCTAGAGACGTGGAGATTCCCGGCGGCCTGCGTGATCTGGGCGCCAAGTGCACCGACATCCCGGTACTCGCCGCCAACGCCCTGAAAGACGCCTGCGGCTTTACCAATCCGCGCGCCGCGGATCAGCGGCAGATCGAGGAGATTTTCCGCAGCGCGTTTTAAGCGGGCTGGCGATCGGGCGTGAACCTCGTGCAGAGCACCGCGCCCAATGCAAGAACGCAGCACAGCATCGACAGCGGCCATGCCTGCGGACTGGCGAGCAGGCTGGCCACCGCACCGATCAGTGCGGCCATCAATTGGTGGATGAAACCGCTCAGGGCCATCGCGTAAGCGCCGGCGATCGGCGCGCCATCGTTGGCCCGTGACAGGCTGATCGGATAGTTCAGCGACTGACCGAACACGGCGACGCAGTAAGGCAGCCAAAGCAGCCAGGCCATCGAGCTGGCCAACAGGCTGCCAGCCAGCATCACGCCAGTGCCGGCCATCACCAGCCCGACCCCCAGTGTCATCAACCGGTGCTGACCGGTACGCAGCACAAAGCGATTGACCGCCAGCGCCCCCAGAAAATATGCGGCGCTGATCGGCCAGCCCAGCAACCCATATTCAGTCGTCGACCAGTTGAACGGGCCTTGCAGAATCAACGGCGCAGCGCTGTTGAACGCGATGATCACCCCATAACCCAGACCGCCCGCGAGCGCCGGCAGAAGAAACGCCCGATGGATCAGGATCGTTCGGTAGACCGCCCAAGGCGAAGCGGTTGTGGACGCTTCGACGAGTTTCGGAAAATTCAGGCGCGAGACAATCGCGGCCATCAACAGGCTGACCGCACCCAGCAGATAAAAGATCGCCTGCCAGCCCAGCGTCACCTGAATGAGCGAACCGGCGTATTGCCCGATCCCCAGCGCGACAACGAACGAAATCGAAATCCACGACAACGCCTTCGCCAGCAGATCGCCCCGAAAGCTGTCACGAATCAGTACCCGCGCCATCACCGAAATGCCGCTGGCGCCAATCCCCTGAACCAGTCGCAGCAGCAGGAACGATTCCAGCGTCGCACCCAGTGGCAGCGCCAGATTCGCCAGACCATAAATCCCCAGCGCCGCCAGCAGCACCGGTTTGCGGCCGATGCGCTGGGCCAGACTGCCCCAGAGCAGCATCGGCAGCGCCATGCCGATCAGGTACAGCGACAAGCCCCAGGCCACCTGCCGAGCATCGACCTGCAAATGTCCGGCGATCTGCGGCAGCGCCGGCAGGTAAATGCTCATGCCCAACTGGGCGAGGAACACGGTGGAGCAGGTGATAAGCAGAATGAGGCCGGGGTTCATAAGTCGTCCGTGAAGGTTCAGCGGTGGCGATCGCTACCGTGAGTCATTAACAGGTCGGTGATCAAATCACAGAAGTGGTGGATCAGTGTCGATTCCATGTCGGCGCGCAGCGTAACGCGGATCGCGGCTTTGCCCTGGGCTACCACCGGGAAAAACACGGCGCTGGTGAAAAAACCGTGTTCGGCCAGTTCAAAGGCGATTCGATTGGCCAGGGCGGCGTCGCCACAGTTGATCAAGCGGATGGCCATGGAGCTGCCGTGCTGTTCGGTGCTCAAGAGGCTGTCGAACCGGCGAATATTGGCCTGGAGCCGAACCTGCAAGGCCCTCAGTTCTGCACTGCGATGCAGCTCGATCGACGCGAGGCCCGCACCAATGGCCGCGCAATTGAGGCTTTGCGACCAGTTGCTCGGCCCGCCGTAACGCTGGATCAATGTCTTCTGCCGCTGATTGCCGAGCATCACCAGACCGCCGCTCGCCCCGAACGATTTGGCCAGCGAAGCGACGATCAGGCAGTCCTCTTCCAGTGCCGGCATTCTTGGCCGTACAAGGCCGGCACCGTTGCTGCCCACCGCCGACAATGCGTGGGAGTCGTCCAGATAAAGAAACAGGCCGTAACGTTCTTTCAGATACAGCAGGCCGTCCAGGTTGGCGACGCCGCCCATGCTGTAGGCACCGTCGGCGATATAGGCGACGGTTGTGTGGCGCTGGCACACCGATTCGAGAAAATCCATGTCGTTGTGAGGGCCGGTCAGTACCTGGGTTTCGTCGGCGCAACTGGCTTTCAGGTGATTCATCGAATAGTGGGCCAAGCGGTCGAACACCATCACCGGCGGACGGTTGTGCGTGAACACGCCACTGGCCAGCAGCGGCAGGATCCCGGCGCTCGCGGCGCTGCAGGACAGACTGCTCAGACACACCGCGCCAAACAATTGCGACAGCTCGTTTTCGTACTGATCGAGCAGTGCCAGCTTGCAGCGGTTTTTCGAATTGGCAACGCGCAGTGTCCCGGTTTCACGCAGCGCCGCGATGGCGCCTTCAAGCAGGGCAGGGTGGTGGTCGAGACCCAGATAGGAGGTGGTGCAGAAATGATGAAGTTGGCGCCCGTGCTGAT
Source organism: Pseudomonas sp. B707 (assembly GCF_022496685.1). Classification (NCBI taxonomy): domain Bacteria; kingdom Pseudomonadati; phylum Pseudomonadota; class Gammaproteobacteria; order Pseudomonadales; family Pseudomonadaceae; genus Pseudomonas; species Pseudomonas sp. B707. Next base: position 174,477 of record NZ_WTVE01000031.1, on the reverse strand, counting down.
CAAGCAAGTGATTGCAGCCTTTGACCTCGACGTTGAGTGCGGCGATTTTTCCGGCTTCGGCGGCCTCCCAATCGTGGTCTGCCAAAGCGATGACTTTGCGGTAATTGGAGAAAGTGTTGGCGGATTCCGTCAGGTGATTCATAGGCAGCTCTCCTTGAGCAGGGCAATCCATGGGGTGTTGCAAATTGTGTGTGTTGCCAGACTTTACAGAGAGCTATGCAAGGTCAGAATCGGCTGCGTCCGATAGCATTGACGGCTGTTGGAGGTTTACTTGTAGGGCGAAGCCTTGCCGGGCTGTGAAGCGATGAAATGCCCGACAAGTCCGGTGCTAGAGAGCCTACGCTTGAACCCTTATCCAACGGCTGTGGCGCTCTTTTCCAGCGTCGGGGAGAACTGGATCAACGCCACCCCCGCCATCAACAACACCGCGCCGAACAGGCGCGGCAATGTCAGGTGCTTCTCCACCAGCCCGAACAGGCCGAAGTGATCCAGCACGATTGACGTGATCATTTGCCCGGCCAAAGCCAGCGCCAGAAATCCCGAAGCCCCCAGCTTCGGCAGCAACACCACCGCCAATGCGACGAAGCACACCCCGAACGCGCCGCCGGTCCACATCCACAGCGGCAGCTTGCAGGCGAAGGCCAGCGACGGCAACGGCAGGCGCAGGGCGACAATCACCGGCAACAACACCAGCACGCTCACCACCAGCGAGGTGAACGTCGCCCACAGCGGATGCCCCAACCCCCGCGCCAGATTGATATTGATCGCACTTTGAAACGGCACCACCGCCCCGGCAAATACCGCCAATAGCAGCAAACCGACCCACTGCATCGTTCCCATGATCGTTCTCCGGCAAGGTTTTGCTGGACTCTAGGGTATTCGTCGCGCAGATTTAAATTCTGTTTTTGTATCCGGAACATGCACCTAATGAATGATCTGCGCCGTATCGATCTCAATCTGCTGGTGATCCTCGACGCCTTGCTCGGCGAGCAGCACGTGACCCGCGCTGCCGAGCGCCTGCACCTGAGCCAACCGGCAGTCAGCCATGCGTTGGCGCGTCTGCGCGACTTGCTGGGTGATCCGTTGTTGGTGCGTGCCGGTTCAGGGCTGGTGCCCACCGCGCGGGCGCTGGAGCTGGCGGCACCGCTGGCCGAAACCCTGGCTCAGGTGCAATCGCTGCTGGCGCCGAACACCTTTGATCCTGCCAGCGCCCGTCGGACCTTTCGCCTCGCGATGTCGGACTACGGCGCGGCGCTCATCCTGCCCGGGCTGATTCGCACTCTGCGCGCGGAAGCGCCGGGCATCGACCTGCAAATCAGCCATGCCAGCCGCGAAGGCATGGTCGAAGGCCTGCTCAACGGCGACATCGACCTCGCCGCCGGCGTACTCCCCGAATTGCCCGGCGAACTGCGCAGCACGCCGCTGTTCGAAGAGCGCTACGTCTGCCTCCTGGATCGCCAGAGCCTTCCCGCCGGAGGTGTTCTCGACCTGCCAACCTATCTCTCCCGTCCCCATGTCTTACTGGAAATGCGCGGCAGCGGCACCCCGGAAATCGAACGCACCCTGACCGCCCTGCGCGAACGCCGTCGCGTCGCCATCAGCCTGCCGCACTGGAGCGTTGCGCCGCGGTTCATCAGCGGCACGGATCTGATCCTGACCGTGGCTTCGCGGGCGTTGAACGAGGTGGATGACGAATCGCTGATCGTCGTGCCGCCACCGTTTGAAATAGAGCCGTTCACGTTTGTATCGGCGTGGCACAAGCGGCGGGGCGGGGATCAGGCGTTGAACTGGTTGAATCGGCGAATTGAGCAGGGGATAGTGCGCGGCTGAAAAAACATCAAGGAGCGGGGCGTGACAGTGAAGTCTGGGGTCGTTGGGTGGGTGGCGCTGTGCGGGGCGTTGATGGCGGGGCAGGTGCTGGCTGATTGTGTGCCTGCGCCGGTGACGGGCGCGCGGGACTTTTCAGTGTGCAAGGCGTGGCCCGCTTATCTCGGCTTGACCCTGAATGCTGTCTCGAAGTTTGCACCCGATCCGGTGTATGGCAAGGACAATGACGTCGGCAGTTATGACCTTGGGTTGTCGGTAACGACAGATGAATCCAAAACGATTGCCACCTATCACTTGCCCTCTGCATTCATGTCCGATGCGATCGCATTGGAAAGCGTGGAGTTCGATACAGCACGTTACAAGCTCACTACCGAGCTTCGGGCTTTTGGTGTTCGTGTGAGATTCAAGGGCTCTTCCCGCGTCAATCCTATGGATCAAGTCCTGTTGTCGCTCTATGTGAAGGAGGGCGACAAGTTGCGTCCAGTGCTGGATCGACTGGTGATGTATGACTACGGTGGCGAGTGGGATGGTGGTTGTGCGGGGGAGCGTTATTACACTGATCGTACTATCGAAATCGGTAAAACCAGTTCGCACGGTTACGCCGACCTGATTGTTAAATCAGTCACTACCAGTCTTGTGGGCGAGGGGCCACCGGACACTTGCGAATTGAAGACCACGGCCGATAAACCCGTAATGACAACGCTTCGGTATGACGGAAAGTCTTACGTCCTGCCTAAAGGTTTCAAAGCCATCGAGTGATACAGAGCCAACGCGACTTATTTCAAGGAAGAACAATGCTCAGCCCAATCCGACTTTTCATCGCCCTAGGCTTTCTGGCAGTAACCGCTCCAGCCCAAGCCCAGGTTTCCTGCGTCACCAAGGATTACAACGACCAGTCAATGGCACGCTGCAAGGCATGGCCGGCGTTCAAGGATCAGGCGATTGCCCTCAAATCCACCTACGTGCCAGATGCTGGTAGTGACGATGCCGGTGTGTTTGATCTGGATCTGGCGATCATCGATACCAGCAACTGGAAGACGCTGGCGACGTATGCGAAACCCGGTGCCTACAATTCCGATGCCATTCGTTTCACTGATCTGCTGGTCGATACCGCTCGCTATCGCCTGGCCCCGGATGTTCGCGCGTTCGGGCTGCGGTCAAAGTTCTCGCACAATTCAAGCGCCATCCCCTACGAAAAAACCGACCTGACACTCTATGTGCGCGAGGGTAATAAACTGCGCCCGGTACTTGATGGCCTGGTGGTCTACAAGAATAACGGTGAGTGGCTGGAAAACTGTGTGGGTGAAGGTCTGCAAATTCGCCGAACCGTGGAAATAGGCCCGGTCAGCCACAACGGCTATTCCGACCTGATCGTCACCTCAAGCGGCACGGCGATGAAAACCGTCAAGGCCGGCAAGGAATGCGTTTCTCAGGATTCCCCGCTGAAGAAAACCCAAATCACCCTGACCTACGACGGCAAGCAATACACCCTCCCCGAAGACCTCAGAGGTTACTGACCGATGCTCACCGGCCTCAACCACCTGACCCTCGCCGTCACTGACCTGGACCGCAGCCTCGGGTTCTACCGCGACGTGCTGAAGCTGCGGGTCGAGGCCACGTGGGACGCCGGTGCCTACCTGTCGCTCCCGGGTCTGTGGTTGTGCCTGTCCCTCGACCCGAAGCGCCATCCCGACCTCGCCGCCGACTACACCCACTACGCCTTCAGCCTCGGCGCGGCGGATTTCCCGTTGTTCGTGCAACAGCTTCGCGCCGCCAACGTGCAGGAATGGCGCGACAACCGCAGCGAAGGCGCGTCGTTCTACTTTCTCGACCCGGACGGTCACAAGCTCGAAGCCCACGTCGGCGATCTGGCCTCGCGACTGGCCGCGTGTCGGCAAAAGCCCTACGCGGGGATGCGTTTTTTCAACGAGTCGTGAATATTCACAAACCGCTGGGATAGACTGGCGGCCACGTTTTCCGGGACTTGCAGGTTTTCCATGACTCCATCGTTGCTAATGGCCGTGCTGGCCTCCGGTTTCATCTACGGCATCACGCCGGGGCCTGGTGTGCTGGCGGTGTTCGGCATCGGCGCTGCACGTGGGCGGCGGGCCGGGGCGGGTTTTCTGTGCGGGCATCTGCTGGGCGATGTGATCTGGTGCAGCACCGCGCTGATCGCGATTGTCGGCGCCCGGGAAATCGGCAGCACCGCGTTCGACGTGCTCGGTGTACTCAGCGGCCTGTACCTGTTCTGGCTCGGCTGGCGTGCGGTGCGGGCCAAGCGCAGTAATGGCGAGCAGCCGCAGGGCACGGCGCGTCAGCCGTTCTGGCACGGCATCCTGTTCGGCCTGACCAACCCCAAGGCTTACCCGGTGGCGGTGGCGACATTCACTGCGCTGCTGTCGAGCCGCGCCGAACTGCTCAACTGGTCGATGCTGCCGATGCTGATCGCTTTGAGTTTCCTCGGCGGATTGCTCGCCTACGCTATCCTCATTGGCATCGTCGGGGCGCGCCAGGTGCGTACGTTGTACCAGCGTCATGAACTGGCGATCACCCGATTGTGCGGGATCATGTTCATCGGTTTTGCCATCAACGCGCTGGTGCATGCGCTGCCGGGGTTGATGCCGAACAAGGCTTGAAATCGATCGCAGGATGCGAGGTCGGGGTCAGGGACGGTGGATAAGTGCTGCATTGTCCGGACACCTTTTCTGAACCATGAAAAGCCGAAATTCCGCGCCGCTGGCGAGTTACATCGATCTTTTGCTGGACGCCGTCTGTGCCGTGGACAAGCAGGGCCGTTTCGTTTTTGTCAGCGCGGCCTGCGAGCGGATTCTCGGCTACACGCCTGACGAACTGATCGGCCAGTCGATGATTGACTACGTCTACCCGGCCGACCGTGAGCGCACCCTGGCCGCCGCGAGCGACATCATGGGCGGCGAGCCCAAGCACAATTTCGAAAACCGCTACGTGCGCAAGGACGGCAGCGTCGTGCACATTCTGTGGTCGGCGCGCTGGTCGGAGGTCGATCAACTGCGCATCGCCGTGGCCCGGGACATCACCGAACGCAAACTCGCCGAATCCCGTCAGGCGGCGTTGTACGCGATCTCCGAAGCGGCGCACGCGGCGGAGGATCTGCTGGCGCTGTTCAAGCGCATCCACCTGATCATCGGCGAGTGGCTGCCGGCGCTGAACTTCTCCGTGGCGCTGTACGACGAACATTGCGCGCAGCTGAATTTTCCCTATCACGTCGACGATGACGAGTTGCAACCGGAACAACCCGGCACCGTCACCGGGCGCCTGTGTGCGGAAGTGATCCGCAGCCGCCAGCCAATCCTCCTGACCCCGGATTGCCCTCATGCGCCGCCGGAGTTCGCCGCGCTGGTGGCCGGCCAGCAATCGCCGTGCTGGCTGGGCGTGCCGCTGAGTTCGAAAGACCGCACCATCGGCGCGCTGATTGTCAAAAGCCTGGCCGGTGGCGAGCGCTACACCGAACGCGACAAGGAACTGCTGCAATACGTCTGCGCCCAGGTCGCCACGGCCATCGAACGCCAGCAATTGCACGCCCGCCTGCGGCGCATGGCGCAGTATGACCAACTGACCCAGTTGCCCAACCGCGAACTGCTGCGTGATCGGCTAAAGGCTGCGCTGAACCATGCGCGGGAACGGGCCGGGCACATGGCGCTGCTATACGTCGATCTGGATCGTTTCAAACAGGTCAACGACACCTTTGGCCATGGGGTCGGCGACATGCTGTTGCAGGCGGTGGCCAACCGGCTCAAGGGCTGCGTGCGCGAGACCGACACGGTGGCGCGGATCGGCGGCGACGAGTTCGTGGTGCTGTTGCACAGCGTCCACGCCGCCGACGATGCCGACAGTGTCGCGGAAAAAATCCGACAGGTACTGGTGCAACCCATGCGCCTGGACGGGCACAACCTGCACATCGAACCGAGTATCGGCGTGGCCCGTTATCCCGAGCATGGTGATGAGGAACAGCAACTGTTTCGTCACGCCGATCAAGTGATGTACGCCGCCAAACGGCAGAATCATAAAAGGCTGGACAGCTGATCGGCGGGTCACCGTTCGTCGCGGCGACGGCAACTTTTCTAAACCTTTGTCAGTCAGGAAATTCTCAATCTAGGCGGGCACCTGCTCGCTTACGATCAATGCCAAGAGGTAGAGAATCATGCCTAACTCAAGAAACTCGAACTCGGGAAACTTCGCCAACGATCGAACGAAGGCGTCTGAAGCCGGTCGCAAAGGTGGGAAAACCACCACCACGACTGTCGACAAAGAGCCAAAAACCGACATGGGCCGCAAGCCTGCTCAGAAATCGAAGTAGTCGGCGAAGGTTGTTTTGATTGAGAGGCGGGGGCGCAAGCTCCCGCTTGAATCTGCAAAGAAGGAGGGCGCGACCATGAGCCGGATGGCCACCCGAGTACGCCGCATCAGTTTTGTCAGCCTGCTGGGATTGTTCGCCAGCAGCGCGTTTGCCCAGTCGCCCGCCGACTTCATCAACGAAGCTTCGGCCAAAGGCATGGCCGACATCGAGGCCAGTCGTCTGGCGCACAGCAAGGCCGAGTCCAAAGAGGTCAAGGATTACACCATCGTCGTCATCAACGACCGCACCACCGCCAACCAGCACCTGGCGAAAATCGCCAAGAAACTGGACCTGCCCGTGGCTCCCCGCGAAGAAGTCGCCGACAAGGCCAAGGCGTTGATGCCGGAAGTCAAAGAAGGCGCCAGTTTCGATCAGGCCTACGCCGCCAGCCAGGTCAAAGCCACGGAAGAAGCCATCGAACAGATCCAGCAGGAAGCCCAGACCACCGACGTGCCGGAGATCAAGGCGTTTGCCGACGAGACCCTTCCGAAACTGCAGAGTCATCTGGAAATGGCTCGGGCTCTTCAGGCCAGTCGCTGAATCCGCAGCAATAAAAACGGCGCTTTTTTAGCGCCGTTTTTATTGCCTGTCAGCATTCATTCAGATCCTGCTTCGGCTTGCTCTTGTCCCCCAGACCTTCCAGGTCAAACACCTCGTTCTCGCCCATGGCCCGGTAATGCCGGCGCAGCGCTTCCAGCTGCTTGAGATCCAGCGACTCCAGCCCGAGCATCGCGTTCTGCGCCTCCTTGTTCACCCGCAGCAGCTCATCGAGTTTCAAATGCAGGATGTCGGTGTCGCGGTTCTGGGTGTTCTGGATCAGGAACACCATCAGGAACGTGATGATCGTGGTCGAGGTGTTGATGATCAGTTGCCAGGTGTCGTTGTAATCGAAAATCGGCCCGCTCAACCCCCAGAGCCCGATCAGAATCAAAGCCCCCATGAACGTCTTGGGGCTGCCGGCCCAGAGCGCCAGCGTTTGCGAAATCTTTGCGAATTTCATGGCCGTGTTCCTTGTTGGGGGGAGCTTGAAATTCAGACATCGGGGGTGGGCGGAAAATTCTACTTACAGTTTTCTGAGTCCCTGTGGGCACGGCCGAAAACAGCGTTCCCGGCGATATCGGACCTACGTAGGGGAGGGCAGATAAACACGATCGCTGTATCGTGACGGCAGCCGCTTTTCCACGTTTCGCCAGAACGTCCACGACAGGAGAACGCAATGACCTGGTCCGCCAAGCAATACGTCACTTTCGAAGATGAACGCACCCGCCCGGCCCGCGATCTGCTGGCGGCGATTCCCACGCCTGAGGCGCGTTCCGTGGTCGATATCGGATGTGGCCCCGGCAACTCGACCGAGTTGTTGGTGGAGCGTTTTCCGGGGGCGAAAGTGCAGGGGCTCGACAGTTCGCCGGACATGATCGACGCCGCGCGCAAGCGTCTGCCGCAGTTGCAGTTCGAGGTGGCGGACATCGATAAATGGGCGGATGCAGGGCTGTTCGATGTGATCTTTGCCAACGCTGTTTTGCAGTGGGTGCCGGATCACGCGACGTTGTTGCCGGCACTGGCGGGCAAGTTGGCGCAGGGTGGCAGTCTGGCGATTCAGATGCCGGACAACCTCAACGAGCCGTCCCATCGGTTGATGCGTGAGGTGGCTGCCAACGGGCCGTGGGCCAGCAAACTGGCCGGTGCGGCGGGGCAGCGGACGGAAATGGCGGATGCCAGTGCTTATTTCTCGATGCTGCGGCCGCATTGCGCGCGGGTCGATGTGTGGCGCACCACCTATCACCATCAGTTGGCGGGCGGGGCTTCCGGCGTTGTCGAGTGGTTCAAGGGTAGCGGTCTGATTCCGTTTCTCAGTCCGTTGACGGAAGCCGAGCGGGCGGACTATCTGGCGCAATATCTGGCGGAGGTTGCGAAGGCTTATCCGGCGCTGGCGGATGGTTCGGTGTTGTTGCCGTTTCCGCGGTTGTTCATTGTCGCCACACGTTGAAATGAAAAAGGGCCGATTTGATCGGCCCTTTTTTTGCGGTCAGCGTTGTACGGCAACCAGCATCATCATCGGTCGCTCACGCTCTTCAGCGAGGGCCGGTTGCGCGGCCACGTCTGCATCGCTCGGGCCCCATTCGTTGACGTGTTGAATCGTGAACCCGGCGTCGATCAACGTGTTGAGCAAAGTCCCGACCGTACGATGCTGCTTGATCACCCCGTCGGCCAGCCAGTTGGTCACCCGTTCGCCTTCCCTCTGATAACTGTCCAGCGGCCAGCGCTTGTGGCCCTCGCTGTCGATCAGCCAGCCCGGATTGCGCGGCGCCATGAAGATCGGGTGCTCGATGGAAAACACAAAATGCGCACCGGGTTTAAGCGCCGCGTGCAGTTTGTTAAACAGCCCCGAGAGATCCTTGATGTAGTGCAGGGCCAGTGAGCTGTAGGCCAGATCGTAAGTGCACGCAGGCAAGTCGAGGTGTTCCAGGTCGGCACGTTCGTAGCGGATGTTCGCGGCCGAGGTGGTTTCCTTCGCCCGCTCGAGCATTTTCTCCGAGACATCCAGCCCCAGCACTTGGGCAGCGCCGTTTTCGCTCGCCCAGCGGCAGAACCAGCCGTAGCCGCAGCCCAGATCCACTACCTGCAAACCGTGCAGGGAGGGCAACAAGGCTTTCAGCACCGGCCATTCCGGCGCGGCATCGAGGCCGCCGATGGAGCGGTTCATCTGGCTGTAGCCCTGGAAAAACTCGGGGTCGTCGTAGATGTTCTGGGTCATGGATTTGATGCTCTTTTGAATTTGATTTGGGTGGCTCGGAGGCCACGGTTTTGAATCCCTCGAAACGTGATGGCGCGTATTCGTCGATGGCCGCGCAGGGGGAGGGTGGTGGGCGATGGGGAAATGCTAGCGGGTCGTGGCGAGTGTGAGAACCGGGGGAGTGTTGGGGATCTGTAAACGCGGTTTTTCGATACGGGATGTTTAAAGAGTTGGCCCTGTTTACTGAACCTTCCCACAAGGTTTTCAGGTTGTCCGTCGGAAGTGCGGACTCTAGCCTGTGAGGGTCGCTGATGAATCGGCGATCGGGATTGGAACCCCGGCGACTTCCCAAAAAAGCAAAAGCAGCTTTCATGACGTATGCTTGCCCGCCTTCATGGTGTGCACTCTGTTATGGCGGCTGTGCGCGAGAGACTTCGAGTCTGTCGGGCTTTTGGCTTTTTTCGCCCGGGTTCCAACTCGTGTACAGCTGCCACCTCTTCGATTGGAACCGAGTAGGTCAGCTCCACCTATCGACTAGAAAGAAGCCATTATGAAGAAGCCAACCCCGAATCCCCCAGAAGTCGAAACCGACCCAACATCCCCCTACAGCTCAGTCGACTCCAGGAAGCTCAACGACGCCGCCAACCGCGCCCTCGACCATTACCTCTGCCCCGGCGCCCATGTCATGGGCACGACCAACCAGCCCGACCCGATGTACTTCGCCAACCCGGCCTACGACACCGAATCCCTGCTGGCCAACGCCAGCGAATCACTGGGCTCGGCATCCGAGATGCTCAACAACTTCGCCGCCACCCTCGACCCCGCCCACCGTAGAACCGCGATAGGCATTGCGCAGTTGGTGATGCTGGGGGAATTGGCGGTGAATCAGGCGCTGGATCATGTTGAGGTGAAAGGCTGATGCTTTGTTTTGGTGAAAAGGCTGAGCCGGATAAGAGCAAAATATAGTGAAACCTAACGGTATATAGGGACACCCGTTATACGTCGGTAGATTTATGTAGAAACAAGCAATTGTGAAGCTGTCTTAAATCCCGGCGTCGCTGAATCGAACAAGTAACTACGCCGATGCGACGTTTCAGCGGGCAAGAAAAAACCGGTCTTCAAGACCGGTTTTTATTCGCTTCAACGTTGCTGCAAAACCTTGAGCGCCGCCGAGGCCAGGAATCCGGAGCGGCTTTTCTCTTCCGGATGGTGCAACACGTATTCATCGATACGGTTGAGCAAATAGCCGGGCAATGTGATGTTGAGTTTCTGAGCTTTGCCCAGGTATTTGGTCACATCGATATCAACCACCGCCCACGTGCAGCCAGCGTATTTGGGGTTGGCTGCATGCAGTGTGACCTTGTTGGCCGGCGGGATGGGCGAGCCGTCTTCGGCCAGAATCTCGAAATGGCCTTCGATGGCTTCGCGGGCCATCGCCATCGCGTCATCCAGATCATCTCCAGCGGAGAAGCAGCCCGGAATATCCGGCACCTCCACTCCCCAGGCATGTCCTTCATCACCCACTGAAATCGCGATCGGGTAAAGCATGTGTCGTCCTCCACGGCGCAATTGACCTGATGAGTCAGAGCAGCGCCTGCTGCAAAATACTGATGGCCGTTTTCTTGAGCAGATCCTTCTTCGGGTGAGGCACTGTGACCAGACCAGGTTTGGTCGGATGCTTGAAGTGATGATGACTGCCCCTGACCCGCACCAGATACCAACCGTCTGCGACGAGCTGGCCAATTAGAAAACGGCTATTCACAACACCTCCCTGTGGTGTGCTTGGTGGGTACTATACCCACGATTTTTTATCGATCAACACTATAACCACCGAGCGGTCATCGTCCTTTGGTGGGGCTGGTGTTCGCGAAGGAGTCTAGGCGGGAATACTTCAGCGGAATGGGGAGTGTATTGCGGGCCGTTGCTGCGAAATGAAACGGGCACAAAAAACCGGTCATCAAGACCGGTTGGATGCAGGGGGGATACTACTGCGGCACCGCGAACACCGCACTGGCACGGGCAACCATTCGATCACCGACATGCAACCCAACAGTGGCAAACGCCAGCTGCCGTCCTTTTTTGGAGTGCTCAACGCGTACCTCAAGCCACTCATTGATCTGCACCGCGCTGAGATAGTCCAAGGTCATACTCGCCGTGATCAATGGCAGGGGAGGGTCGCTGGAGAATGCCATGGCGTAACCCATGCCGACATCCGCCAAAGTCGCCAATACACCGCCATGCAACGTGCCCCGTCCGTTGGCATGTCGTGAGTCTGTCCGCAGACCGATTTCAAGTTGCAAGCCACTGCCTCTGGTATAGATCGGGCCAAGCAAGTCGAGCAGCGGACTGCTGCGGGTCAGCGGAGTGAAGCCCTCGGGGATAGCGGTGTCGTTCATGGTCGATCCCTCTTCCGGTTGGTTACCAGCTTATTTAGCCTGGATACGGAGCGTAGCTTAGAGGGTTTAATCCTGATTTCGCCGTCGGAGAAGGATCATGCGTATGGGGAATTTGCAGCGATAAGCTGATCACGATAGAGCATTAGGGGCAGGGTTGTTTCGACGGTAGCGATCTTTGGATTTACTAATGAAAACTCAAATCCCGGACACAAAAAAACCGGCCATCAAGGCCGGTTTTTTCTGTTTGCTCATCCCCCGTCAAACCACGACGCAGGACATAAATTCGATTGGAGCGGGTGAAGGGAATCGAACCCTCGTTATCAGCTTGGGAAGCTGGAGTAATGCCATTATACGACACCCGCTCAGAGCGGCTGACTTTGTACCAGACTCGGCCACGGATTTGAAGTTTTCTTTGCACGCGAACTACGGAAAGTCCTGAAACAGAGCCGAAATCGGTCAATCGCGGGCAAGCGCTGCGGGCTGGAGGACGGCTGAATCTCAGCCTCGCAGGCTTGCTCGCGACGACACTGTTTCAAATGGCCAATGCATGGTGATCCTGGACAAACTGGTAACGCGTTCGGCTGGCCTGTTGCGCCGGTTTCAGGAAACCGAGCAGGGCGTTCTGGCTGTCCCGGCAGGCCGATTTGTGTTCCATGTCGAGGAAGTGCCCGGTGGCCTGCAGGGTAGTGAAGGTGCTCTGCGCGACATGGTTGCCGAATAGTCGGGCGTCTTCGGCGGCGGTGTATTCGTCCCATTCGCCGTTCAGGAACAGCACCGGTACGTTGATTTTCTTCGCCGCATTCAAATAGCACTGACGGTCGCTGTGCAGCACGTCGTTGATGTGGAAATGCATCTGCCCGTATTCGTGCTCGGCCAGGCTGCTGACGTGGCGATAGTTGAAGCGCTTGAACAGCGACGGCAGGTGTTTGCCGATGGTGTCGTTGACGAGGTGGCCGACCCGATCGCCGTCGCGTTTGCCGAGGCATTCGACGCCGCGTTCGAGGTAATCGAGCATGTGCGCGTTGATTACTGGCGAGAACGAGCTGATCACGGCTTTTTCGATGCGCCGAGGCTGATGAGCGAGGGCGACCATGGTCGCGGCGCCACCCCAGGAGAACGACAAAACGTGCTCGGCCGCGAAGTGATCGATCAGCTCCAGCAGGATCAGACCTTCGACTTCTTTCGTCAGATGTTTCTCGTGGCGGTTGTGGACTTTCGACTTGCCCGCGTAGGGCTGGTCGTAGCAGACCACGTTGAATTGCGGGTGCAGATTTTTCACGGTTTGTGCAAACGACGCAGTCGTGGCCATCGAGCCGTTGACCAGGATGATGGTCTTTTCTGCGGCGTCTGCGCGATAGAACTCCGTGTAAACCCGATACTGACCCTGTATATCCAGCACAGCGATTTCTGGCCTCATGTCATAAGACTCCTGGCAAGCAAGCGGGTATGCGCGCAAATGAGATTGCACGAGCTTTGTGACAGGTAGGCATATGCCTGGAATTTTGTGGCCCATGTCGATCCGGTACGGCAGGTCGACGGGTGTTGTTATTGGCGGGCAATCTGCCGGCTGAGGCGCAGCCCTTGAAGGCTGTCTACCGGCAAAAAGTTTCTTAGAAGTTATGTGTGACTCATCGGTCACAATTTGGCCGACGTCCTGATTCAAGCAGGGGGATCCGGATCGCGCAAGTGCCGTTAGTAAATTGTTCGACAACTTCTGCTGAGCGGTCGGCTGCTTAGAACAAATGAATCTCTTCGGTGCGCAAGGCGCGGTACTCGCCCGGTTTTAGCGCGTGATCGAGCGGCAGCGGGCCCATGGATTCGCGGTGCAGGCGCAGCACTTTGTTGTTGAAGTGGCCGAACATGCGCTTCACCTGATGGTAACGACCTTCGACGATGCTCAACCGCGCCGTTCGCGGGCCGAGCACTTGCAGCTGCGCCGGTTGGGTGGTCAGGTCCTCGAAGGCGAAGTAGATCCCCTCTGCGAACTTGATCGCATATTCCGGGCCGATCTCCTGTTCGGTCTCGACGTAATAGACCTTCGGCAGTTTGGTCTGCGGCTGGGTCAGGCGTCGCGACCAGTTGCCGTCGTTGGTGATCAGCATCAATCCGGTGGTGTTGAAGTCGAGGCGCCCGGCGATGTGCAGGTCGTCCTTTTCCGGCTCGTGGATCAGGTCGAGCACGGTCGGATGTTCGGGGTCGCGGGTGGCGCTGACGCAGCCCTGCGGTTTGTACAGCATGAAATAGCGCGCCGGTTTGCCGGGTTGCAGCACTTCGTCGTCGACTTCGACGCGGCTGAATTCCAGGACTTCGCTGTGGGGATCGCTGACGACTTTTCCGTCAATGCTCACGCGCTTTTCCACCAGCAGCAGGCGAACCTGCTTGCGGTTGTAGCGGGGCAGGTTACTGAGGAAACGGTCGACGCGCATGATCAGGAATCGGCAGGAAGCGGGGCGCGCATCTTACGGGATCGACGGCTTGGCCGCTTGCAGTTGCGCCTCGACCTGGGCGCAGCGCGGGCACAGGCAGGATTGGTCGCGCAGTTCCGCCGGCAGGGCTTCGAGCACTGCCGGATCGATGGAAACGCCGTAGCACCAGCAGGCGCGGTCGGCGGTGCGCGGGTCGGCCAGGCTGCAGTCGTTGCGGGCGCCGCAGGCCGGGCAGAGGTCAGGTGTGTTCTTGGCGTCAGGCATAGGTCGAGTGAGGCATTTCCACGCAGGTGCGGTTACGGCCGGTCTGTTTAGCCCGGTACATCGCATGATCGGCCCGGGACAGCAGACTGTGCAAGGTGTCATCCGGTTGCAGGGTGGTGGCGCCGATGCTGACCGTCAGATTCAGGGTGTGACCGTTGTAGGCATATTCATGCTGTTCGACGTGCTGGCGGATCTTCTCGGCAATCTTCTGACCGGTCTCGCCGTCGGTGTCCTTCAGCAGAACGATAAATTCCTCACCGCCCCAACGACAGACGATGTCGGAATGCCGAAGGCAACTTTGCAGGTCCCGGGCAAAACCGATCAGCACCTGATCGCCGGCCATGTGTCCGTAGGTGTCGTTCAAGACCTTGAAGTGATCCAGATCCAGCAGCAGCGCCGTCAGCGGTTTCGGCTCGCGGTGAGCTTCGTGCAGCGCTTGCACGGCGAGCAGGTCGAAGCCACGGCGGTTGGGCAGTTCGGTGAGGCTGTCGAGGGTGGCCTGGGCGTGGATCTTTTCCTGATAGCGGCGGATCAAGCGGTTGACCAGGGCCAGCACGATCAACGTCACCAGCAGGCAGATCAGCAGGTTGAGGTACAGCGACTGGCGGATTTCGCTCAGTGCGCCGTCTTCGCGTTTGTCGACAAACAGGTACCAGTTCAGCTCCGGAATGAACCGCACGTTGAGGAAATGTCCTTGGCCGTGGGTGGAATATTCGTAGCTGCCGCTGTGGGGTTTGGGCAGCTGGCTGACCAGGCTTTTCATGCTGTCGAGATCGTTCAGGCTTTTCCCGACCCGCGCCCCTTCCGGTCCGCCCTCAGCGCCGGTCAGTACCAGCCGACCGAAGGTGTCGACGAAGTAAACGCTGCGTTGATAGCGCTGCTGATACTTGTCGATCAGCTTGATCACCGCGTCCACCGTCAGCCCCACGCCAGCGGCGCCGATGAAGCGATTGTTGTAGTCGTAGACCTTGTAGTTGATGAAGAAGGTCATGTTGTCTTTGTTGGCCAGATCCGGGTCGACATTGATCTCGTACGGATCCTTCATGTCGCGTACGCGGAAGTACCAGGCGTCGCGTGGCTCGTCGATCTTCACCTGCTTGAGCACGCCCTTGGCGTGGTAGTAGGTGTGGGTGCTGTTGGAGACGAAAAACGCGGTGTAGGCGCCGTAGTGGGTCATGACCTCGTCGAGGTAGCGGGTCATCTGGTCGCTGTCTTTCTCGCCGTTCACCACCCAGTCGCGCATGAAGGTGTCGCGGGACATCATCGAGGAAATCAGGATCGGTCTGACGAGGTCTTTCTGGATTTCCGAGTACACCGTGTCGGAGGTCAGCGGCAGTTCGGTGTTGACGATGTTGTCGCGGATCGATGCCCGCGAGGCGTAGTAGCTGAGCAGGGAGGTGGCGAGGAAACCTGCGCCGAGGAAAGCGACCAGAGTCAATACCAGCGAACGTTGGGAGTAAAACGCAGATCTGAGCGGCATTGGCAGTTCCGTCGACGGTGGCCCGATGGCAGCATTCTAGTGAGATGGCCGGGAAAAAACTGCGGGATTTGTGCCTGAAATGCGGGGGGATCAGCCGGGCAGGGGTGTCTGGAGAATGGCTCACTCATCCAGCCCCCTCCCGGAACGAGAGGGGGCGGTGTTCGGATCAGTTTCCGGTTTGCAGATACGCTCGCCACCCACCCAAATGGCTGATGTCGGTTGCACCTTCCAGGCCGTAGGGTTCGCAGATGAATCCGCTTTCCCAGCGGCCATCCGCCAGTTGTACCTTGCCCAGGCCCAGCGGCGCCGGGATGCCGGTCAGGAACGAGCCCAGTTCACTGCTCGGCAACTCCCAGACTTCCACCTCGATGGCCACGCCACCTTCGGCCACGCGCAGCATGCCGGGGCGCAACGGCGGGCCCCCGGCCAGGGCATAGAGTTTGTAGTCCTTCGAGCTGTAGGTGGTCTCGATCAGGCGTGCGCCGCGCTGGCGCAGTTGCCAGTTCAGGGCCAGTCCGTCCAGGTGCGCACCGCAGACCACCAGTCGTGCACGGTCATGGCGCGCCGGATTGTTCGGCGTCGGCAGCGCGGGATCCTGCTGGCGCTGCAAAGCGTCCGCCACACTCAGCAAATACTGGTCGGTGAACGTCCGGCCAAACAGCGTCACACCCCACGGCAGACCGTTGGCCATCAAGCCGCTGGGCACGGCGACGGCAGCGTAATCGAGCAGGTTCATGAAGTTGGTGTAGTAGCCCAGTTCGGAATTGCGCAGCACCGGTTCCGCGTCGAGTTCCGCCAGCGTCACCGGACGACCGATGGTGGGCGTGAGCACGCAGTCGAGTTCTTCCAGTGCTTTATCGCAAACGGCTTTCAGCGCTTGCAGGCGGTATTGCGCACGGAACGTCTGCACGCCGCTGACGGCCGGTGCTTTGGCCAGCACCGCGCGGATCACCGGCAGCACTGCTTCGGGATTTTCTTCCATCAACTCGCCGGCCACGCTGTAGCGCTCGGCCACCCACGGCCCTTCATAGAGCAACCGCGCCGCTTCGAGGAACGGCGACAAGTCCAGCTCGACAGCTTCACCGCCCAGAGCTTTCAGACCGTCGATGGCATCGCGGAACAGCAGCGGGCCTTCCTCACAGCCGAAAAACGCCAGGTCTTGCGCGCGCGGTACACCGAAGCGAAACGGCCGTGGTACGCCGAACGCGGTGCCGTCGTTCCATGACGGATTACTGCGGCTGTATTCGTCCCTCGGATCGAGGCGCGCGGTCAGCGCCAGCAGCTGACTGGCTTCCCGGGCCGTTGCGGTGAACGTGGTGACGCAATCGAGCGTGCGACAGGCCGGCAGCACGCCGGCGGTGGAGATCAGCCCTTTGCTGGCCTTCAGGCCCACCAGATTGTTCAACGCCGCCGGCACCCGGCCGGAGCCGGCAGTGTCGGTGCCCAACGCGAAACTGGCCACGCCGAGCGCCACGGCCAGCGATGAGCCGGCGCTTGAGCCGCCGGACGGATACTCCGGCAACACGCTGTTCGGGCAGGCGCCGTAAGGCGAACGGCTGCCGTTGAGGCCGGTGGCGAACTGGTCGAGATTGGTCTTGCCCAGCGGAATCGCGCCCAGCGCCAGCAGCTGCTCGACGATGGTCGCCGAACGCTCCGGTACGTAGGCGAACGCCGGGCATGCAGCGGTGGTCGGGACACCGGCCAGATCAATGTTGTCCTTGATCGCAAACGGCACGCCATACAACGGCAGGCTGTCGAGGTCGCGACCGTCGAGGGCGGCCAGATACGGTTCCAGTTCTTCGGCGCTGAGCAGATGGATGAACAGGTGATAGTCCGGGTTCAGCGCAGCGGCTTTTTCCCGCAACGCCAACAGCAATTGCCGGGGTGTGGTGTCGCCATTGTGGTAGGTCTGGCGCAGGGCATCGAGTTGCAGATTCATGGGTTGATCCTTTGGCAAATGGTTTCAGTCGAGTTCCAGCACCACGACCCGTTGTCCGGCACGCACCGCCGATCCCGGCTGCACGCGAATGTCCTGCACCACTCCGGCCATGGGCGCGAGCACGGGGATTTCCATCTTCATCGACTCCAGAATCACCAGCACATCACCGGCCGCCACGCGGCTGCCGACCTCGACCTGCACCTGCCAGAGGTTGCCGGCGATGTGGCTGTCGATGCTTTGTTGGCCGCTGGTCAGCGGTGTGTCTTCGCTGCTGTCCGGCACGGCTTCTTCGCTGTCGAAGTGCGCCTGGCCACTGGCGATCCAGCGTTCGCGCTCAGCCTGGAAGGCACCCTGTTGCTGCGTTCGGAAGGCGTCGATGGTCTCGGCTTCGCGTTGCAGAAAGGCCTGGTAGTCGGCGAGGTTGAGCTGGCTATGTTCGATGTCGAGGTCGAAACGCCCGAGGGGAAAATCCCGGCGGATGCGCAGCAGTTCTTCGGCGCTGACCGGGTAGAAACGGATCTGATCGAAAAACCGCAGCAGCCACGGTTTGCCGTCGAACGCGGCGACTGCGCGATAGCGGTTCCACATCTGCAAGGTACGCCCGACGAACTGATAACCGCCCGGGCCTTCCATGCCGTAGACGCACATGTAGGCGCCGCCGATGCCCACCGAGTTCTCGGCGGTCCAGGTGCGCGCCGGGTTGTACTTGGTGGTCACCAGCCGATGGCGCGGGTCGAGCGGCGTGGCGACCGGTGCGCCGAGATACACATCACCGAGGCCCATCACCAGATAGCTCGCGTCGAACACCGTGCGCTGCACCTCGTCGAGGTTCGGCAGGTCGTTGATGCGGCGGATGAACTCCAGATTGCTCGGGCACCACGGCGCGTCCTTGCGCACGGTGGTCATGTATTTCTCGATCGCCAACTGGCAGGCCGGATCGTCCCAGGACAGCGGCAGATGAACGATGCGCGACGGTACTTGCAAGTCCTGGGCGGCGCACACCGCATCCCATTCACCGGCGACGATGCCGAGCAGATCGGCCAGCGGCAATTGTTCGGGCTGGTAGTGGATCTGCAAAGAACGAATGCCCGGTGTCAGGTCGATCACGCCGTGCAGGTTTTTGCCTTCCAGCGCCTGCATCAGGGCATGGGCGCGAAAGCGCAGGACCAGATCCAGTTCCGGCGCGCCGATTTCCAGCAGCAGATGGGTATCGCCGGACACACGCCCGACCAGCCGCTTGTCGTACTGACCCAATTCCAGAACCACAGGCGAAACCAGGGCCTGTGGGAGCTGGCTTGCCAGCGATGAAGTTGACTCGGTGTCTGCTCGGGCCCCATCGCTGGCAAGCCAGCTCCCACAGGTGTCCCAATTGAGGGCGAGATCGCGTGCGGTCTTGAGATCGACGGGCACGAACTGCACTTTGTCCCCGGCCTTGAGTTGACCCAGTTGCCAGAGATCGGCCTCGATCACCGTCACCGGGCACACGAAACCGCCAAGGC
This sequence comes from Pseudomonas sp. B707, assembly GCF_022496685.1. NCBI lineage: Bacteria > Pseudomonadati > Pseudomonadota > Gammaproteobacteria > Pseudomonadales > Pseudomonadaceae > Pseudomonas > Pseudomonas sp. B707. The sequence continues at coordinate 155,537 of NZ_WTVE01000031.1, read as the reverse complement.
TCGGGCCGTCCGGGCCGAGGATCACCGGCATGTCGCCGGTGAAGTCCACGGCGCCAATGGCGTAGGGGTTGTCGTGGATGTTCGAGGGATGCAGCCCGGCCTCGCCGCCGTCGGCGCGCACCCACTCTGGTTTCGGCCCGATCAGGCGCACGCCGGTGCGGCTGGAGTTGAAATGCACTTCCCATTGCGTGGCGAAAAAGGTGCCGATGTAGTTTTCAGTGAAATATTCAGGCGCGCCATGAGGGCCGTAGATGACGCGGATCCGGCGCACGGCAGGTAATTCGCTGACGTGATGGGGCGCCAATGTCTGCCCGGCGCTGCGGTCGCTCAGGGCCGCCAGATGCAGCACGTCACCGGCGCGCAAAGCCCGTCCGCCATGACCACCAAACTGACCGAGCGTGAAGGTGCTTTTGCTGCCCAGATAATCCGGCACTTGCACGCCGCCACGCAGGCACAGGTAGCTGCGGGCCCCGGCGCCCGGCAGATTGCCCAGATGCAATTGACTGCCCGCCGGGATCAGCAGGGCGGTGTTCATCGCCTGCGGCTGGCCGTCGAGTGTCAGGGCAATCGGTGCGCCGGTCACGGCCACCACCGCATCGCAATTGAAGCGCAGCAACGGCCCGCTCATGGTGATTTCCAGCGCCGCCACGCCTTCATCGTTGCCCAGTAAACGATTGCCCAGACGCAACGCGCGACTGTCCATCGGCCCCGAAGGTGGCACGCCGACCGCCCAGTAGCCGAGGCGACCGGGATAGTCCTGGACGCTGGTCTGGGTGCCGGCGCTCAGCACTTCAAACGTGTTGGCCCGGTACACCAGGTCTTCCAGGCAACGGGTCCAGGGCTGACCGCTGGCAAACGGCGTATCGAGCAGAATCTGCCGCAGGTAATCGCGGTTGGTTTCCACGCCGTACAGCAGGCTGTCGCCGAGGGCCTGATGCAGATCGGCACGCGCCTGTTCGCGGGTCGGCGCCCAACTGATGAGTTTGGCGATCATCGGATCGAAGTAGGGCGGGATCTCGCAACCGGCCTCGACCCAGGTGTCGATGCGCAGATGCCGGCCATCGGCGACTGGGAAATCGACCGCTGTCAGCAAGCCTGGGCTGGGCTGGAAATCGCGCCCCGGATCCTCGGCATACAGCCGCGCCTGAATCGCATGCCCCTGCGGTCGCAGACCTGCGAACAACTCGGCCAGCGGCGGCAAGTCACCGGCCGCCAACTCGACCATCCAGCGCACCAGATCGACGCCCCACACCTGTTCGGTAACGCCGTGTTCGACCTGCAACCGGGTGTTCACTTCCAGAAAATAGAAGCGCTGCGCATCGCTGTCGAAAACGAATTCGACGGTGCCGGCGCTGCGGTAATTCACCGCTTTGGCCAGTTTGATCGCCGCCGCACACAGCTCATCCGCCATGCCTTCGGGCAGATTCGGTGCCGGGGTTTCCTCGAGGACTTTCTGGTTGCGTCGCTGCACCGAGCAGTCGCGCACGCCAAGGGCGATCACCGCGCCGTGGCCGTCGCCGAACACCTGGACTTCCAGATGCCGCGCACGTTGGATGTACTTTTCGATGAACACCCCGGCGTCGCTGAAGTTGTTCTGGCCGAGGCGCTTCACTGCCTCGAACGACTCGCTCAGTTCGCTGGCGTTACGGCACACGCGCATGCCGATGCCACCGCCACCGGCGGTGCTTTTGAGCATCACCGGATAACCGACCTGCGCGCCGGCAATCAGCGCGGCGTCGAGGCTGTCGAGCAGTTCGGTGCCTTCGAGCATCGGCACGCCGTGCTGTTTGGCCAGGGCCCGTGCGGTGTGCTTGAGGCCGAACACCCGCAGTTGCTCCGGTGTCGGGCCGATGAAGGCAATGCCATGGTTTGCGCAGGCTTCGGCGAACGCGGCGTTTTCCGAGAGGAAGCCGTAGCCGGGGTGGATCGCGGTGGCGCCAGTGGCTTTGGCGATGGCGAGAATCTTGTCCACGGCCAGATAGGTGCCGGCCGCTGCGCCTTCGCCGAGGCTGTGGGCTTCCTCGGCTTGCAGGATGTGCAGGCTGGCGGCATCGGCTTCAGAGTACACCGCAACGCCTTCGACGTGCAGTTCACGCAAGGTGCGCAGAATGCGGCAGGCAATCGCGCCACGGTTGGCAATCAGGACTTTTTTGAACATGGCAAAACCCCTGAAGGGGATGCGGGCCGTCCCGCAGTTTTTCGATGAGCGCCGGGGTCGTCCCCGACGGCAAAATCACAATTCGAAAGTCACCATTGACCTTGTGGGAGCGGGCTTGCCCGCGATGGCGGTGTGTCAGTCATCATCAATGTTGGCTGTGCCGACGCCATCGCTGGCAAGCCAGCTCCCACAGGGTTCAGGGGTGTTTTGGGGATTTCAGACACTGGCCGGAACGGGCCTGGCACAGGGCAAAAAGCCAACGGCGCAGACGGACGAATTTCAGTTCCATACCAGTAGCTCCGCAGGTGTCGGGTTGTAGGCGTTGCACGGGTTGTTCAGTTGCGGGCAGTTGGAGATCAGCACGATCACGTCCATCTCCGCGCGCAGGTCGACGTATTTGCCGGGGGCGGAAATGCCGTCCTCGAAGGTCAGGCCGCCCTCGGCAGTGACGGGCACGTTCATGAAGAAATTGATGTTCGGCCCGATGTCACCTTTGCCCAGGCGCCCGTCGTGGGCGCAGGCGCGCAGGTAATTGTCGCGGCAGCTGTGCATGTAGCGTTTTTCCAGGGCGTAGCGCACGGTGTTGCTCTCTTGCGCGCAGGCGCCGCCGAGGGTGTCGTGGCGGCCGCAGGTGTCGGCGATGATCGTCAGCATCGGTTTGCCAAGGTTGGAATACAACACGCTGCCGGTGCTCAGGTACACGCTGTTCTGCCGGCGCAATGTGCGTTGCACGTCGTAGCGTTCACGGGGATTGGCGAGGCTGTAGAACAGCGTATCGACCGCCTGATTGCCTTCCAGGTCGAGGATGCGCAGGGTCTGGCCGGCCTTGACCTCCATCAGCCAGGGTTCGCCGGCGGGAATGGTGGCGCGGTACACCGCAGCGTCGGGTTGTTTTTGCGAAGTGGCGATAGCAACTGACATGGCGACGATCCTCAGGCGAACAAACGGTCGGTGTTGATAAAGCCGCGCTCGTTTTCCGGGCGCGAGGTACGGCAGTGCTCGGCGACGCTCGGGTCGGCGTTCATCCAGCTCAGCTTCAGCGGTTTGGGGGCGTATTGCGGCGACGGATCCAGCGGATGTTGTAGGGCGGTGAGCACAACCAGGGTGTCCATCGGTGCATACAGTTCGATGTAGTCACCGGCCTGCGAGTGGCCTTCGACGAAGTGCAAACGCCCGCTGTCATCGACGTTGACCCGGCTGAACAGGTTGAGGGTCATCAGCAGGTCGGACAGGCCCAGCCCCCACTTGCCGAGCTCCACCAGCAGGTTGTCGGTGCCGTTGCGAAAGAAGCCGTTGCGCAGTTCCTGATAGCGGCCCTGGCCGTATTTTTCCGCGACTTCCTCGGCGCACAGCACGCCGCCGAGGCTGTCGCTCCAGCCGCAGGTATCCGCCGTGATTGCCGCCAGCACCCGACCCATGTCCGAGTACAGGCAATGGCCGGTGGTGAGCTTGGCGGTGTGTTGGCATTTGAGGCTGTCGGGCAGGTTCAGGCGCTCGGTTTTTTCGTTGGCGTTGAGCAGGGTCAGGCTGACGTTGGCACCACCGCGCAGGTCGGTCAGACGCAGCAGTTGCCCGCGCTTCAAGACGAAGGAGCGGTGACCGCCGCCGGGCAGGGTTTCTTCGGCGAAGGGTGGAAACAGTTGGGTCGAATCAGTCATGGGAGCAGTCCTCTCAGGCAATACGAAGTGTGCCGGCCAGCTCGGCGGGCAGGGCGTCGACGGCGGCGCGTTGGGCGCGGCGGTCGCTGTTTAAAGGGATGTCATAGGTGATGCGGGCGCCATAGGCACCGGGGGCGTGCGGGTCGAGGCGGACCTTGTCGAACACCAGCAAACGGGTGCCGAGGCTGAAACCTTCGGACAGGTCGTGGGTGACCATGAACACGGTCAGTTGCGTTTCGCGCCACAGCGCCAGCAGCAGCGCGTGCATGTCCTTGCGAATGCCCGGATCGAGCGCGCCGAACGGTTCGTCGAGCAGCAGCACGCGCGGTTTCATGATCAACGCCTGGGCGATCGCCAGCCGCTGTTGCATGCCGCCGGACAGTTGCGCCGGGTACTTGTCCAGCGCATGGCCGAGGCCGACTTTTTGCAGCAGCGCCGAGGCTTGTTCGCGGGCGTCCTGTTTGGCACTGCCGAACAGACGCCCGAGCAGCGGCGCACGCGGCAGCTCCAGGCCGATCGCAACGTTGTCCAGCACGCTCAGGTGCGGGAACACCGAGTAGCGCTGGAACACCACGCCACGGCTCGCATCCGGCTCGCGCGCCAGTGGCTGACCGTCGAGCAGAATCTCGCCGCGACTGGCGGTTTCCTGACCGAGCAGCAGGCGCAGGAAGGTCGACTTGCCGCAGCCCGAGGCACCGACCAGCGTGCAGAACTCGCCCTCGTTGACGCTGAGGTTCAAGCCTTCGAGCACCACTTGGTCGGCGTATTGCTGCCAGACGTTTTTCACCGTGATGAAGCTCATTTGGCGGCCCCCTCATACCAGGGGAATGCGCGCCGGGTCAGGCGCTTGAGGCCCCAATCCATCAGCCAGGCAAGCAGGGTGATCCACACCACGTACGGCAGGATCACGTCCATCGCCAGGTAACGGCGCACGAGGAAAATCCGGTAGCCCAGACCGTCGGTGGACGCGATGGCTTCGGCGGCGATCAGGAACAGCCACGCCGAACCGAGCATCAGCCGCAGCGAGATCAGCAGACGCGGCAACAGTTGCGGCAGCACCACGCGCAGCATCAGGGTCCAGGTCGAGGCGCCGAGGGTCTGCGCCTTGATCAGCAGTTCGACCGGAATGTCCCGCGCGCGCTGTTCCAGATCACGGGCGAGTGCCGGTGTGATACCGATCACGATCAGCATTACCTTCGACAGCTCGCCGAGGCCGAAGACGATGAACAGAATCGGCAGGATCGCCAGCGGCGGCACCATCGACAGCACCGTCAGCATCGGCGACAACGGTGCGCCGAACAGCGGCAGGGTGCCGGCCGCCATGCCCAGGCACAACCCGGCCAGCGCCGCGATGCCGAGGCCGATGGCCAGGCGTCCGAGGCTCGACGCGGTGTCCTGCCAGAGCAGGTATTCGCCGGTGCGAGTGTCGGCATTGAATGCCAGGCGGTTGACCGCATCGCTCATCTGCACCGCACTGGGCAGCAGTTTGTCGTTGGGGTTGTCCGCCAGGCGCTCGGCCGAGCCCATGAAGTAGGCGAACAGCACCAGGGCGAAAGGCAGGATCACCAGCAGCAGGCGACTCGGTCGATCCGGGTGACGATTGATCAGGCGCATGGCCAAATCCTCCGTGGCTTACAGCTTGGCGTCGGCGGCCAGCTGCACGTAAGTCGGATCGAAACGCAGCTTGAGATTGCCTGTGTCACCGCTGGTCACGCCGTTGGCGAAGGACATGCCGACGGCGCTGGTGTCCTTGGCGCCTTCGCCGAGCAAGCCGTGCTGGAACGAGAACTCGGCAACTTTGCGCATGGTTTCCGGCAGTTGCTTGCTGGTGGCGAACGCCAGGGCTTCTTTCGGTGTGGCGAACAGTTTGGTGGTGTCCAGTTGCGCCTGGAATCCGGCCAGATCGGTGCCCGAAGCTTTGGCCATGTGCTCAAGCGCGGCTTTGCCGGCGGCGTTTCTGGCGTTCATCAAATCGACCACTTCGAACCACGCGCCGGTCAACGCCTTGCCCAGCGCCGGGTTGTCTTTGAGGGTGGCGCTGTTGACCACCATCATGTCCATGATTTCGCCGGGGATCTGGCTGGAGTTGAAGACTTCGGTCACGCCGGGTTTGGCCTTGATGTCCGACAGCATCGGGTTCCAGGTGGTGACGGCGTTGACCTGCTCGGTGTTGAACGCGGCGGAAATGTCGGCGTCGGAGGTGTTGACCACTTTCAGGTCTTTCTCGGTCAGGTCCACCGAGTCCAGCGCGCGGGCCAGCAGGTAATGCGAGACCGACAGTTCGACCAGGTTGACATCCATGCCCTTCAGGTCGGCAACTTTTTTGCCTTCGCCCTTGAGGACGATGCCGTCGTTGCCGTTGGAGAAATCGCTGACGATCAGCGCGGTGCTGTCGACGCCACCGGCGGCCGGAATGGTCAGCGCATCCATGTTGGTCATGGTGCAGCCATCGAACTGACCGGCGGTGTATTGATTGATCGATTCGACGTAGTCGTTGAGCTGGACCACGTCGATCTTGATCCCGTATTTCTTCGCCCATTTATCGACGATGCCCTGGCTGCCGGCGTATTCCCATGGCATCCAGCCGGCATAGATCGTCCAGCAGACACTGAAGTGGTCTTTCTGCGCGGCGGGGGATTGAGTGCTGATGAGCGCGGCGAACGCGGCGGCGAGCAGGGCGGGCAAACGTGGTCGGGACATGGTGGCTTCTCCAGTTGATCGTGGGCGGACAGGAAGGCAACGCGGCACCGCGAACGGTGGCTTGTCTCCCGGGCTTTTGTCCCGCCGTGTAACCTCAACTGGAGGTCGCCAACTCTCGGACCAGCCACTCGCAGATGCGAGCCGGAACCCTAGTCAGCCATTGCAAATTGTGGTGCCGCGAACCTGTGATGACTCCTGCACGGGTTTGCTAAAGCGAGAGGCGTGCCAAGTCGGGTCGGGCGCTCTGTTACGGGCTTCGTGACGTTGCGGCGGATGGCAAACGCCTGTGGGCGCTTTGTGTTGGTGCGCGGTTGCACCGTCATGCAGCGTCCGCTGCCGCTGATCCGATGCCCGAGAGGATTGGGCACTCGGTGCCGGCCAGCCAGTCAAATCTGGTGTCAGCCGGTCTGTGCCGACTGCTGTCACAGGTCTTTCAGGAGGCCGCCATGCGTATTTCAAAATTGCTGCGTCGGGTGCTGCTGGGAGCAGTGCTCGGTCTAGGGCTGTCCGGTTGTTACTACTACGCCGGCGGCTACGATGTTTACTCCACGCCCTATTACTATCCCGGCTATTACTCACCCTATTACTACGGTGGTTATTACGGCCCGCGTTACTACGGCGGCGCCCGCTATTACTACGGTGGCGCCCGCTATTACTACGGTGGTCATGGCTATCGCGGCGGCTACGGACGGGGTTATCACGGCGGCGGATACCACGGTGGGCACCACTAATCAGCGGCTGAATGACGGAGTTTCTGCATGAACAAGGTTTCATGAATCACTTGTTTCAAGTTGTTGCAGAAACGCACCGGATGCCGAAAACGCTGTCAGATATTTCGTCAGTCGCCGAATGAAAGACTGACGCCTGCCAGCGTCGCTGGTGTGGCTACCCGCGGTCCAGGAGGCCGCCATGTATCGCCGAATTCTTCTGTTTACCGTGATGCTTTTTTCCCTTGGCGGATGCGTCCCTTATTCCTACGGAGATGGCTACTACAGCTCAGAGGTCTACACATCGCAGGCACCTTCGTATTACAGCGGTGGCACCTATTACAGCGGCGGCAGCACGTACTACTCGGCGCCGCGCTACTACCAGCCAGCGCCACGCTATTACCAACCGGCTCCACGCTATTACTCGGCGCCTCGTTACTACCAACCGGCCCCGCGTTACTACGAGAACCGTCGCTGGCACGGTCATGATCGCGGACGCTGGGATGATCACCGTCGCGGTGGTTGGGATGATCGCCGGGGTCGTGGCAACTACGACCGTCACAGTGGACGCGGCGATTACAACCGGCACGGCAACCGCTGGTAACCCCCCGCAAAAAAGCGGCGCATTGAGCGCCGCTTTTTTTGTGCCCGGATTTCAGTAGCTGGAGAGATCCGCCAACGGATGCCGCCCCTCCCAGACCTTGTGAAAGTGCGCCTCGACCACCGCGTCCGGCACCCGGGCGATGTCCGGCCAGTGCCAGTGCGGTTTGTGATCCTTGTCGATCAGCCGCGCCCGAACCCCTTCGCTGAACTCCGGATGCCGGCAGCAATTGAGGCTCAGGGTGTATTCCATCTGAAAGACTTCGGCCAGCGACAAGTGGCGGGCACGAATGATCTGTTCCCAGACCAGATGCGCCGTCAATGGCGAGCCTTCACTCATGGTCTTCGCCGCACGGGCAAACAACAGGTCGCTGCTGTCCCGATGCAGGCTGATGGCTTTCCACGCGCAGGTCACGTCGCTGACATCCAACAGCTCATCAATCTGCCGACGGCGCGGTAACCATTGCGCTTCCGGCATCTGCGCCACGGCTTCCTGCTGCAATGCCTTGAGCAGGCTGTTGAGCTGCATGGCGGTCTGTTCCTGCCAATTCAACTGCAACAAGCCGTCGATCAGTTCCTGCTGCTGTTCGTCGAGCAGGAAGCGGTCGGCCAGATCCAGATCGATCGCATCGCGACCGTTCATGTGCGCGCCGGTCAAGCCAAGGAACAAACCGAGCTTGCCCGGCAGCCGCGACAGAAACCAACTGGCGCCGACATCCGGGTACAGGCCGATGCTGATTTCCGGCATCGCCAGACGACTGCTCGGCGTGACGATCCGGATGCTCGCGCCTTGCAGCAGGCCCATACCTCCGCCGAGCACATATCCATGGCCCCAGCAGATCAACGGTTTCGGGTAAGTGTGCAGGCTGTAATCCAGCCGATATTCAGCGTTGAAGAACTGTGCGGCCAGCGGTGGCACTTCGCCGGGATGGGCTCGGCAGGCTTCCACCAGGCTGCGCACTTCGCCGCCGGCGCAGAAGGCCTTGGCGCCGTTGCCGCGCAGCAGCACGCAGACGATTTGCGGATCCTTGGCCCAGGCGTTCAATTTGTTACTCAGGGCGTGGATCATCGGCAGGGACAGCGCATTGAGCGACTTTTCGGCATCCAGCGTGGCCACGCCGATGCGCGCGCCGTCGGTGCCGGTGAGTTCTTCGAAGTGCAGATTCATCGTGACCTCGATCGGGAATTTGAACGATCAGTATGATCGCTGTGTGGGAAAGTGCCGGATCTGCGTCAGATCAATTGACAAGCGTGGTCGGCTTTCCTAGGGTTCGCCCCATTGTTTTTGCCGGGTATGACCATGACTGCTGACGACCGTATCAAACTCGAACCGAGCTGGAAGGAGGCACTGCGTGCCGAATTCGACCAGCCCTACATGGCAGAGTTGCGCACTTTTCTGCAGCAGGAGCGGGCGGCCGGCAAGGAAATCTATCCGCCGGGCCCGATGATCTTCAATGCGCTGAACTCGACGCCGCTGGACAAGGTGAAAGTGGTCATCCTCGGCCAGGATCCGTACCACGGCCCGGGCCAGGCCCACGGCTTGTGCTTCTCGGTGCAACCGGGCGTGCCGGCGCCGCCGTCGCTGGTCAACATCTATAAAGAGCTGAAGCGCGACCTGAACATCGACATCCCCAACCACGGCTACTTGCAGAGCTGGGCCGATCAGGGCGTGTTGATGCTCAACACCACCATGACCGTCGAACGCGCCAATGCCAACGCGCACAAGGACAAGGGCTGGCAGTTCTTTACGGACCGGATCATTGAGGTGGTCAGCCAGCAGCAACCGCATCTGGTGTTCATGCTTTGGGGCGCTCATGCGCAGAGCAAACAGAAGCTGATCGACGCCACCAAACATCTAGTGCTGACGTCGGTACATCCGTCGCCGCTGTCGGCCTATCGTGGCTTTCTCGGTTGCGGGCACTTCAGCCGCACCAACAAATTCCTGGAGCAGAACGGCGAAGCGCCGATCGAGTGGCGCCTGCCGTCGGTTGTTTAATTAATCTTCTGAAGTCTCTCGGGTGGTGAGAGCCGCCCGTCGGATTGCTTCATCGACCTGTTATTTCTGACAGTAGATATAAAAGCGAAACCCGCGTTTAGTTATGCAGTCGGCGTCCACAGTCGAGTGCGCTGGTAAACATTGGAGCGGGAGATCGTCATGACAGATTTGAGAATCAAGAATGTAAAGTCCTTTCCGAAGGCGTCGGGAAGTCTTTTTGCAAGAACTACGCGGTTTGATCAAGATGACCCACGAAACGTTATCGACACTCAAGATGTTTTTCTCCACGATGACGACAACTATTTCGCTGCAGGTGGTCGTATCGATATCGATAGATATTTTACGTCGCTTATTTTTAAGCTTCCAAAAGGCCTCGCGAGTGGCAAGCACGCTCTCGGGCCCGGCAGTATTGACGTAGATTTCTTCGTTGATGTGGGTGATGGCGAAGAGCACTACCGAGCGATTAGTGGAGAGATCACGCTCACTGAAGTCGTCGAAGGTACCCGTTATAAAGCCTCGGAGTTTCGATTGACAGGCCGCATCGGCGCGTCTGGTAAAACGGTAGAAGTGATGATGGGGAAATTCGATATTTCCTGATTGGGCTAAGAATACGCTTCAAGTCATGCTTCTCCGGTCTTGAAGCGTATTGGGCGTCTACATGACTTACGGACATTCCCCGTTTCTATTCCAATACTTGAACAACGGTTCCGCCAGAAACAACACGAACAACAACCGCATCACCTGCATCGCCGTCACCAGCGGCACCGACAGTTGCAGGGTTTCCGCCGTCAGGCTCATCTCGGCGATCCCGCCGGGCATCATGCCCAGGGTCAGCGATCGCAGATCCAGATGGGTCAGTGCACTCAGCCCCAATGCCGCAAGTGTCGCGATCAACATGGTCAGCGCCGTGCCGATCAACGTGCGTCCCATGAACGATGGTGCGCGGCGGAAGAACTGCCGGTTGAAGTGGCAACCCAGGCCGCTACCGATCAACCACTGGCCAATCTGACTGCCGCCATTGGGCAGACCGATGTGCAGATCCCAGCCGATGCTCACCGCCGCGCTGACCAGCAGCGGGCCGAACAGCCATGGGTTGGGTTGACGCAGGCGTTGCCAGAGCCAGGCGAGCATGCCGCCCGCCGGAAAAAGAATCGCCAGCCAGCGCCAATCGACGCTGCCGGCGTGTGAAATCGGTGTGCCGTCACCCAGCAGATACTTGAACGCCGCCGGAACACACAACACCACCACCAGCACCCGTAGACTCTGCCCGGCCGCGACATGGCTGAGCAGCGCGCCGTTGCGGGCGCCGAGGTTGACCATCTCGCCGGAGCCGCCGGGCATGCTGGAGAAAAATGCCGTGGCGCGATCCTCGCCGGTGCGGCGCATCAGCCACACGCCGACCACCGCCGAGAGGCTGGTGACCAGTGCGCCGAAGAAGATCAGGCCGAAGTGGCCGAGTACCTGCTCCATCACCAGCGGGGTGAAGTGCAGGCCGATACCGATGCCGACGATCCACTGGCCGCACTTGCGGCCGCCAGGGATTTCTGTCAATTGCCACGGGGTCAGGCAGCGCACCAGGATGATCGCCAGCAACGAGCCGACCATCCACGGCAGCGGCCAGCCGATCTGGCTGGCGATGAAACCGCCAAGCAGACCGACCAGCGGGGTTCCCCACCAGGTTTTGAGGGAGAGCCGATCAGACATCGGCAACGGCGCGTTGCGCGGCCGAGCGTTTGCGCCAGATGCGCAGCAGCGGCATCAGCAACATGATCGCGGTCAGCACCCAGACGCCGAAGGTGATCGGGCTCGACCAGAGAATCTCCAGCGCACCGTTGGAAATCGACAGCGCCCGGCGCAGGTTCTGCTCCATCAGGCCGCCGAGGATGAACCCCAGCAGCACTGGCGACAGCGGGAAGTCCAGTTTGCGCAGGATGTAGCCGAAGATGCCGATGCCGACCATCAGGAACAGATCGAACGTGGTCGCGTGCACGGCGTAGACGCCGATCCCGGTAATGATCGCGATCACCGGCACCAGGGCCCAGTTCGGCACGGCGAGGATGCGGGTGAAGATGCGGATCATCGGGATGTTCAGGATCACCAGCATGATGTTGGCGATGAAGAGCGAGGCGATCAGGCCCCAGACGATGTCCGGCTGTTGCTGGAACAGCAGCGGGCCGGGAGTGATGTTGTACAGCGACAGGGCGCCGATCATCACCGCCGTGGTGCCCGAACCCGGAACGCCGAGGGTCAGCATCGGCACCAGCGCGCCGCAAGCGGAGGCACCGATGGCGGTTTCCGGTGCGGCGAGGCCGCGGGCGTCGCCCTGACCAAACTTGCCGCTGGCACCGGCGATGCGTTTCTCGGTCATGTAGGCCACGGCGCTGGCGAGGGTCGCACCGGCACCCGGCAACACGCCCATGATGAAACCGAGCAGGCCGCAACGGATGTTCACCACGAACACCGACGCCGCTTCCTTGAAGTTGAACATCATCCGTCCGGTGGCTTTCACCGCTTCCTGGCCGCGATGGGTTTTCTCCAGCAGCAGAAGGATTTCGCTGATCGAGAACAGGCCCAGCACCAGCACCACAAACTGAATGCCGTCAGTCAGGTGAATGTTGTCGCCGGTAAAACGGTACACACCGCTGTTGGCGTCGATGCCGACGCTGGAAAGGAACAGACCGATCAACGCCGCGATAAAGGTTTTCACCGGTCGGTCACCGGCCATGCCGCCGAGACAGACAATCGCGAACACCATCAACACGAAGTATTCCGCCGGCCCGAAGGCAATCGCCCATTTCGCCAGTAGCGGGGCGAACAGCACCATGCCGCAGGTGGCGATGAAGGCGCCGATGAACGAACTCCACGCCGACAACGACAACGCCACACCGGCCAGGCCTTTGCGGGCCATCGGGTAACCGTCGAGGGTGGTCATCACGGTGGAGGCTTCGCCCGGAATGTTCAGCAGGATCGAGCTGATCCGGCCGCCGTATTCGCAGCCCAGATACACCGCCGCCAACAGAATCAATGCCGATTCCGGCGGCAGGCCGAGGGCGAACGCGATCGGGATCAGCAACGCCACGCCATTGATCGGGCCCAGGCCCGGCAACAAGCCGACCACGGTGCCGATCAGTGTGCCGGTCAGGGCCGTGACCAGGTTGTACGGACTCAGCGCGACGCCGAAGCCCTGACCCAAATAACCGAGAGTATCCATATCAGTTCTCCAGAACGTCGAGCAGGCCGAGGGGCAGCGGAACGTCCATCACGCGGTCGAACAACACGTACAAACCAATCGCCATCAGCGTCGTGACAATGACGCTGGGCACCCAGCGCCCGCCGTACAGGCGCGCCATCGGGATGCCGATCAGAATGCTGCTGAGGATGAAGCCCAGCGGTTCGAACAAGCCGGCGAACACCAGCAGCAAGGCGACGCAGATTGCGATCTTGGTCAGGGTTTCGCGATCCAGCGGCGGCTCGTCATCGCTGTGTTTGATCGGCGCCGGGCGAAACACCATGTACAGCAGCGCCAGGCTCATCAGGCCCAACATCAACAGAGGGAATGCCCGAGGACCGACCGGTTCGTAGGAAAAAGCCGCCTGATACGGCCACGCCATCAGCGCCAGGCCGGCGCAGGCCAGCAACAGCACTGAGGCAAAAATGCGTTGAATAAGCATGAGGGAACTCCTGCCATGGCCCCGGCGAGAGGGCCATGGACGCTAGACAGAGACGATCACTGAATCAGGCCGAACTCTTTGGCCAGCACCTTGTAGTCCGCCACCTGTTTCTTGACGTAGGTGTCCAGCTCGGGACCGGTCATGGCGAACGGGAAGAGTTCACGCTGATCACGCAGCTTGGCGAAGTCTTCCGAGGCCAGCAGTTTGTCGAAGGAGTCTTTCCACCAGGCGTAGTCTTCATCGCTGACTTTCGGCCCGAGGTAGAAACCGCGCACCACCGGCCAGACGATGTCGTAGCCTTGCTCGCGCGCGGTAGGAATGTCCTTCATTTCCGGCTCGTCCAGGCGTTTCTCGGCAAACACGGCCAGCAGGCGCATGTCACCGCTCTGAATGTGCGGCATGGAGTCGGAAATGTCGGTACTACCGACCTGGATATGACCGCCAAGCAGGGCGGTGGCGATCTCGCCGCCCCCTTCGAGGGCGACGTAGCGCAGGTCGCGCGGGTTGATCCCGGCGGCTTTGGCGATCAGCGCAGTCTGCATCCAGTCCTGGCTGCCGACGGTACCGCCGGAGCCAATGACCACGGAACTCGGATCTTTCTTCAGCGCCTGCACGAGATCATCGAGGGTTTTGTAGGGCGAATCGCTTTTCACCGCGATGGCGCCGTAGCTGGTGCCGACCGCTGCCAGCCAGCGCACGTTGGTTTCATCGAACCGACCGAACTTGCCCTGAGCCAGGTTGAGCAGCGAGCCGCTGGACCACGCCACCAGCGTGCCGGCATCGGCGGGACGCTGCGCCACGACGGCGTTGTACGCCACCGCGCCGACACCGCCGGGCATGTAGGTCACGCGCATCGGTTTGGTCAGCAGTTTTTCGTTGACCAGCGCGCTTTGCGCCAGTTTGCAGGTCAGGTCGAAACCGCCGCCGGGGGAGGCGGGGGCGATGCATTCCGGACGTTTAGGTTCGGCCATCAGTTGGCCGGCGAACAGCACGCAACCGGCGGCGAGAGCGAAACGGCGCAGGGATCGGTTCATGAGTGTCTCCACGGGAGTTGTTGTTTTTGGGGATGTTTCAGGTGCGGCGGTTTCGCGCGCGCAGGCTAACAGGCTCAGACCCGGATGGGTTGAACGCCGCGCAGCCGACGATGGCGCTGACAAGCGAAAACGGGGAAATTCGAGAGGAAGAATGAAACGGGTCAACCTGAAGCTGTGTGGACAGCATGGTGCAGTACCTCGTTATTGTTCTTATTGGCGAAAACGCATCGAGGCGTTTTTCGAGAGCTACGTTTTGAAGCTACGGTGCAAGTACAGGCAAAACGGCGAAGGTCGGCAGTTGGGACCTTCGGTGAAACGACTCTAACGGCCCAACCTTTCGCTAACCTTTCAGTATTCTTTCGCGTGTTTTCGGGCTTCACAGTGGCGGTTGCGGCTGTAAACTCCGCCGCAAAGAATGGCGTCGGCCATCCCTGAATGAGGTAGAGATCCATGCGTGTCCTGCTCGTCGAAGACCATTTGCCGCTGGCCGAAAGCGTCGCCCAGGCGCTCAAGAGCACCGGTCTGACCGTGGACGTCTTGCACGATGGCGTGGCTGCCGATCTGGCCCTGGGCAGCGAGGAATACGCGGTGGCGATCCTCGATGTCGGCCTGCCGCGCATGGACGGTTTTGAAGTGCTGGCGCGCCTGCGGGCCCGGGGCAAGAACCTGCCGGTGCTGATGCTGACGGCTCGCAGCGACGTCAAGGATCGGGTTCATGGGCTCAATCTTGGGGCCGACGATTATCTGGCCAAACCGTTCGAACTCACCGAACTCGAAGCGCGGGTCAAGGCGTTGCTGCGCCGAAGTGTTTTGGGCGGCGAACGCCAGCAGCGTTGCGGTGTGCTGGCCTATGACCTCGACACTCGGCGCTTCACCCTCGGCGATGAATTGCTGACGCTGACCTCTCGCGAACAGGCCGTGCTTGAAGCGCTGATTGCCCGTCCGGGTCGGGTGATGAGCAAGGAGCAACTGGCTGCGCAGGTGTTCGGTCTCGACGAAGAGGCCAGCCCGGATGCCATCGAAATCTACGTGCACCGCCTGCGCAAGAAACTCGACGGCCATTCAGTGGCCATCGTGACTTTCCGCGGTCTGGGTTATCTGCTGGAAAGCCGCGATGCATAAGCCCAGCAGCCTGCGCTGGCGGTTGCTGTGGAACCTCGCGCTGTTGCTGGTGGTGTTGATGCTCGCCAGCGGATTGAGCGCGTACTGGAATGGTCGCGAAGCTGCCGACACCGCCTACGACCGCACGCTGCTGGCGTCGGCTCGGACCATCGCCGCCGGTCTGTCGCAGCGCGATGGCAGTCTCAGTGCCGACGTGCCTTATGTGGCGCTGGATACCTTTGCCTACGACAGTGCGGGGCGCATCTATTACCAGGTCAACGACATCAACCAGAAGTTGATTTCCGGCTATGAAAATCTGCCGGGCCCGCCGCCAGGCACCCCGAGAACCGACAGCTATCCCGCCCTCGCGCGCTTTTACGACGCGAAATATCAGGGGCAGAACGTACGTGTGGTGAGTCTGCTCAAGGCAGTGAGCGAGCCGAACATGAACGGCATGGCGGAAATCCGCGTCGCCGAAACCGACGAGGCGCGTGTCAGCATGGCTCGTAGTCTGGCGGCCGACACCTTGCTGCGGCTCGGGATGCTGGCGATTGGCGCGTTGTTGCTGGTGTGGTTTGCGGTGAGTGCGGCGCTGCGGCCGATCGAGCGTTTGCGCACGGCAGTGGAAGAGCGTCAGCCCGATGACCTGCGGCCGTTGCCGCTGGTCGAGGTGCAACACGAGTTGTGGCCGCTGGTGCGGGCGCTCAATCACTTTACCGAACGCCTGCGCGGGCAATTCGAGCGGCAGGCGCAATTCATCGCCGATGCGGCCCATGAACTGCGCACGCCACTGGCGGCGCTCAAGGCGCGACTTGAACTGGGCTTGCGCTCAAACGAGCCGCAGACCTGGCGCGACACGCTGGAGTCCTCGGCGCAAAGCACGGATCGCCTGACCCATCTGGCCAACCAGTTGTTGTCGCTGGCGCGGGTGGAAAACGGCGCCCGGGCGATCGCCGAGGGCGGGGCGCAGTTGCTCGATCTGAGTCAGTTGGCGCGGGAACTGGGCATGGCCATGGCACCGCTGGCTCATGCTCGCGGCGTTGCCTTGGCGCTGGAAGCGGACGAGCCGGTCTGGCTGCGTGGCGAACCGACATTGCTCAACGAGTTGCTGAGCAATCTGGTGGACAACGCGCTGGCGCACACGCCGCCGGGCGGCAACGTGATTCTGCGGGTCACGGCGCCGGCGGTGCTGGAGGTTGAAGACGATGGGCCGGGCATTCCGCTGGAAGAGCGGGATCGGGTGTTCGAACGTTTTTACCGGCGCAACCAGCAGGTGGCCGGTTCCGGGCTGGGGTTGGCGATTGTCGGGGAAATCTGCCGCGCGCATCTGGCGCAGATCAGTCTGCACGATGGCGAGCAGGCAGGTTTGAAAGTGCGGGTGAGTTTTGTCGCCGGTTGATCAGTAGAACATCGACCGCGATTCTTCCAGATCGGCGCACAGCGCCTTGTTTTCCGGATCGATGCCAAGCTTGCGGAATGCCGGCACGCTGAACGGATCGATGCGGGCCAGCGGATGGTCGGTGTCCTTGTGGCAATACAGGCTGGCCACTTGCACGATGTCGACGTAATCGATCTGCTGCGATTCGCGCTTGAGGTCCTGATACAGCCCCGGCAGCTCCACCAGACGCTCCGGAAACTCCCAGACCCGCAGCAGCTTGTCGCCGAGCAACGGATGAATGTGGTCGATCACATGGTTGAGGCTGACCGGATCGGACAGCAATTCGTAGTGGTCTTCGGCATAGGTCAGGATCGGCAGCACGCCGATCTGATGAACCAGTCCACCGAGCGCGGCCTGATCGGGCTTGAGCTGGGTGTAACGGCGGCACAGGGCGTAGCTGACGCCGGCGATTTCCAGACTCTTGCGCCAGACTTCGCGCATCTTCTGTTCGACCACATCCGAGCGGGCGTGGAAGATCTGCTCCATCACCAGGCCGATCGCCAGGTTGCTGCTGTAATTGACGCCAAGCCGGGTGATGGCGGTGTGCAGGTCGGTAACTTCCTGGGTCGCGCGCAGCAGCGGGCTGTTGACCACTTTGATCAGGCGCGCCGACAGCGCCGTGTCGCGGCCGATCACTTTGCTCAGGTCGCTGACGCTGATGTCCGGATCTTCAGCGGCCTTGCGAATCTGCAAGGCCACTTCCGGTAACGTTGGCAGAACCAGGTCATCGTTATCGATGGCCTCAACCAAATCCTGTTGGACCTTATCCGCCAGCTCACTCATGTCGTTTCTCTAGGGTGTTGCAACAAATGCTGCGATCAGCGCTGGATTTCGCGGTCGCGATCCAGTTCGTAAGGCAGGTCGAGCAAGTGCAGCGCCGGACCTTCGGCCGTGCCCAGATGCAAATCGCCTGCGTCGGCAGCTTCGGCCTGCAACACCGCCAGCAGTTCAATATTCTTTTCGGCACGGGCGGCCAGCACCACTTCGCCGATGGAGCTGCCGTGGCTCGGGGCGAACAGCGGGGTGCCCGGCTCCGGCAATTCACTGGCGTCCAGTTGCACGCGGTACAGGCGACGCTTGAGCTTGCCCAGATACTGCATGCGCGCGACGATTTCCTGGCCGGTGTAGCAGCCTTTCTTGAAGCTCACGCCGCCGACGGCTTGCAGGTTGAGCATCTGCGGGATGAACAGCTCGCGGGTGCTCGGCATGACCTGGCCGATACCGGCGCGGATCTGGCCCAGCAGCCACTGATTGAGTTCGCCTTCGATCAATTGTGCGGACAGCTTGCCTTTGATGCCGTCGGCCTGATCGGCAGGCACCCAGAGTTCGGCACGGTTCGGGGAGACGCGAATCGCGATCAGCCCTTCGTGGCGAGCCACGCTGTCGGTATTCGCCGGCAGTTCCAGACCCAGGCTGCTCAGGGCAGCATCGCCATGATCCAGACCGAAGCGCACCCAGGAGGCGCTTTCGTCGGTCAGTTTCGATTTGGAGAACACCGCGTACTTTTTCAGATCCGCCAGTTGCGGCTCCAGCAGCTCGCCGGCCATCGCCAGCAATACGCCGTCGCCTTCCAGCACGATGCGGAAACTCGACTGCATCCGGCCTTTCTGCGTGCAGCGGGCACCGAGGCTGGCCTGGGTATCACTCAGGTAATTGATGTTGCAGGTCAGCTGGCCTTGCAGGAATTTGCCGGCATCCGCGCCGCGAACCGCGAGAACGCCTTCATGAGAGAGGGTGCAGAAAAAAGCAGAATCGGCCATGGGTCATCGCAGGGTAAATAGACTGGGGCACATCATAAGGGGGTGGTGTTGAAATGGGTAGTTGATAAAGGATCGGTGGTGCCCGACCAAAGCCGACTGTTCGGCCCGCTTCGGGCCTGTATACTTGCGGCCTATTTGAGGAGGGCTCCATGGTCGAACAAGTTGAACTGAATCGCCTCTTTTGGCACAGCCGTCGCGGCATGCTTGAGCTTGACGTGTTGCTGGTGCCGTTCGTGAAAGAGGTCTACGCCAATCTGAACGAGGTGGATCGCGCGCTGTATGTCCGCCTGCTCGAGTGCGAGGATCAGGACATGTTCGGCTGGTTCATGGAGCGCAGCGAATCGGAAGATCCCGAACTGCAACGCATGGTTCGCATGATTCTGGATCGTGTCCAGCCCAAGTAACACGTTTGAATGCCGCTGGCATGCCTCACGGCAGTTGCTGGCGGCGTATCTTCTGGCCCAGGCATTCGCGCTGGGTTCTCTGTTTCTGTTATCGATTCCATTCTGGGTCGGGTCGCTCGGGGTTTTCGCGTGTCTCGCCCATGCTGCCTGGGTGTTGCCGCGGCACATCCTGCTGAGTCATCCCAAGGCATTCTGCGGATTGCGCCGGGACGCCGATGGCTGGCAACTGTGGAACCGGGCCGATGGCTGGCAAGCGGTGCAATTGCGCCCGGACAGTCTGGCGCTGCCACTGATCGTGGTGCTGCGCTTTCGATTGCGCGGTGAGTGGCGGGTCAGGTCGATCTGCGTGCCCCGGGATTCGCAGGCGGCGGATCTGCACCGACGCCTGCGGGTACGCCTCAAGTTCAGCCGACGTAGGTGGGCGGCACCAGAATAGTGTCGAGTGCTTCGGGCAGCAGGTCCGGGTAGTCGAGGGTGTAATGCAGGCCACGGCTTTCCTTGCGCTCCATGGCCGAGCGGATCATCAGTTCCGCTACCTGCGCCAGGTTGCGCAACTCGATCAGGTCACGGCTGACTTTATAGTTGCTGTAGAACTCGTCGATTTCGTCCAGCAGCAAACGCACGCGATGCTGGGCCCGTTGCAGGCGCTTGTTGGTGCGCACGATGCCCACGTAGTCCCACATGAAGCGCCGCAATTCGTCCCAGTTGTGGGCGATTATCACGTCTTCATCGGAGTCGGTCACCTGGCTGGCGTCCCAGGCGGGCAGGGCGCGCGGGATCGCGACGTCGGGCAGTTGCTCGAGAATGTCCGCCGCCGCCGATCGGGCGTAGACGAAGCATTCGAGCAGCGAGTTGCTGGCCATGCGGTTGGCGCCGTGCAGGCCGGTGAAGCTGGTTTCGCCGATGGCGTACAAACCGGGCACGTCGGTGCGGCCCTGTTGATCGACCATCACGCCGCCGCAGGTGTAATGCGCCGCCGGCACGACCGGGATCGGTTGCTTGGTGATGTCGATGCCGAATCCTAGGCAGCGCTCGTAGACGGTCGGGAAGTGCGATTTGATGAAGGCTTCGGGTTTGTGGCTGATGTCGAGGTAGACGCAATCGACACCCAGACGCTTCATTTCATGGTCGATGGCGCGGGCGACGATGTCCCGTGGCGCCAGTTCTGCACGTGAGTCGAAGCGCTGCATGAAGCGTTCGCCGTTCGGCAGCTTCAAATGGGCGCCTTCACCGCGCAGGGCTTCGGT
The DNA here is from genome assembly GCF_022496685.1 of Pseudomonas sp. B707. Taxonomy (NCBI): domain Bacteria; kingdom Pseudomonadati; phylum Pseudomonadota; class Gammaproteobacteria; order Pseudomonadales; family Pseudomonadaceae; genus Pseudomonas; species Pseudomonas sp. B707. Next base: position 135,063 of record NZ_WTVE01000031.1, on the reverse strand, counting down.
TACCAGAAAGCTCTTGGCTTGCGGGTGATAAAGGCAGGTGGGGTGGAACTGGTTGAACTCCAGGTTCGCCACCCGGCAGCCCGAGCGCCAGGCCATGGCGATGCCGTCACCACAGGCACCGTCGGGGTTGCTTGTATATAGATAGACTTTGGCGGCGCCGCCGGATGCCAGGATCACGAAGCGTGCACCGAAGGTATCGACTTCCCCGGTTTTGCGGTTGAGCACGTAGGCGCCCAGGCAGCGTTCGCCTTCCAGCCCCAGCCGACGCTCGGTGATCAGATCGACCGCTACCCGCTGTTCGAGCAATTCGATGTTCGGCCGTTCTTTGGCCTGGGCCAGCAGGGTCGTGAAGATCGCAGCGCCAGTGGCATCGGCGGCATGGATGATCCGTCGATGGCTGTGGCCGCCTTCGCGGGTGAGGTGGAATTCAAAGCCGCCATCTTCTGTGCCGGACTGATCGTCACGAGTGAAGGGCACGCCCTGGTCGATCAGCCACTGGATCGCTTCCTTGCTGTGCTCGACGGTGAAACGCACGGCGTCTTCATGGCACAGGCCGCCGCCGGCATTCAGGGTGTCATCGACGTGGGATTCGACGGTGTCGGTATCATCCAGCACGGCCGCGACGCCACCCTGGGCCCAATAGGTCGAGCCGTTGGCGAGGTCGCCTTTGCTCAGTACGGCGATGCGCAAGTGACCGGGCAGGGTCAGCGCGAGACTCAAACCGGCAGCGCCGCTGCCAATCACCAGAACATCGTGTTGAAACTGTTGGCTCATTTCAGGATTCCGCTCAAAGCGACCCGGGTCGGGGTTGGCGCAGGACAGGCGGATGGGCGAGTCGAGACAGCCACACAGCCCACTAGTATATAGAGGGGTGGGGCGGCACAATAGCCGGGCCGATATGGCATTGTGAAACTACCGTGACGGAGAAATACCGACGCTTTGTCGGATGTTTTTTTCAGCGGTTTTGGGAAAAAGCGACTGTATCGCAGATGAAACACGCTTTTTCCGCTCACGGTTGCACAATGTCGGCGCGGCACGTCTATAAATATTTGGAACTTTTGCCAGAGGCTCAAGATCAATAGACAGTTGCCCGAAACAAGGGACAGTGTCGGCTTCAATGCAGAACCTGCGATTGGGTTCTTGCCGGCGAGCCGATGACAAGATTATTCGCGCAGCTGGTTCATCCCGCGCTGCGTTTTTCGTGCGTGCCAAATCAGAGCCCGCAGGAAACTTGCTTGGAGGGGGAGAACTTTTGCGAAAAGCCCGAGTCTATGTTTGCAAGTCCGGTCGTTTGGTCATGCAAGCCTCCTCCGAGTTTATCGAGGAGTGTTCATGCTAACCCAGGAAGAGGATCAGCAGCTGGTCGAACGCGTTCAGCGTGGCGACAAGCGAGCTTTCGATCTGTTGGTGCTGAAGTATCAGCACAAAATTCTCGGGTTGATCGTGCGTTTTGTGCACGACACCCATGAAGCCCAGGACGTCGCACAAGAAGCCTTTATCAAGGCGTATCGAGCGCTTGGAAATTTCCGCGGCGACAGTGCGTTTTATACGTGGCTGTACCGCATCGCCATTAACACGGCGAAGAACTATCTGGTTTCACGCGGCCGTCGGCCGCCGGATAGCGATGTAAGTTCCGAGGATGCAGAGTTCTACGATGGCGATCACGGCCTGAAAGATCTCGAGTCTCCTGAACGTGCATTGCTGCGGGATGAGATCGAAGGCACCGTCCATCGAACCATTCAGCAACTGCCAGAGGATTTGCGCACGGCGTTAACTTTGCGCGAATTCGATGGTCTGAGTTACGAGGACATTGCGAGCGTCATGCAATGTCCGGTTGGTACCGTGCGCTCCCGGATTTTCCGCGCCCGGGAGGCCATCGATAAAGCCCTGCAACCGTTGTTGCAGGAAAACTAAAGACAGCGGCGACAGCCAAGAGAGGAACGCCATGAGTCGTGAAGCCCTGCAGGAATCGCTGTCCGCAGTGATGGATAACGAAGCGGACGAACTGGAATTGCGTCGAGTGCTCAATGCACTGGACGACGTTGAAACCCGTGAAACCTGGGCTCGTTACCAGATCGCTCGGGCAGCCATGCACAAGGATCTGTTGCTTCCACGTCTGGATCTCGCTGCGGCGGTTTCAGCTGCGCTGGAAGACGAAGCGACCCCTGCCAAAGTGACACGCGGCCCATGGCGCAGCCTCGGTCGTCTGGCTGTAGCCGCTTCGGTGACCGTTGCTGTATTGGCAGGTGTTCGTCTGTACAACCAGGACGAAATCGCCGGCGTCGAACTCGCTCAGCAATCCAATCAGCCAGTGCTGACTACCCCTCAGGTCAAGGGGCCGGCGGTATTGGCAGGCTATAATGAGAGTTCGGAAGCTACTGGCCCAATGGCCAATGGCGTACTGCAAGGTCAGCCAGGCTGGCACGATCAGCGTCTGCCAGGTTACCTGCGTCAACACGCTCAACAGGCTGCCTTGAAAGGCACCGAGAGCGCGCTGCCATATGCACGTGCAGCAAGCCTGGAAAACCGTTAAGGGGGATCATGCGCGCCATACCTCTACTTTCGCTTCTGCTCAGCGGCTGGTTCATTGTCCCAGCCCACGCCGACGAGGCTCAGGACTGGTTGACCCGCCTGGGCCAGGCCGAGCAGCAGCAAAGCTTTCACGGCACATTCGTTTACGAGCGTAACGGTAGCTTTTCTACCCACAATATCTGGCATCGCGTCCAGAATGGCCAGGTCCGAGAGCGTTTGCTTCAGCTCGACGGTTCGGCTCAGGAAGTCGTGCGCATTGATGGACATACTCAATGCGTCAGCGGCACCCTGATTGCGGGTCTGGGGGATTCTCCCAATTCCGCCGCTCGCCCTCTCGATCCTCAAAAGCTGAAGAACTGGTATGAGCTTGCCGTCATTGGCAAGTCGCGCGTGGCCGGGCGTGAAGCGGTGATCGTATCGCTGACGCCGCGGGATCAGCACCGCTACGGTTTCGAACTGCATCTGGACAAGGAAACGGGCCTGCCGCTCAAGTCGCTGCTGTTGAACGACAAGGGGCAGTTGCTTGAGAGATTCCAGTTCACGCGGCTGGATACCTCTGAAGTTCCATCCGATAAAGACCTGCAAGCCAATTCCGATTGCAAGACAGTCACCCTCGACAGCGACAAGGCGTCTGCGGTCAAGACCGCACAGGTCTGGCGTTCCGACTGGCTGCCTCCTGGCTTCGAGCTCACCAGCAGCTCCTCGCACAAGGATCCGGAAACCAAGACCCAGGTCAACAGCCTGATGTATGACGATGGTCTTGCCCGTTTCTCTGTCTTCCTGGAACCGCTGAACGGCGCAACCGTCACCGATACCCGGACTCAACTGGGCCCGACCGTTGCCGTATCCCGCCGTCTGACAACGCCTCAAGGCGAAATGATGGTGACGGTGGTTGGCGAGATTCCAATCGGGACCGCCGAACGGATTGCCCTGTCGATGCGCAATGATGGCGCTGCAACCAGCAAGCAGTGAGCTGATTCCAGCTATCTCCACTTCGTCGTCGAGACGTGAAATGTTTGCTGAGCATTTTCATTTGCAAAACACCCGAAAATTTTTTATAGGTCAGAGCCTCTCGGCTCTGGCCTTGTTTGTTGTTCCCGGAACAAAAATGCCGGCCTGTGGTTTCCGGTGTTCCTTGCTCCATATCGCTTAACCCTGCTCGTCGTAACGGGAGCTGTATGTCGATACCAAGCTTGAAGTCTTATCTCTCCATTTTCGCCACTGTGCTGGTGCTCGGTCAGGCTGTTCCTGCAGTCCAGGCGGCTGAAGCGGCCAGTCCGGCCAACCTGCCTGATTTCACCCAACTGGTCGAACAGGCCTCGCCTGCGGTGGTGAACATCAGTACCACGCAAAAGCTGCCGGATCGCAAAGTGAACCAGCAGATGCCTGACCTGGAAGGCTTGCCACCGATGCTGCGCGAGTTCTTCGAGCGGGGCATGCCGCCGCAACAGCGTTCTCCGCGTGGTGATCGTCAGCGCGAAGCGCAATCGTTGGGTTCGGGCTTCATCATTTCGCCGGATGGCTACATCCTGACCAACAACCACGTAATCGCCGATGCCGATGAAATTCTCGTCCGTCTGGCTGATCGCAGTGAAATGAAAGCCAAGCTGATCGGCACCGACCCACGCTCCGACGTGGCGCTGCTGAAAATCGAAGGCAAGGATCTGCCAGTGCTGAAACTCGGCAAATCCCAGGACCTGAAAGCCGGTCAATGGGTGGTCGCAATCGGTTCGCCATTCGGCTTTGACCACACCGTGACCCAAGGCATCGTCAGTGCCGTCGGCCGCAGTCTGCCGAACGAAAACTACGTGCCATTCATCCAGACCGACGTGCCGATCAACCCGGGTAACTCCGGTGGCCCACTGTTCAACCTGAACGGTGAAGTGGTTGGGATCAACTCGCAGATCTATACCCGTTCCGGTGGCTTCATGGGTGTGTCGTTCGCCATTCCGATCGACGTGGCCATGGACGTTTCAAATCAGCTGAAAAGCGGCGGCAAAGTCAGCCGTGGCTGGTTGGGCGTCGTCATCCAGGAAGTGAACAAGGATCTGGCCGAGTCGTTCGGTCTGGATAAACCGGCCGGTGCGCTGGTTGCACAGATTCAGGATGATGGCCCGGCTGCCAAGGGCGGCCTGCAAGTGGGTGACGTGATCCTGAGCATGAACGGTCAACCGATCGTCATGTCCGCTGACCTGCCACATCTGGTGGGTGCTTTGAAGGCTGGCGCCAAAGCCAATCTCGAAGTGATTCGTGACGGCAAGCGCAAGAGTGTCGAGCTGACTGTCGGCGCCATTCCGGACGAAGACAAGGAACTGGATGCTCTGCCGAAATCTGGTGCTGAAACCAACAGCAATCGTCTGGGTGTATCGGTTGCCGAGCTGAGCGCCGAGCAGAAGAAAACCTACGACCTGAAGGGCGGTGTGGTGATCAAGGAAGTGCAGGACGGTCCTGCGGCCCTGATCGGTCTGCAACCGGGCGACATCATCACGCACCTGAACAATCAGGCCATTGGTTCTTCCAAGGAGTTTGCCGAGATCGCCAAGGCGCTGCCGAAGAACCGTTCGGTGTCGATGCGCGTTCTGCGTCAGGGCCGTGCCAGCTTCATTACCTTCAAACTGGCTGAATGATCCAGTTATCGAAGAAGTAAAAAAAAACCGCCTCGAAAGAGGCGGTTTTTTTTGTGTCCGGAATTTGTCGCGGCGCGGGCTTAACCCATCATGTCCTTGACCATGCGCTCCTGCTCCATCAGTTCGCGCTGGCGGGCATCGATGCGTGAGGACAGCGGGAAGTTGCTGCCTGCCTTGCGCTTGGCGAAGTCCAGTTGCTGGATGGCCTGGCGGTAATCGCCGACCAGCGCGAAATATTCGGCACGGGCCTGATGCAGGCCAATGATGTTGCCGGACAGTCCGCGTGTTTCTGCAACCTGATACCAGACGTCCGGATCGTCCGGACGCGATTTCAACAAACCTTCCAGCGCCTTCTCCGCATCGGCGGTACGATTTTGTTTCAGCAGCAGATCGACGCGTACCTGGTTCAGCGGGTAGTTGCCTGGATACTGACTGAGCATCCGGTCAACGCGTGACTGGGCATCGGCCAACTTATTGTTGGTGATGTCCAGATCGACCTGCGCCAGGTTGTAGATGATCTCGTTCGGCGATTTCTCCAGCAGTTGCTTGAGATTCTCCCGTGCTTCGTTCAACTGACCGCCCTTGATCTGGGCGATCGCCAGACCATAGCGAGCCACGTCGTTTTTAGGGTTCTCATCCAGTTGCGCGCGGAAGCGCTTGGCACCAAGGCCCGGCGTTTCTTCGTAGGTCAACTGCACTCGCGCGCGGATCAGTTGGTAGCGCTTGCTGTCTTCGATGCCGCCGGGTTTAGCCTGTTCGGCGCGGTTGCGGGTGTCGGCGATACGCGATTCGGTGACCGGGTGAGTCAGCAGGAATTCCGGCGGCTTGGCGTCGAAACGATACTGGCGCATCAAACGTTCGAACATGGTCGGCATCGAGCGCGGATCGTAGCCTGCCTTCTCCAGGTTAAGGATGCCGATGCGGTCGGCTTCCTGCTCGTTCTGACGCGAGAAGCGCCGTTGCTCCTGGATCGCCGCCGCCTGGGTACCGGCGATCGCAGCAATCCCGGCATCGCCTGCGCCTGCCGCGGCGATCACGATGCCGGCCAGCAGCGCCGCCATCATCGGCACCTGCATCCGCTGCGAAGCCTCGACGCCACGGGCGAAGTGGCGCTGGGACAAGTGCGCCAGTTCGTGAGCCAGTACCGAGGCATATTCACCCTCGGTCTGGGCGTTGAGAAACAGACCGCCGTTGACCCCGACAATCCCGCCCGGCGCCGCAAAGGCGTTGAGCTGCGGGCTGTTGATCAGGATGAATTCCAGGCGTCGGTCATTGACCTGGCTGGTTTCCACCAGCTTATAGACGCTGGACTCGACGTAGTCCTTGAGCTGCGGATCGTTGAGCTGCGAAACCTGGCTGCGCAGCAAGGCCAGCCAGGCGCGACCCAGTTGATATTCCTGTTGTGGCGAGACGATGGCAGAGCTGGCGTCACCGAGTGACGGCAGGTCGTCGGCGAAGCCCGGTGAGGCGAGCAGGCAAGCGAGCGTCAGCAGGGTAGGGCGCAGAAATGTCATGCACAAAGCCTTAGTCGACAAAGACCTTACTGTAGCCGGACACCGGGCCTGCGACCAGATATTCTAGGCAGCCTGACCACCTGATCCGGAGTGACGCATGACCGACGCTGTAGCCCATGACTGTGAACTGGACGCCAGTGGCCTGAATTGTCCGTTGCCGTTGCTCAAGGCCAAGATGGAGCTGAACAAGCTGCCCAGTGGCGCGGTACTCAAGGTGATTGCCACGGATGCCGGCTCGCAACGCGACTTTCGCACCTTTGCCAAGTTGGCCGGTCATACGCTGCTGCGTGAAGAAGACGAGGCGGGTGTCTACCGTTACTGGCTGAAAAAAGCCTGAAACCGACCGCGTGAATGACCTAAGGAAAATTGATGTTCAAAGTGTTGCGCGACTGGATTCAGCGCTACTTCTCCGATGAGGAAGCGGTGGTGCTGGCGGTTTTGCTGTTTCTCGCCTTCACCGCGGTGCTGACACTGGGCGGAATGCTCGCGCCGGTGCTGGCCGGGATGGTGCTGGCGTACCTGATGCAGGGGCTGGTGGTTACGCTCGAACGCCTGCGCGTACCCGGCGGCGCGGCGGTCGGTCTGGTGTTTGCGCTGTTCATGGGCGTGCTGATGGTGTTCATCGTCGTGGTGCTGCCGTTGCTCTGGCATCAGTTGATCACCCTGTTCAACGAATTGCCTGGGATGCTCGCCAAGTGGCAATCGCTGCTGTTGTTGCTGCCCGAGCGCTATCCGCATCTGGTCTCCGACGAGCAGGTACTGCAAGCCATCGAAGCAGCGCGAGGCGAGATCGGCAAGTTCGGCCAGTGGGCGCTGACATTCTCGTTGTCGAGCCTGCCGCTGCTGGTGAACATCATGATCTATCTGGTGCTGGTGCCGATCCTGGTGTTCTTCTTCCTCAAGGATCGGGCAATGATCGGCGAGTGGGTGCGCGGCTATTTGCCGCGTGAGCGGGCGCTGATCACCCGGGTCGCCGAGGAAATGAACCGGCAGATCGCCAACTACATTCGCGGCAAGGTCATCGAAATCGTGATCTGTGGCGGCGTGACCTATATCGCTTTCGTCGCACTGGGTCTCAACTACGCGGCGCTGCTGGCCCTGTTGGTCGGCGTATCGGTGGTGGTGCCGTATGTCGGGGCGGTGGTGGTGACCGTACCGGTGCTGCTGATTGCGCTGTTCCAGTGGGGATGGAGCGATCAGTTCATCTACTTGATGGCGGTCTACGGAATCATTCAGACGCTGGACGGCAACGTGCTGGTGCCTTTGCTGTTCTCCGAAGCAGTCAATCTGCACCCGGTAGCGATCATCTGCGCGGTGCTGTTGTTCGGCGGGTTGTGGGGATTCTGGGGCGTGTTCTTCGCGATTCCGCTGGCAACGCTGTTCAAGGCTGTGCTTGATGCCTGGCCGCGCAAGGAGCCGGTGGTGGCGCCGCTGCTTTGAGAATGAATCGGCGCCCGCAAGGGCGCCGACAACATCAGGCCTTGTTCAGCGCCTGAGCAGCAGCCAGCACTGCATCGACATGTCCTGGCACCTTCACGCCGCGCCATTCCTGACGCAGTACACCGTTCTTGTCGATCAGGAAGGTGCTGCGATCAACGCCCAGGTATTCCTTGCCGTAGAGTTTTTTCAGCTTGATCACGTCGAACAGCTGGCAGACGGCTTCGTCCTTGTCGCTGATCAGCTCGAACGGAAACTCCTGCTTGCACTTGAAGTTCTCGTGGGACTTCAGGCTGTCGCGGGAAATCCCGAAGATTTCCGTGTTGGCAGTCTTGAATGCTGCGTATTGATCGCGAAATCCCTGGCCTTCGGTCGTGCAGCCCGGGGTGCTGTCCTTCGGGTAGAAGTAGATCACCACTTGCTTGCCCTTGAGGGCCGACAGGCTGACAGTCTGCCCGCTGGTGGCAGGTGCTTCGAAATCCGTAACCGGTTGGTCGATGACAACGGCCATGAAAGCTTCCTTACATTGGGTTCTGTGGGCGCCACGGTTCGATCAGTGCATCCAGGTTCATGGCGTCGGCGAAATCCAGGAACTGGTCGCGCAGCCAACTGATCTGGGTGCCGGCGGGCAGGGTCACGGTGAACGTGGCGTTGAGCATGGTGCCGCCGGTCTGCGGTGCCTGATAGGTATCGCACGTCAGGTTTTCCAGCTCGACGTTGTGATCCATGAAGAACTGGCACAGCTCGTTGATGATGTCCGGACGGTACGCCGAAGACACGTAAGCCACGTACGGCAGGGCTTGCGGACGGTTTTCCAGGGCGGCGCTGCGCACCACGTTGACGGTGAACGCATGACGCTTGGCCAGCACGGGCAGGCTGCCTTCGAGGCGGGCCAGGGCGTCCCAGCTGCCCGAAACTTCGAGCACCAGCGCGCTGCACTCGCCGTGGCGGGTCAGGCGCGAAGTGACGACCGCACAGCGGTTTTCATGGCTGGCGCGGCACAGGACGTTGGTCAGCTCCATGGGATTGGCGCCGAGGGCACTGATGACAAGGAATTGTTCGCGAACTGTGGGGGTGGACATGCAGCATTCCTAAAGCGATGAGCGGTCGGTAGGGAGAGGGCGTTGATTGCCGGGGCGATGACTGTCCGGAAGGCCCGATTCGTGTGGCGCTACGGCTCCATCAACAAGCAAGCGTACGGCAACGACACTGGAACGGGGCCCGGGAGGCCGAAACGGGAGACTGGAACCCGGCGTACAAGCTGATCAGTACCGATCAAAGTCTGAAGGGTAGCGAAAAGCGGCGCCAAGGGGAATGGCGGCACAGTACTTCGCTTGTGCAAGCATCTTGGCGCCAGTACCATTACCGCTCTCTTTTTCCGGCAGGAGCGGTTTCATGATTGCGGGCAGTATGGTGGCACTGGTCACACCCATGGATGCACAAGGGCGTCTTGACTGGGACAGCCTCAGCAAACTCGTGGACTTCCATCTCAAGAACGGCACCCATGCCATTGTCGCGGTCGGCACCACCGGCGAGTCGGCAACCCTTGATGTAGAAGAACACATCGCCGTCATCAAAGCCGTGGTCAAACAGGTTGCCGGTCGCATTCCGGTGATCGCCGGTACCGGCGCCAACTCGACCCGCGAAGCTGTCGAGCTGACCCGCAATGCCAAGGAAGCCGGCGCCGATGCCTGCCTGCTGGTAGTCCCGTACTACAATAAGCCGACCCAGGAAGGCCTGTACCAGCACTTCAAGCACATCGCCGAAGCGGTCGACATCCCGCAGATTCTCTACAACGTTCCTGGCCGCACCTCCTGCGACATGCAGGCCGAGACCGTGATCCGCCTGTCCACCGTGCCGAACATCATCGGCATCAAGGAAGCGACCGGCGACCTGAAACGCGCCAAGGCGATCATCGACGGCGTGAGCAAGGACTTCATCGTGCTGTCCGGCGATGATCCGACCGCAGTCGAGCTGATTCTGCTGGGCGGCAAGGGCAACATCTCCGTCACCGCCAACGTCGCCCCGCGCGAAATGGCCGACCTGTGCGAGGCCGCGCTCAAGGGCGACGCCGAGACCGCACGGGCCATCAACGAAAAACTGATGCCGCTGCACAAGGACCTGTTCATCGAAGCCAACCCGATTCCGGTGAAGTGGGCTTTGGTCGAAATGGGCCTGATGCACGAAGGCATCCGCCTGCCGCTGACCTGGCTGAGCACACCTTGTCATGAAACGTTGCGCTCGGCCCTGCGCCAGTGCAGCGTCCTGGTTTAATTGAGGAAGTACAACGCATGAAGCGAATGGCCGGACTTTCCGCACTTGCCTTGATTATCTCCAGCACCAGTGGCTGCGGATGGGTCTGGGGCCCGGAAGGTTATTTCCGTGACCGTGGTAGCGATTACCTGGAAGCGCAACAGACTGCACCGATGCAACTGCCACCGGATGTCAGCACCTCCAAGCGCCTGGATCCGCTGCTGCCGATCCCGCGCAACGTGGCCGACGACACCGCCAAGGGTGAATACATCGTTCCGCGCCCTCAACCGCTGTCGACCGTTGCCGACGCCAGCGACTACTCGCTGCAGAAGAGCGGTGATTCGCGTTGGGTCATGGCCCAGCACCCACCGGCCGAAGTCTGGCCAGTGGCGGTGCAGTACTTCCAGGACAACGGTTTCCGTCTGGATGAACAGCGCCCGCAAACCGGTGAATTCACCACTACCTGGCAGCATTCCGACGAACTGTCCGCCGCCATGGCCAAGCGCCTGAGCGCCGCCGGCGTCAGCAACGACAGCGAAACCCGCGTGCGGGTGCGCATCGAGCCAGGCGTGCAGCGCAACACCAGTGAAGTCTATGTGGTCAGCGCCGAGCGTCCTGCCGGCAGCACCGCCAATGTCGATTTCACCAACCGTTCGGTCAACACTGGCCTGGACGCTGCGCTGGTCGACGACATGCTCGCAAGCATGAGCCGTACCTCCGAGAAGGGTGGTTCGGTGTCGATGCTGGCTTCGCGTGATTTCGATACCCCGAGCCGTGTCAGCCTGAGTGAAGACGGCAGCGGCAACCCGGTACTGAACGTCGGTACGGACCTGGATCGTGCCTGGTCGAGCGTCGGTCGTGCGCTGGAACAGGGCGAATGGCGCGTTGAAGACATCAACCGCAGCCTGGGTCTCTACTACATCAACTTGTCCGAGAAGGCCGAGAAGAAAGACGAGAAGCCTGGTTTCTTCAGTAGCCTGTTCGGCAGCGCGCCGACCAAGGAAGAAGTTGAAGCCCGTGCCGAGCGTTATCAGGTTCGCCTGAGCAAGGTCGGCGAGAACGTTCAGGTGACCGTCGAGAAAAACATCAACACCGTTGCGCCGGCCGATGTGGCCCGCAAAGTGTTGAGCGTGATTCAGGATAACCTGGGCTGATCCAATGCGTTTTGCCGTTCTCGGCAGCGGTAGCCAAGGGAACGGCACGCTGATCGCCAGTGCTGATACGTATGTGCTGGTGGATTGTGGTTTTTCCCTGCGGGAAACCGAAAAACGCCTGTTGCGCCTGGGTGTGAACCCGGCGCAACTGAGCGCGATACTCGTAACCCACGAACATGCCGACCACGTGCATGGCGTGGGTTTGCTGTCTCGGCGCTACAATCTGCCTGTCTACCTCAGTCGCGGCACACTGCGCGGGATGCGCAAACCGATTGAACCTGCCGGTTTCGTGACCGGTGGCGAGCAACTGCAGATCGGTGCTCTGAACATCGGGGTCATTGCCGTGGCCCATGATGCGCAGGAACCGACCCAGTACGTGTTCAGTGACGGTGAGCGGCGCTTCGGCCTGCTGACTGACCTGGGCTCTTACTGCGAGCGGGTGCTGGACGGTTATCGGGACCTCGATGCGTTGATGATCGAGTCCAATCACTGTCGCGACATGCTGGCCCGTGGTCATTACCCGTACTTTCTCAAGCAGCGGGTGGGCGGCGAGCTGGGACATTTGAACAACCATCAGGCGGCATTCCTGGTGGCCGAGTTGGGCTGGCAAGGCCTGCAACACCTGGTCCTGGCCCATCTGAGCAGCAAGAACAACCTGCCGCAGCTGGCCCGGCAATGTTTTGTCGACACCCTCGGGTGCGACCCGGACTGGCTGCAACTGGCCGATCAAGATTCAGGGCTCGACTGGCGCCACATCGCCTAGCCCATCTACTTAGCAAGCGGAGCCCATCATGGAAAAACGTGAAGAACTCTACCGCGGCAAAGCCAAATCGGTTTACAAGACCGACGACGCTGACCGCTTGATCCTGCTGTTTCGCAACGACACTTCGGCGTTCGACGGCAAGCGCATCGAGCAGCTCGACCGCAAAGGCATGGTGAACAACAAGTTCAACGCCTTCATCATGCAGAAACTCGAAGCGGCCGGCATTCCGACCCAGTTCGACAAGCTGCTGGCCGACAACGAAGTGCTGGTGAAAAAACTCGACATGATCCCGGTCGAGTGCGTCGTGCGTAACTACGCCGCCGGCAGCCTGGTCAAGCGTCTGGGCGTCGAGGAGGGCATGAAGCTCAACCCGTACACCTTCGAACTGTTCCTGAAAGACGACGCCAAGGGCGACCCGTTCATCAACGAATCCCACGTCGTGGCATTCGGCTGGGGCACCGCCGAGCAACTGGCGCGCATGAAAGAACTGTCGCTCAAGGTCAACGAAGTCCTGAGCAAACTGTTCGACGACGCAGGCCTCTTGCTGGTGGACTTCAAGCTTGAATTCGGCGTGTTCAGCGATGGCTCCATCGTCCTGGGCGACGAGTTCAGCCCGGACGGCTGCCGTCTGTGGGACAAGGACACCAAGAAGAAGATGGACAAGGACCGCTTCCGTCAGGGCCTCGGTGACGTCATCGAAGCCTACGAAGAAGTCGCCAACCGTCTGGGCGTACCGCTTTAATCGACGCAAGCATCTGATAGCACGGAAAAAATTTCGTCTGGGGGTTTCCCATTCAGCGAAAGTGTTGTTATGATGCGCGCCGTTGGAGAGATGCCAGAGTGGCCGAATGGGACGGATTCGAAATCCGTTGTACCTTCACCGGTACCTAGGGTTCGAATCCCTATCTCTCCGCCATTATTGAACAAGACTAAGCCCCTGAAATGGTTGAATATTTCAGGGGCTTTTTCGTTTCTGTTTTTTGTTCAGGGAAGAAATGCAGTGCGTTCAGTACCGCTGAAACCGGTTGGCTGAAGATCTTGTCTGGCCATTGATCGTTTATTGGAGGAAGCTCTTCTATATTGCGATCAATCATGTAAATTGCGTGGCTGTCGATTGCCTACGCAAAGGCCACGCAAAGGAACCTGCGGACACATGTTTAAGGTTATCGAGGTCCAGGAAGATTGGGTTGTCGATGAAGAGTGGATGGGTACAAAAACCAAATTTTGGGTATCCATTCCTCCAGACGGAGAGATCTGGCTGTTCAAGCACTCTAGGGTTTCTGGTGAGTTTTTTGCTGGGGAGCACTGGTCTGAAAAACTTGCAAGTGAAATAGCTAAAGCTATCGGTGTCCCCTGTGCAGATGTCGAGCTAGCGTGCTTTAACGGTCAGCCAGGATGCTTAAGCCGAAAATTTAGCCAGCTTGCAGATGGGGTTGAGCTTGTGCATGGCAACGAATTGCTTGCAGGTGCTATTCAGGGCTATGACCAAGCCAAAAATTATGGGCTTAGCACTCATACGCTTGAGAATATTCTGAGTACTGCTGACTCATTGATGATGACCCCTGAAGCGAAGGTCGAGGCAGCAATTGCAATAGGTGGAATGGTTACGCTCGATGCGCTGATCGTAAATGTTGATAGGCACCATGAAAATTGGTGTGTTTTCCGATCACGAGAACAAGATGGCGCAAAGCACTCCATTGGTCCATCCTTCGATCATGCTTCCTCGCTTGGGCGGGAGCTGAATGCGGCTAAGATTGATTCTTGGCTGCGCTCAGGCCTTGCCAATCGAGGTGAGTGGTACGTAAATAAGGCTAGGGGAGCGATATATTGGAATTCCTCTGGATCAAAAGGGACTAATCCCCTAGAACTGCTCAGACTGGCATATGGCGAATGGCCGGAAATGATTACGCCATGGCTAGAGCGGCTCTCGAGGATTGATATTGACGAGCTCTGTAGGTTGCTAGACGAGATTCCTGATGGCTACATTGAGCAGCCATGCCGAGAATTTACTGCTGACCTACTCAGGTATACCTACCGTGAGCTGACAGGAATCAGATTATGAACACTTTATTTCTAGCATGGAGGTCTGGGTACACGGTGGACTCTGTTACGCCACCAAAAGCTAGTTGGTTTCCAATTGGCCGGCTCGACCGAACTGAAAATGGCCACGAACTCTATACCTTCCGCTATTTAAAAGGGGCCAAAATTGCAAAGTCGGTCGCCGGATTTAGCCCGCTTGAGGCTTTCCCGGTCTTGAGCGAGGTGTACACGTCGCCCGAGCTTTTTTCCGTATTTTCGAATCGGATCCCGAACCCGCGGCGTTCTGATTTTTCAGAAATTGTTGAACGTATGGATCTGGAAGATAAGGCTGATCCGTTCAGGATTTTGTCAATTTCTGGTGGGGCAAGACAGACTGATACCCTTGAGATTTTTCCGCTTCTTAATACGTCTCCAGAAGGAGATTTTGTCTGCCGATTTTTTATTCACGGCAGCAGGTTTATGCATGAGTCCTCGAATGTGGCCATGAATAATCTTTCCGTCGGTGAGAAGCTGAGAGTTTGTTTTGAAGCTAACAATCCAGCCACTGGCTGGGCGATCCAATTGCAAACCATTGATAAGCCACAGATTATTGGATATGTGCCACGGTACCTTCTGCCTGATTTAAATTCGATTAGAAAGAGTGATGATCAGGAGTATTTAAGTGCGGTGGTGACAAAAGTTAACGCAGCTCCTGCTCCTTTGAATCAGAGGTTTCTTGTCGAGTTGAAGGGCCGATTACCAGCTGGTCAGGCAATGATGAGCTCTGCTGAGTTTGAGATTTTGTCGTGACGACGCAGCCCGACGTGACACGTCGGGCTGGTTTTGATTTGTTTCAGTGCATGAACCCAAGCATTTTCGACACGATACCTGCGATGCTTTTGGTGTTCTTCTGGGAAAATGGGTATGTGTTTGTTCGAGCACTATTTGGTTCGACTCAGTTTTTCCCCTGTCTGTGTTTGAAAAGCCCCATGTCTAAACAGCAGCGGGGCTTTTTCGTTTTTGCTGGAAAGCGGTTCGTGACGTAATCGTTATTTTTCTGTGCTCAACGTTCTATCTGCGCTCGGCGAAACCACCTTCATCACATCATCAACAACCGCCTTACCCATCTCCGTCAGGAAATGCGCAGCCCAGGCATATCGATCGGTTTCTCGAATAAACGCTGCATCCTCTGCAAGCGCTTTGGCAAGGGCCAACAGGTCGGAGGCTTGTGACAACGCTTCGCTAATGGGGACGCCAGCGCCAACGCTGAATAGTGGATTGTCCGAGCAGTAGAGAAACGGTGTGGAGCCGACGGTTTTTTCTTCTGCTTTGTCAGTCATTCTTCACCTCCGTATGCGCTCGACATGAAGAGAGGTAAAGCGGGGAGGGGAAGCTTTCGTAATCGGTTTCCGGTGTGCATTTTTCAATTCCCTTGATTTTGAGCTGCCGCATCCGATACCAAGCGAATGGGTGGCAGCTATGCGCGGGTTGGTAAACCGGGGAATCAAGGAAACCGGCACGGCCGAAGCCGTCCCACGCACAGCCGCCATAAAACAGAACTACAGACGAATATCGACCGTAATTGTATGGGGACGCTGGTGCGCCTTATTCCGTCGGGTTACCAAGCCCGGCCGCTGAATAGGCAGCGACGTCTTGAGAGTATCCCGCCGAAAGAAAGGCCAACAAGGCAGCAATCGGCCGTTATGCACAGCTACAGCCCATTCACACGCAACTCGCGGATTCTGCCTACAAGCTCGTTTTGAGTCACCTGATTATTCTTGTCGGCGTGATGCTCACCCGAGAACGACAAGGAAATACCCGATGACCGTGATGAGCTACAACGGCTTCACCGCCTGCGTTGAGTACAGTGACGAGAACCGTTTGTTTGTCGGTCATATCGAGGGAATAAGGGATGTCGTGGGGTTTCATGGCGAGTCGGTCAACGAACTCCGCAAGGCATTCGAAGAAGCCGTCACAGACTATCTGGAAACCTGCGTCCGACTCGGGCGGATAAACGAAAGCCCCGTAGCTGAAAATCTACGGGGCTTTTTCGTTTCTGATTCGGCGGATTTCGTTACCCCAACTACTTCTGCCCCAAATCCACCACCTCCCAACTATCATCCGGATCAAACCGCTTCATCGCTTTCGCCACCTTCTCCCCATCCGGCCCGAGATCCTTCTGAAACACCTGGCCCTCATGGCTGATCATGAAGCTCATCACCCCGGTGTCGGCATACTTCGCTGGCCAGGCGATCAAGGCGAATCCGCGACTCATCTTGTCTCCAATCAAATAGCTGTAAGCACCGCCCGGGGCTGACGGGCCTTGGGCGTCGAGGATGCGGAAGTGGTAGCCGTGCCAGTCTTCGTCGTTGATGGCCTGGCCGAAGGCGGGGCCGAGGGGGCTGATCTGGTTGGTGTCGTCTTCTGGCCAATAGAGGCCGTCGTGTTTGCCGGGGGAGCTGAAGATTTTCTGTGCGTATTCGAGGGCGCCGTCGCCGTCGCGGTCTTCCGAGGCGTAGTCCATTTGCGCGTCGTGATAGGCCAGCGCCGATTGCACTGCCGCCAGTTCGTTGCGGCCGATGCGGCGGGCGCGGATTTCGACCTGGGCGGCTTTCATGTCGAAGCGCCAGCCGGTTTTGTCTTTGATGAGGGGGATGGGCAGCGTCCAGTGATCGGGCCCGACAGAGAGCACGGCCTTGCTGTCGCCGATCTTTTCCAGCTTGTGCTGTTCGCGGTATTGCTGCAGGAAAGCATCGACATCGCTGCGCTGCACGCCTTCACGGGGAATGAAGCTGTGCCATTCCTCGCCCAGCAGTTCGGTCAGGCGTTTTTGGTCGGCGTGTTGCGTACCGAGGGCTTCGACGAAGGCGTCAGCGGCTTTTTCCGGGGTTGGAAATACTTGCTGGGCCGAGGCGAAGCTCGAAAATGCGAGGCCGGCCGCGAGGGTCAGGCAGCTCCTGACCAGAGAATGAATGTTCATCGACGGCCACCTCCTCTCTGGCGCATGCCTCCGCCGGACGGCCGGCTGATCTGATGTCCGGCGGCGCGGGAGGTGTTGGGACGTTGCGCAGAAATCTGGCTGGCCCGGCCGCGATCAGCCTGGACGCGGGTCTGCGACGGGGAGCGCGCGCCAGCGAAAGCGTTGTTCCGCGCACTACCCGCTGCAGGTCGGGCCTGGGACGCACGGTTGTCACGTTGATTAACGCCCGGCTGGCGCGCCTCCCGCGTGTTGGCTTGAGCGCGGTCGGCGGCTCTGGGTCTGTCCGCACCGCCCTGCATCCGGTTGCCGGCATTGGCAGATTGCGCTTCGCGGACTTGATTGCGGGCTTCCCGATTGCTGGTGGCGGGGCGTTCAAAACCGGCTTTGTCCATCGAACTGCGCGCCCGTTCCCGAGCCTGCGCCCGCTGCGCGTTGTCGCCGCGATAGGCGTCACGCTGAGCCGCACCGTCCAGCTGCCGGCCATACCGGGCGCGGCTGCGGTTGTCACGATAGGGCACGCCATCGCGATGCACGGTGTTGTGCTGCCACTTGTTCTGGTTGTTGGTGATGCGGTTATTGCCGTTGATATTGTTGTAACGGTTCACATCGATGTCGATGTCGTTATTGCCCCAGTCGCAGTCGCCCCACAACGACGCGACGACCGCCACGCCCGTACCGAAAGCCAATCCTGCCACCAGTGCCTGACCCGGGTAGTAAGCGGGCGGCGGCGGGTAATACACCGGCGGCGAGGCCGGATAAGGCCAGGTGCCGTAAGTGGTCGTCGGGTTATAGGTCGGGACGTAGACCACCTGCGGATCGGCAGGCTGAATGATGATGGTCGTGTTGTCGGCCGGTTTGGTTGTCCCGGCAGAGATGGGCGGCGTTACGTTCTGCACGGTCACATTCTGATATTGATTGCTCTGCAGATTGCCCGCCGCCTGGGCCTGACGTCGCAAACGCTGAACGCCGGCCATGAGTTCGTCAGGCTGAGCCAGAAAGGCATCCCCCAGACGTTGCACCCAGACCGGATCCTGCCCCAGTGTCGCCAAAACCTGCGGAAACGCCACCAACGCCTGCACGCTCGGGTCCCACGTCTGACTGGCCACTTGCTTGACCGCGTCATCGCCCTTGGCTTCCGGATGCGCCTTGGACCAGGTCACGGCTTCGGCGACTTCTCCCGGATAGGTGGTGGCCATCAGCACTTGAGCGAGCAGTGGATCGGGATACAGCGCAATCGACGCGAGCATCTGGTCGAGCTGCTCCGTGGTAAACACGGCATCTTTGGTCGCAGCGCTGGCAGCCGCCGGGGCCGCAGGCGCATCGGCGGCCTGCAACAAGAGCGGTGCAGCGCTCAAGGCGAGCAGGAGCGACGCGGCACGCAAGAGCGAACTGTGCATGACCTCTTCCCCACATCCAAATGGCAGGTTTGCATCCAGCGAGACATCCACGGCCAACATCGGACGCTGCGCCGTGAAGGAGGATGGTTGGCGATTGGCGTTCCGTCAAAAACTGCACAGGCTTTTTCGAAATAAGCACGTTGTCTGTGACTTACTGCACGTTTGCTTGCGTTTTGCGATAAATGACTAAACTTTCCGGTTCCAGGTCATGCATTGCCAACGAGCCTGGCTGTCGTTCCAACCCGAGAGGTCTGGTCATGGCAAAGGGAAAGAAGAAAGACTCGCCCCGAGAAAAAACTGACGAACATACAAAACTGTCGAACAAGGACTACCTTGCGGAACTGCGCCGCCTGCATATCGAACTGGTAAAAATGCAGGAGTGGGTGAAGGCCGAAGGCATCAAGATCTGCATCATCTTCGAAGGCCGTGACGGTGCGGGCAAGGGCGGTACCATCAAGGCGCTCACCGAACGAGTCAGCCCGCGGGTCTTTCGCGTCATCGCGTTGCCGGCCCCGACCGATCGAGAGAAGAGCCAGATGTATATGCAGCGTTATCTGCCACATTTGCCGGCGGCCGGCGAAGTGGTGATCTTCGACCGCAGTTGGTACAACCGCGCCGGCGTCGAACGGGTTATGGGCTTTTGCACGGACAAACAGGTCGACAAGTTTCTCAAGACCGTGCCGCTGGTGGAGCGCGCAGTTGTCGGTTCGGGGGTGATCCTGCTCAAGTACTGGCTGAATGTCAGCCAGGAAGAACAGACCCGGCGCCTGGAGGCGCGCATTGTCGACGGACGCAAGATCTGGAAACTGTCGCCGATGGACCTCAAGTCCTACAGCCGCTGGTATGACTACTCCCGGGCACGGGACGACATGATCGAAGCGACCGACACCGATTACGCACCGTGGCTGGTGGCCAACTCGAACGACAAGCGTCGGGCGCGGCTCAATATCATCTCTGACCTGCTCAGTCGCATTCCCTACAAAGAAGTGCCGCGAGAGAAGGTGACTTTGCCCAAGCGGCAGAAACCGGGGGGATACAAGGAGTCGGATTATCCGTTCCGGAACATTCCTGAGAGATTCTGAAGCAACTTCAGAAGTCGCCGAAGCTGCCAACACAGGCAGCTCCGGCGACTTGGACAGTCCTCAGATCTCCTTGACCGGGGTCTCTCCCTGCACACCCTTGATCAACTCGATCACATGCAGACAATCCGCCTTGTTCACATACGATTCGCCACTGGCGACCGTCTCGTGGTTGCCTGCCCGTAGCCGCCAGCGCCATTGGCCCTTGCCGGTGCTCGGGGTGCCCTTGGATTGCCTGTAAATCTCGAAATACATTCAGTTCGCTCCATGCGATTTATGTGCGACAACCTGTGTGACGCCTCGACGCAAGCCTAGCGGAGCGCGGTTTTTTGGCTATCGGGGATTTGTTTCCAATCGTTCGTGAATGTTTCTGGAAGGCGCGGGCCAGAGCGCAGGGATCGCCCTCCGGATTGGCCGGAACGCCGTCGTTTCACCCTTGCATGACATTTCGGGCTGCTGCTTAATACGGTGCGGCTCATGGCGTCGAACAGCGTTCGGCGACCGACAATCACTATAAAAAAAGAGCAGTCCATTGACCCACTCGAATGGAACGCAGCACGCGGGCCCGGTGAAGTTGTCGCTGGTGGTTCCCGTGTTCAACGAAGAGGACAGCCTCGACGGCTTCCTCCTGCGCATTCGTCAGGTATTCGAGCAAGAGGCGCTAATCAACCTGGAACTGGTGTTCGTCAACGACGGCAGTTCCGATACGACGCTGGAGCGTCTCCTGAACTGCCAGCAGAGCGATTCACGCATCCGCATCGTTGATCTGAGCCGCAATTTCGGCAAGGAAGCGGCGCTGTCCGCCGGTTTGCAGATCGTCACCGGGCAGATCGTGGTGCCGATCGATGTCGATCTGCAGGACCCTCCCGAGGTGATCTTGCAGATGATCGAGCGTTGGCGAGAAGGCTTCGAAGTGGTACTGGGGCATCGTCTCAGCCGGCGCAACGACACCTGGGCCAAGCAGACCTCCGCCAACTGGTTCTATCGCCTGCACAACCGGATTGCCGATCAGCCGTTGCCGGAGAATGTCGGCGATTTTCGCTTGATGGATCGCTGTGTGGTCGATGCATTGCTGACCTTGCCGGAATCGCGGCGTTTCATGAAGGGCCTGTTCGCCTGGGTCGGTTTCCGCACCACGCAAGTCGAATACGAGCGCCCGGAGCGGGCGGCGGGGCAGACCAAGTTCAATGGCTGGCGACTGTGGAATTTTGCGCTGGAAGGCATCACCAGTTTCAGCACCGAACCGCTGCGGATCTGGACATATCTGGGAGCGATGGTGTCGCTGGTGTCGTTCGCCTTTGCCATGTTCATCGTGGTGCGCACGCTACTGTACGGTGTCGATCTGCCGGGTTATGCGTCGCTGATGGTGGCCGTGACATTCCTCGGTGGCCTGCAACTGATCGGCATTGGCGTACTCGGTGAATACCTGGGGCGCACTTACATTGAAGCCAAGCGCCGACCGGTCTTTCTGGTGCGCCGCGTTTACGATCCCAAGGACTGACCGATGGACCTCAAGGAAACCGACATCCTCGGCGACAGCATCGGCGAGCATTGGTATTACTGCTCCAAAGCGGCTGCGACCCGGCGCTTGCTGGGTGAAGCGCCGATCAAGCGAATCC
This sequence comes from Pseudomonas sp. B707, assembly GCF_022496685.1. NCBI lineage: Bacteria > Pseudomonadati > Pseudomonadota > Gammaproteobacteria > Pseudomonadales > Pseudomonadaceae > Pseudomonas > Pseudomonas sp. B707. The sequence goes on along the minus strand of NZ_WTVE01000031.1, from coordinate 113,689 downwards.
TCGATGTCGGTGCCGGTTCAGGCTTCTTTTCCCACCATTTATTGACCCACACGGCGGCGCGCGAAGCGTGGTGCGTGGACATCAGTTACCCGGCCGACTCGAGCGCCACCACTGCCGGCAAACCCGTGCATTACCGTCGCTCGATCGACAGCGTGGACGCTGATCTGGTGTTACTGATGGATGTGCTGGAACACGTCGATGACGACCTCGGCCTGCTCAAGTCCTACGTCGACAAAGTGCCGTCCGGCGGCCGTTTTTTGATGACCGTGCCGGCGTTCCAGTTCATGTGGAGCGGGCATGATGATTTTCTCGAACACAAACGTCGCTATACCCTGGGGCAATTCGAGGCTCTGGCGGGTAAGGCCGGATTGGCGGTAGAGCGGGGCGCTTATTACTTCGGAGCGGTGTTCCCGATTGCGCTGGCGTCGCGCCTGATACCCGGCGGCGCTCGGGGTTCTGCACCGCGTTCGCAGCTGAAAAAACATCATCCGCTGGTCAATACGCTGCTGAAAACCCTGTGCAGTCTCGAGCTGCCGTTGATGGGCATGAATCGCCTCGCCGGTTTGAGCGTGTTCGTGCTGGCGCGCAAACCGTGACGGCCGCCGAAAAGTCCCCGTTGATCCAGCGAGGTCTGCGTTTCGCCGTGACCGGTCTGTTCGTCACCGCGCTGCATGCGCTGGTGGCGGTGCTGTTCATCAATTTCGTCAGCCACCAGCCGCCTCTGGCGAACGGCGTGGCCTTTATCGTGGCGACGGTGGTGTCCTATGTGATCAACACCACCTGGAGTTTTTCTGCCCGACTGCACGGCAAAACCCTGCTGCGTTTCATGCTGGTTTCGGCGGGCGGCTTTCTGTTGGCGATGTTCGTGGCCTGGGCGGCGCAGATGGCCGGGCTGCACTATCTCGCCGGAATCGTTGCCGTGGCGCTGACGATTCCGGCATTCACCTTTGTACTGCACAACTTCTGGACATATCGATGACGGATTCACGGGAGCACCCGGCACTTTCCCTGCTGCCATTGTTCTTGGGTGTTCTGGTGTTTTTTCTGGTGGTCGGACCGCAAGCGCTGAACCCGCAAAACATTGCTTGGCTGGAGCAGGGCGATCCGGCCACGCATTATCTGGGCTGGGCGTTTTTCCGGCATGCGCCCTGGACATTTCCGCTCGGGCTCAATCCGTCTTACGGCCTGGAACTGGGCAGCGCAATCATTTTTTCCGACTCCAACCCACTGCTGGCGCTGTTGTTCAAGCCGTTCAGTGGCTGGTTGCCGGAGACCTTCCAGTATTTCGGTTTGTGGCTGCTGACCTGTTGTGTCCTGCAAGCCTGGTTTGGCTGGAAACTGCTGGGGCTGATGACGCCCCATCCCGTGATTCGCCTTCTGGGTGCAGGGTTGCTGGCGTTCTCGCCGGTGATGTTTTTTCGCCTTGTGGGGCACCTTTCCCTGGCGGGGCATTTCCTGATTCTGGCGGCGCTGTACCTGGCGTTGCTGACGGATCTGCAACGTCGTCGCCTGCCGTGGGGCACCTTGCTGGCGGTGACGGCCTGGGTGCACGCCTACCTGCTGGCCATGGTTGCGCTGATCTGGCTGGCGGACCTGCTGGGCAAGACATTCAGTCGGTCATTGACCCGGGGGCAAGGGCTGATCGAGGGCGGCGTGCTTTTCGCCTTGGTGAGTGTGTGCTGCTGGCAGGCCGGTTACTTCAGCATTGCCGATGGCGCGGCAGCCAGTGGTTTTGGTTTGTACCGGATGAATCTGCTGTCGCCCGCCGACCCGGCAGGCTGGTCCCGTCTCCTTCCCGGTCTGCCGAAAGAGGAGGGGGATTACGAAGGTTTCAACTACTTCGGCCTGGGTGTTCTGTTGCTGGTGCCGCCGGCTTTTTTTGCCGGGCTGCGAAACCGGCGACTCTTGAACGATGAATTGCGAGCTCGTCCATGGCTGCTGGTGGCCATGCTCGGTTTATGGCTGTTCGCGCTGTCGAACCGAATAGGCATAGGCTCGTTGACGTTCGAGTATCCGCTACCCGATCGAATCATCGCCTTGGCCAGTATTTTTCGCGCCTCGGGTCGGATGTTCTGGCCGGTGTTGTATGCCTGCGTCCTGACCATGATTTTTCTGGTGGTACGCGGTTACCGGCCACGCATCGCCATCGGTCTGCTGGCCGCCGCATTGTTGATCCAGGTGGCCGACACCCGAGATGGCTGGATGGCCACCAGACAGGGAAAAATGCTGGCGCCTTCATCGGTCTGGAGCAGTCCGATGACTGATCCCTTCTGGGCCAGTGCTGCTGCGCGTTACGCCAATGTGCGCAGCCTGATGCCGCAGAACCAGAGTGATCGCTGGCAGATGATCGCCGGTTTCGCAGCGACCCACGGGATGAAAACCGATGCAGTGTATCTGGGACGCATGAGCACTTCGGCGCTGGCGCAAGCACAGCAGAAAGCACGCGCGATGCTCGATTCGGGGCAATACGACGCTGACTCTTTGTACCTGCTGGACGACGATGCTCTGGTCGATGCCGCACGGAGCATCAACAGTGAAACCGATCTGCTGACGCGCGTGGACGGGGTGGCGGTGCTGGCGCCAGGCTGGAAGCGCTGCAGTGAGTGCCTGCAGGTGCCTGATGAAGGGCAACAGATTTTGCTCGCGCCCCTCACTGGTCCAGGGCAAACACTGACCTTCAATTATCGCAATCGACAACTGGTCAGCGGCTGGTCGAAGCCGGAAAACTGGGGGACGTGGACAGAAGGGCGACAGGCGAAAATCCAATTGCGGGTGCAGCCGCCGGCGCGTTCGATCGTGATCGACGCGCTGGCTTTCATCTCGCCTGGGCACCCCGGCCAGCGGGTGATCGTCAGTCTGAATGACCAACAGGTACTGGAGACCCGTTTGACGCAGTTTCAAGGCAATCGCCTGGAAATCCCGATCAGCGCCCAGCTCAGCCAGCGCCTCGGGAACGATGACCGGGTCGATATCGAATTGCAGCTGCCGGATGCCGTCAGCCCTCGACAGCTGGGTATCAACGACGATTCGCGGATCATGGGCCTGGGGCTGAAGACGTTGACGGTGCAATGACACGTCGTTTCGATGGACGCCGCCCCCGCGGCCTTTCTACACTGCCGCAATCTGGGGATCGGGGGGCAATGGATGAACCGCAATGAATTACGCAAGGCCGACATCAACCTGATGGTGGTGTTCGAAACCTTGATGCTCGAACGCAACGTGACCCGGGCCGCCGAGAAGCTGTTTCTCGGCCAGCCGACCATCAGCTCGGCGCTCAACCGACTGCGCACCATGCTTAACGATCCGTTGTTCATTCGCGTCGGCCATCGCATGGAGCCGACCGCCCGCGCCGAAGACATTTATCGCCACCTGAAACCCGCGCTCGACTCGCTGTCGGTGGCGCTCAGCCTGACCCGGGATTTCGATCCCGCCGTCAGCACCATGACCTTTCGCATCGGTCTGTCGGATGACGTCGAATTCGGTCTTTTACCGCCGCTGTTGCGTGCCTTGCGCGAGGAAGCACCGAGCGTGGTATTCGTGGTGCAACACGTCGATTACTGGCGGATTCCCGATCTTCTGGCGGCGGGCGACATCACCGTCGGCATCAGCCAGACCCGCGGCTTGCCGGCCAATGCCAAGCGCAAGCTGTTGCGACACATCCAACCGAGCATCCTGCGTGCCGACAAGTCCGACACGCCGCTGACCCTCGACGAATATTGCGCACGACCCCATGTGCTGGTTTCCCACACTGCCAATGTCAGTGGCTACGCCGATGAATGGCTGGCGGACATCGGTCGCACCCGTCAGGTGGTCCTGTCGGTGCCGCAGTACAGTTCGTTGCCAGCGCTGCTGGCCGGCACCGATCTGATCGCCAGCCTGCCGGATTACACCGCCGACGCCATGGCCGCTTCCGGGTTCTTGTTCAAGGAGCCGTTCCCGTTCAAGACCCCGACCCTCGACCTGTCGATGGTCTGGCTCAGCCACGTCGACAGCGACCCGGCCGAGCGCTGGTTGCGTTCGCGGCTGGAGCAGTTCATGAGTGAGCGTCCGGTGATGTCGTCGTTGGCGTGAGTCAGGCGTTGCTGTGTTATATGTACGACCTTTCCGCCGAACCACTGGAGCACCGAGATGCCACACTTGCACCTGGAATACACCGCCAACCTGCCGCTACTGAACGCCGATGTGGCGTTGATCCGGCTCAACAACACGCTGGTGGGTTCCGGTCAGTTCGCGGCGGAATTCGATATCAAGAGCCGTGCGCTCAAGGTTGAAACCTTCAAGGTCGGCACTGCCATGAACGAGCGCGCCTTTGTCGCGGTGAGGCTGGCGCTGCTCAGCGGTCGTTCCCCGGAGATCAAGAAACAACTCTCGCAAAACCTGTTGGCGGTGCTGCAGGACCTGTGCGAATGGCCGGTCGGTGTCGAAGTGCAGTTGAGCGTGGAACTGCTCGATATCGACCGCGAGTCCTACAGCAAAGTCGCCATCGGCGTGTAGGACTCAGGCTGCCTCCAGCTCCGCGCAGGTCTTGATGACCTGCTCGCGCAGCCAGAGGTTGGCACTGTCCTGATCGACGTTGTGGCACCACTGCATGTCGAGGGTGAACCCAGGCAGGCCGTTCGGTGCCTCGCAGTGATTGAACACCGCGTCGTTGGTCAGCAAACGCTGAATGCGCCGGGGCAGGGTCAGGATGAAATCGGTGCCGGTGATCATCTTCAACGCTGCGCTGTAACTGTTGGAGCGGGCGACGATCTGGCGTTTCTGCGCCTGCCGCGCCAGCCAGCCATCGACCATGTTGGTGGTCGACGTCCACGGCGTCGGGAACACATGCCGGCGTTCGGTGAAGGCTTGCAGGCTCAGGCGCGGCTCCAGCGGCGTGGCGCGTTTGTCGAAGACGCAGACCAGGTCATCTTCCAGCAACATCCTTGATTTCAGGTCGGCGTGGCTGCGATGGAAGTGCGGGCCGAAACAGATCACCAGATCGAGGCTGCCGTCGCGCAATTCTTCGACCGGCACGTCGGTTTCGAACTTGTGCATGTTGACCATCACCGGCAAGTCATCGAAGTCAAAGCGCTTCAACATCCGCGGCAGGATCAGTTGCTCGAAGTATTCCGGGGCGCAGATGTTGAAGGTCACCGGTTGCGCCATCGGGTCGAAGGTCGGAGCGCCGGCGTGGCAGAGGTTGATGCTTTCGAGGATTTTCTGCACATGGCCGTACATGCTGCTGGCCTTGTAGGTCGGACGCATGCCCGTGCGGGTGTTGACGAACAAATCGTCTTCGAAGCTGGTGCGCAGTTTTTTCAGGCAGTAACTGACGGTGGACTGGCTGACGAACAGCGCCTCCGACACGTCGGTGACGCTGCTTTGCTCATACACGGCGACAAACACCATGAGATCCTGCATGTCGAGCTTTCTAAGCAAGTTACTGTTCAGCATCCGTTCTGTCTCGCTGTGCTCCTTGCGCCGAATCCGCGCAAACGTGTGCGCATGATCGTAACGGAACGATGGTGCCAGGACAAAGCCCTGTAGGACTTTTCACGGTCAGTTGTGGGACAGAAAGTTTTAGTAACACGACGTACACAATCAAACCCGGAAAAGGTGGCCAGAAGCCTTTATCCAGACGGGTCGGCCTGCCATTCGCCCGATCAGCCCATGTGCCGGGCGTAATGCCGTGGGTTGAAGCGCAGCAGCATCAGCAGCATGAGCGCCATCACTGCCGTCAGGGACCACCAGGCCCACTCGAAGCTGCCCAGTCGATCGCGAACCATGCCGGCCATCAGCGGCGACAGCCCGGCAATCAGGTAACCGATGCCTTGTACGAACGCGGTCAGCCCGCCGGCACGTTTTGGTTCGTCGAGGTGATCGAGGGACACGATCAGGCTCATCGGGAACAGCCCGCCGATGCCGAGTCCAAGCAGGCAGGGCCACAACAGGCTCAGATGCTGCGGGCTGAGAATCAGGCCAAGGAATCCGGCAATGATCAGGCCGAGCAGGGCGCCAAGCACCAGACGTCGGTCACGGCTGCGATTGGCGATGGCGGGCACCACCAGCCCGGAAATCACCTCCATGGCCGTCAGAAAACCCAGCATCAGGCCGGCGTTTTGTTCGCTCCAGCCCTTTTCCACGTAGTACGGCGCCAGCCAGGCGAGCACGCAGGTGTAGGACGCGGTGCCGAGCCCGAAGAAGATCGCGAGCAGCCAGGCGCGGGAATTCGTGAAGAAGGATTTTCTGACGACGGTCCGGATGGTGTCCGTTGACGTAGCGCGGGTTGCCCACCACACAGGAATGGCGAGCAGTGCCAAAACCGCCCAGACCGCCAGTCCCGCCCGCCAGTTGCCGGTCTGCATCAGCACCCACGGTGCGAACGAAGCGGCCAGCGCCGCGCCGCCCATGATCGAAGTGACGTAAAGGCCCATGCACAGCGCCACGTTGTCGGGAAACCGCGATTTGATCAGCGCGGGCATCAAGGCCTGGATCAGTGCAATGCCGATCCCGGCCAGTATGGCGCTGGCGATCAATCCGCCCGCCGATTCGAGAAACAGCCGTGACAGTGTCGCCACGCCGATGATCAACAACGACAGCAGCACCGTGCGCTGTTCACCGAGGCGCTGGCTGACCGCCATGCCGAAGAACATCGCCAGCCCCATCGCCATCACCGGCAGCAGGGTCAGCAACGCTGCGAGACTGAAACTGAGCGCCATATCGCCGCGAATGGCCGAGAGCAAGGGCCCGACCGCCGCCATCGACGGGCGCAGGTTGAGGCCGACCAGGATGACGCCGAGCATCAGCCAGGCAGCGGGGTGGGCAGTGGCGCGAACGTTTTCCATCTTCAGACCTTTGAACCAGAGGCGGTCGATTAGGCGGGCAGGCGAGCGGGGCGGCAAATCAGAAAGTCAGGGTCGCTATCGAGAAAATCGATACGGCACCTCGTCGACTGCGACTGAACCACAGCTGAACCATTCTCAAATACACCGAAAGTTTCATGGTTATTTCATGGGCCAACTAATCGTTGGCTTCTTTTTCACAAAAAATTGATGGTTGCCTGCTTAAAGTTTGTGTGGTCTGAGTCAATGAAATTTTCACAATTGACGACGGCACTTCTTTCAAGGAAATAGCCCCTCGCCATGTTCAAGTTAAAAGCCGTGCGCCCGGAATGGGTGACGTTGTTTGCCAGCGCCTTTCTTTTGGCCGGATTCAATTTCGTTCTCTGGCAGCACCTGGTCGATATCACCGCTGCGGACGGCAAAGGCATCGCCATGCGCATTGCGTTCGGGGTGATGATCTTCGCGGCGTACAACATCGTGCTGACGTTGCTGGCGTTTCGACCCGTGTTGAAACCGGTAGTGACGTTGTTGTTTATGGTCAGCGCCGGCGTGGCTTATTTCATGAGCCAATACGGTGTGATGATTGATGCCGGCATGTTTCGCAACTTTGCCGAAACCAATGCCACTGAAGTGCGCGATCTGCTGTCTTTGAAGTTGCTGGCGTATATTGTTTTTCTGGGTGTCTTGCCGTCCTGGTTGTTGTGGAAAGTTCCAGTCAACTATCGTCGCTGGCATCGCGAGTTATTAAGTAAAGTTGTGGTGAGTGTTGCGTCGATTGCAGTCATTGGCGGCGTGGCGCTGGCCAATTATCAAGGGCTGTCGTCGCTGTTTCGCAATCACCACGAAATTCGCTTGATGCTGGTGCCGAGCAACTACATCGGCGCCTCGGCCGGTTATCTGCGTGAGCAGGTGGCTTCGGTGCATCAACCGTTCGTCACAATCGGCGAAGATGCCCAGCGCAACGCCGCCGTGCAGAACCATCCGCGCAAATCCCTGACGGTGCTGGTGGTGGGGGAGAGTGCCCGGGCGGAAAACTTCGGGATCCTCGGTTATGGCCGCGACACCACGCCAAAACTGGACAAGGAAGCCGGCCTGATCGCTTTCACCGACGTACATTCCTGCGGCACGGAAACCGCCGTGTCGGTGCCGTGCATGTTCTCCAACATGGGCCGCAAGGATTACGACGCCAGCAAGGCGAAGAATGAGGAAGGGCTGCTGGACGTGCTCAAGCGTGCCGGGATCGACGTGATCTGGCGCGACAACCAGTCCGGCTGCAAGGGCACCTGCGATCGCGTTACCCTGCAGGACGTCAGCAACCTCAAGGATCCGGCGCTGTGCGCCAACAGCGAATGCCGCGATGAAATCCTGTTGCAGGGCCTGCAAAGCTTTATCGATCACCTGGACAAGGACACCGTCCTGGTCCTGCACCAGATGGGCAGCCACGGCCCGGAATACTTCAAACGCTATCCGAAGGAATATGAGCACTTCACCCCGGTGTGTGAAAGCAACGCGCTGAACAATTGCAGCCGCGAAAGCATCGTCAACGGTTATGACAACACGCTGGTGTACACCGACCATGTGCTGTCGAGCCTGATCGATGTGCTGCGCAGCAATCAGGACAAGGTCGATACCGCCATGCTGTACCTGTCCGATCACGGCGAATCCCTGGGCGAGTACAACCTGTTCCTCCACGGCACGCCGTACATGCTGGCGCCGGAGCAACAGAAACACGTGGCGATGCTGGCGTGGTTCTCCGACAGCTATCAGAAGTCCTACTCGGTCGACACCCATTGCCTGCAAATGAGCCGCGACAAGCCGCTGAGCCAGGACAACCTGTTCCACTCGATGCTCGGTCTGCTGGAAGTGCAGAGCAAGGTCTACCAGCCGGATCTGGACATGTTTGCCGGCTGCCGGGGCGCGGTGATCGACGGGGTGTTGGCCAAGGACTGAGCCGGCAGACTCACTCTGTAAGACTATTCTTTCCCTCAGGCAGGAGATTTCATCAAGCTCTTGCCCTGTAAAGGCGCGGAAAGCGCCGGTGGCGATATATACTGCGCGCCATTCTTGAAGGGAGAGCCGTGTGGCCATCGATATTCACTGGATTCGCGACAACGATAGCCTCGCGCAGTTTTGCGCCGAGTGGCAGCAGCTGCCGTTCGTTGCCCTCGACACCGAATTCATGCGGGTCGACACCTTCTACCCGATTGCCGGCCTGTTGCAGGTCGGCGACGGCAAACGCGCCTACCTGATCGACCCGCTGACCATCAACGCCTGGCAACCCTTGGCCGCGCTGCTGGAAAACCCTGCGGTGCTCAAAGTCCTGCACGCCTGCAGCGAAGACCTCGAAGTCCTGCTGCGCCTGACCGGCAGCCTGCCGGCGCCGCTGTTCGACACGCAACTGGCCGCTGCCTATCTGAACCTCGGGTTCTCGATGGGTTATTCGCGTCTGGTGCAGGAAGTGCTCGGCATCGAACTGCCGAAGGGCGAAACCCGTTCCGACTGGTTGCAGCGTCCGTTGTCTGACACGCAAATCAGCTATGCCGCCGAAGACGCCGTGCATCTGGCGGAGGTTTTCGTACAACTGCGTCCGAAACTGTCCGACGACAAATTCGCCTGGGTGCTGGAGGACGGCGCCGAACTGGTCGCCAACCTGCGCCGCGAAACCGATCCGTACGAGGTGTATCGCGAGGCCAAACTGGCGTGGAAACTGTCCCGCGCCCAACTGGCCGTGCTGCGTGAGCTGTGTGCCTGGCGTGAACGCGAAGCCCGCGCCCGCGACTTGCCGCGCAACCGCATCGTCCGTGAACACTCGCTGTGGCCGCTGGCCCGGACCCAACCGGACAACCTCAGCGCGCTGGGCAAGATCGAAGACATGCACCCGCGTACCGTGCGTCAGGACGGCGAGTTTCTGCTTGATCTGATCAAGCGCTCTGGCAGTGTGGGGCCTGATCAATGGCCGCCAGCCGTGCCGGAGCCGTTGCCGATCGAAGCCGCCGCGCTGATCAAACAGCTGCGGGCGCTCGGTCAGGCCGAAGCTGAACGTCTGGGCATCGCGCCGGAACTGATGCTGCGCAAGAAAACCCTCGAAGCACTGGTCAAAAGCGGCTTCCCCGAGGGCCCTTACCAATTGCCTGATTCGCTGCGTGGCTGGCGCCGCGAGTTGATGGGCCAGAAGCTGCTCGACAGCCTGGCCACCGCCGGAGAACAGCCTTGAAACGTATTTGTTCCATTTATCAAAGTTCGAAGAAAAGCGGCATGTACCTGTACGTGCTCAAGAGCGATGCGCTGGAGCGTGTGCCGGAAGGCCTGATGGCGGCGTTCGGCAAGGCCAGGCATTCCTTCGATCTGGTGCTGACCCCCGAGCGCAAGCTGGCCAGCGAAGACATTGCCGTGGTCCTGGAAAACCTCGAAAAGCAGGGCTATCACCTGCAAATGCCACCGGCCGAGGAAGAGTACATCGAGCACTTGCCCGAAGAGTTGCTGCGACGCAACGACCCGGTCTGATCCGCGAGGCCCTGTCCTGGGCCTCTTGTAACCCCTGGAACGGTTTTTACGGCGACGGCTGCCACGAAGTTGGCGGCCGCCTGCACGGTTTGCGAAAGGTTTGAAGATGCGCGTTCTGATTGCTGAACACGACCACGCGATATACGCCCGACTGCTGCGTCAGGCGGCTCCGGAGCTTGAAGTGCTGACCAGCGGCGACTCCGCCGAACTGGCCCGCCAGGCCGTCGATTGCCCGGTGTGGCTGGGCCAGCCGGATCTGCTGGCGACCCTGTTGCGTCAGGGCCACCAGCCACAATGGCTGCAATCGACCTGGGCCGGCATCACGCCGCTGCTGGCCGACGGCCTGCGCCGGGATTACCGCCTGACCCGGGCGGTCGGCATTTTCGGTCAGGTGATGGCTGAATATGTGCTGACCTACATGCTCGGCCACGAGCGCGAAGTGCTGGCGCGGCTGGTCAGCCAGGTCGAGCGCAAGTGGGACAACCGCACCGGCCAGAGTCTGGTCGGACGCAAGGTGTTGATCGTCGGCACCGGTGACATCGGCCAGAGCGTGGCGCAGTTCCTGCTGCCGTTCGGCGTCGAGTTGTACGGCATCGCCAGCAGCGCCCGCGAGCAGGCGCCGTTTGTCGAAGTCGGTTCGATGGCGGACTTGCCGCGGCTGGTGGGCGAAGCGGATTACGTGGTCAACCTGCTGCCCAACACCGAGCACACCCACGATATCTACGACGCGGCGCTGTTCAAGCAATTCAAGCCGACCGGTTTGTTCATCAACGCCGGGCGCGGTGTGGCGGTGGTCGATGCGGATCTGGTCGAAGCGTTGAAGGAAGGCCATCTGGCCGGCGCGGTGATCGACGTCTGCCGTCAGGAACCGCTGCCACAACGGCATCCGTTCTGGACCGCATGGGGCTTGCTGCTGACCGGGCACAGCTCGGCGCCGACATCGCCACCGATGATGGTGCAGTTGTTTCTGGATAACTTGCGGGCGTATCAGGCGGGAGAGGCGTTGCGCGGGGAAGTGGATTTCGCACGCGGTTACTGAGCTCTTCAAGATCGTTCCCACGCTCCGCGTGGGAATGCCTCTATGGACGCTCTGCGTCCGCTTTGGGACGCAGAGCGTCCCCGGCTGCATTCCCACGCAGAGCGTGGGAACGATCATGTGGTGAAGCTTTAAAGGGTGAAATCGCCTTCAGCCGCCAGTTCGCTCAGCGGGCGACGCGGGCTCGGCGTTTCCCGTGCTTGCAGGTAATCCGCCAGGGTTGCCTTGTCACCCAGCTTGCCCACCGCCACGGCGGCGTGCAGCGCATAACCTTGCGGAATGTTCAGCTCCTTGCGGGTCAGCTCCTGATCGAAGCCGGCCATGCCGTGGGTGTGCCAGCCGCTCAGGCTCGCTTGCAGCGCCAGATGGCCCCACGCGGAACCGGTGTCGAAGGTGTGCCACAGCGCAGGCGTTTCTTCGGTCGCGCCCGGTGCGGTGAAGGTGGTTTTCGAAATCACGATCACCAGCGCCGACGCGTGCTGGGCCCAGCTGCGGTTGAACTCATTGAGCAGGCCCAGGTAACGCTCCCAGTTCGGCGTGTCGCGACGGGCGTAGAGAAAACGCCACGGCTGCGAGTTGTACGCCGACGGCGCCCAGCGCGCGGCTTCGAAGAAGCTCAGCAGGGTTTCCTCGGAAATCGCTTCGCCGGTGAAGGCGCGGGGCGACCAGCGATCGGTGAACTGCGGGTGAATGGCGTATTCGGCAACGCGAGGGTTGGCACTCATCGAAAGATTCCTTGCTACGTTTGAGGACAGGTTGGAAGCGAAACCCGGCGGGATCAGTTGGGCTGAACGATGGGGTTGTGGCGCAAGCCTGCAGTTCACCGGATGCGACGCGGTCGAGCGTTTATGGCATCCGGCAAAGGCCTGGTGAGACCGGCAAAGCTACTTGGCCGCGCAAAAACTGACAAGCCCGCACAACCGGCAGTCGCCAGCGCTTGGCCCACGGGGCCTTGGGCACTAGACTGGCGGCCTTTTCACCACCTGATGTTGATGCTTGAGCCATGGCCGCCAAAGTCGAACCGTTCTGGATACGCAAAACCCTCGATCAACTCGATCACGAGGAATGGGAATCGCTGTGCGACGGTTGTGGCCTGTGCTGCCTGCAGAAGCTCGAGGATGAAGAAGACAACAGCGTCTATTACACGCGCATCGCCTGCAAACTGCTGGACCTGAAAACCTGCCAGTGCAGCGATTACCCGAACCGCATGAAGTTTGTCCCGGACTGCATCCAGCTCACCCCGGGCCAGGCCGAAGAATTCAAATGGCTGCCGCCGACCTGCGGTTATCGGCTGGTCAGCGAAGGCAAGGATCTGCCGCTGTGGCATCACCTGGTCTGCGGTGATCGCGACGCGGTGCACCACGAACGGATTTCCCAGTCCGGGCGCATGCTCGCCGAAGGCAGCGTGCCGGAAGACGACTGGGAAGATCACCTGATTTTCCGCGCAGGTTAACGATTGACCAAGGAGCAGGTATGGCGACGGGATTGCGCCGGGCGCTGATCGTCACGTTGCTGGCGCTGAGTGCGCCGGTGTGGGCGGCCAAGAAAGTCGATCTGGATTATCAGGTACGCCTGCTGCCGCAGAGCGATCAGGCCGAAGTGCGCCTGACCCTCGCCAAAGGCGAAGCGGTGCGCAGTCTGGATTTCGACCTTGGCGATGGCTGCCACTACAGCGACTTCAAGGCCGACGGCCAATGGCAACTGACGCCGGGCCAACACGCACGCGGCGTATGGCGCCCGACGGCGGACAAGGCCAGCCTGACCTACCGCGTGCGCATCAGCCACGGCCGCAAGAACGGCAGCTTCGACACGCGCATGACCCCGACCTGGGCGCTGATGCGCGGTGATGAACTGGTACCGCCGGCCAAGCTCGACCAACAGGACGGCATCGAGCTTGTCGCGCGCCTGCACTTCGAATTGCCCGACGGCTGGAAAAGCGTCGAAACCGCCTGGCCGCGTATCGGCAAGAACAAATTCCGCATCGACAATCCGTCACGCCTGTTCGACCGCCCGACCGGCTGGATGCTCGCCGGCCACCTTGGCAGCCGCCGCACCCGACTGGGGGAAACCGAAGTCACCGTGGCCTCGCCGCAAGGGCAGGGCATGCGCCGGATGGACGTGCTGACGCTGCTGACGTTCGTCTGGCCGCAGGTGCAAGCGGTGTTTCCGCGCCACCCGAGCAAACTGCTGATCGTCGGCGCCAATGACCCGATGTGGCGCGGCAGCCTGGCGGCGCGGGAGTCGATCTACCTCAACACGCGCTTGCCGCTGGTCAGCGAAAGCGGCAGCAGTGTTTTGGTGCGCGAGTTGGCGCAGGTGTTCGGACGGATCAACGACGAACAGCGCAGCGACTGGATCAGCGAGGGTTTTGCCGAGTATTACGCCATCGAACTGGTACGCCGTGCCGGGGGCATGAGCGACGAGCGTTATCAGGCGTTGCAGGCGAAACTGGTCAAGGACAGCCAGAAAGTCACGACCCTGCGCGGCGAGCAGATCAGCCCGGCGCAGCTGTCGAAAGCGGTGCTGTTGTTACAGGAGCTGGACGGCGAGATTCGCCTGAAGACCCGCAACAAGCGCTCGCTGGATGACGTGCTGCGCGGGGCGATGCACCTGGGGACGGTGGATACCAAAGAGTTCGTGCAACTCGCCGAAAGCATTCTCGGCGAGTCGTCCAAAGTCCTTGATACCGGGTTACTGCAGTAATACCGCCATCGCTGGCTTGCCAGCGATGAGGCCATTAGCCTCAAGGCAAATCCAGAATCAAACCCCGGTTTTCGGCGATTTCACCGAGTCGTTGCCGGTCACGGTGGCAGTTTTGGTTGCCGCTTCGGCATTGGCCTTGAGCTTGCTCAGTTCTTCACCGGCCCGCTCGATCTTCGCCCGCACGTTGTTCATGTCCTGGCGGCTTTTCTCCAGCAGGCTTTTCACCGAACTGTGGCCGGTGATGCCGCGGGCCATGGCCACGCCGCCAATCGCCACCTGAATCAGCCCGAATACACCGCCACGGCGCAGGCCCTTGCCGACCATGATCACGCCGCCGGCCAGCGAGCCGATGCGCTCCCAGCCTTCGACGTTCTGCTCGGAACGGCTCTGGAACGGGGTGGATTCGATACGTTCGACGCGTTTGAGCTCGGTCATGATCTTTCTCCAGGCAATGAGTAATCGATAAACAAGCTGACTGCGCAGGCGGTCAGCTCGTTCCATTGGATGTGTGGCGTTTCAGCGGAATTTCGGCCCGGAGCGGGTGTTCAGGCCTTTGGCCATGCGGTCGTAGAGCACGACGTTGACCGTGGCGGCGAGGTTCATGCAGCCGGTGGTCGGGATGTACACGACGTCTTCGCACCAGTCGCGGATCTCTTGATCCAGCGAACCGTCTTCGGGGCCGAAGATGTACAGGGCGCGATCCGGATGGGTGTATTCCGGCAGCGGGCGGGCGCCGTCGACCAGTTCCACGGCGACCGGGACGCAGTTGAGCGGCAGGATCTTTTTCAGGTCGTCGATGCCGATCAGCGGGATGTCGTAGTGCACCCGCTTTGTGTCGGTGACGAAGTCGGCGGCGCGCTCATAGCGCTTGCCGGTATAGAACACGGTCGACACGCCGTAGCAGCCTGCGGCGCGCATCACCGAACCGACGTTTTCCGGTGATTTGGGGTTATACAAACCAATGCAGCTGTACCGTTTGTCTGCCACGAGCGGGGTGCCTTCGGGAAAAAGAGGGCGATTATACGGGGATTGGGGGAGGGCGGGCAGATTCAGGATCTGCGGTGCTGATCGTTCCCACGCTCTGCGTGCGCTTTGGGACGCGGAGCGTCCCGGGCTGCATTCCCACGCGGAGCGTGGGAACGATCGGAGTGGTGGCTCAGTCTTCTTTTTTCATGAGGCCGGCCAGCGCCGCAAACGGATTGTGCGTCGCCTTGGCGATTTTCGGCGTGCTCAGCGAGCCTTCGCCGAAGTACTGCTGGTCGGTGTAGCGCGAGTGTTCGTTGTCGTGGCAGTACAGGCACAGCAGTTCCCAGTTGGAACCGTCCTGCGGGTTGTTGTCGTGGTTGTGGTCGCGGTGATGCACGGTCAGCTCGCTCAGGCGCTTGCCGGAAAACTCACGGGCACAGCGGCCGCACACGTGCGGGTACATCTTCAGGGCCTTGTCGCGGTAGCCCATTTCCTTGTCGCGCTGGTTGTCGGCGAGGATGCGATCCAGCTTCGAAGTGTTGGTCGGGGTGGACGAACTCATGGGTTCACCTTTGTAGAAAGACTAATGACGGTTATGAGGCAAGTTTAGCTCAGCCCTTGAGCTTCTCGGCAATCCAGATCGTGTGGCGCGTGCCCTTGTTGCCGTGGGCGAAGACCTGGACTTCCTCGGCCTTGAAACCGGCCTTCTTCAATTTGTCGGAAAACTGCCGGTCGGCGCTGGCCGACCACACCGCCAGCACGCCTTTGGGCCGCATCGCCTTGGCGCACGCGGCAAGGCCTGCGGCGGAATACAGCCAGCTGTTGGCTTTCTGGGTCAGGCCTTCGGGGCCGTTGTCGACATCGAGCATGATCGCGTCGAAGCCGTGGGGCTCGCTTTGCAGCACCTTGGCCACGTCTTCCTGGCGAATCACCGTGCGCGGATCGAGCAGCGGGCGTCCGGACTTTTCACCGAGCGGGCCGCGGTTCCACTCGACCACGCCGGGCACCAGTTCGGCGACCACCACTTCGGCGCTCTTGTCCAGATGCTTGAGCGCGGAGGCGAGGGTGAAGCCCATGCCCAGACCGCCGATCAGCACCCGCGAGTTCGGCCGGCCGGCGACCTTGCGGCACGGAATCTCGGCCAGCGCGTCTTCGGAACCGTGCATGCGGGTGTTCATCAATTGGCCGCCGTCGCCGCCCTGGATCTTGATGACGAAGTCCTCGCCATACTCGAACAGGCACAGGGCGCCACCGTTGTCAGGGATCGGCGTGGTGTCGAGCAGAACGAAACGTTTCATGGAAATCTCTACAGGGGGGAAGGCAAGCCGGCGCGTTGGGAGTAGCCTGAAGGCAGACTTCAGGCCAACGGAGCCCTTGATGAAGCGCACCATTCTAACGGTCATTACCCTGGCCGCGCTCTCGATAACTGCCGTACAGGCGCAACAGACGATTCCCGTCAGCCCGACACCGCAACCGGGTTCGCCCGGTACGGCGACGCCGACCCCGTATCCGCAGATCAGCCCGGTGCCGATTCCCAAGGCCGGCCCCGGCAGTGGCGGCCCGCCGCTGGTGCCGATCGAAATGCCCAGCCCGCCGACCAAGGATCAGCCATTGCCGGGCCTGGAACAGAACGACAGCAAACCCAAATCCCCGGGGGGCTAGATCTGCTGGGCGGCGAGCTGGCCGTCGGCCATGCGCAGGCGTTTGGAGAGGGAGACGGCGAGGGCGCGGATGATCTTGGCGGCGATCTTCGGCGCGTCGTTGAGCATTTTTTCCAGCGAATCCTTGCCGAGGTTGAGCAACTGACAGTTGCTCGCCGCGACGCATGTTGCCGAGCGGCGTTCGCCGTCGAGCACGGCCATTTCGCCGAACGCCCGACCGCTACGCAGGGTGGCCATGGTCACGACCTGGCCGTCGCCACCGGTTTTCTGCACGGCCACCTGGCCGGTGTGGATGATGCACATGAAACTGCCGGCATCACCTTCGCGAAAGATCGCTTCGCCTTCAGCCACGGTGCTGATGCTGAAGTAGCCCGAAGCGGCGGCAAAATCCGCCAGTTGCAATTGATCGAACAGGCCGCAGTCCATCAGCCAGTCGCGGATTTCATTGTTCAGTAGAGTGGGTTCTGACATGTCGTGCGGTCTTTTTGTTGTGTCGGGTGGCAGGCTCGCCACCGGGGGCCGATCTGCTTATCGGCTCCCGGTGCCCGGAATTAAGACCTGACTGACCGGCGGAGTTCCTCAGGCAATGCCCAGAACCTTGAAAACAAATGCATATTCGAGCGCTACGTCACGTAATCCCTGATAACGCCCGCTCATGCCGCCGTGGCCGGCGCCCAGTTCGGTCTTGAGCAGCAATGGATTGTCATCGGTCTTGGTCGCGCGCAATTTCGCCACCCACTTGGCCGCTTCCCAATATTGCACGCGACTGTCGTTGTAGCCGGCGATCACCAGTGTTGCGGGATACGCCTGTGCAGTGACGTTTTCGTATGGCGCATAGGCCTTGATCCGCTCGTAGGCCTCCGGCTCTTCGGGATTGCCCCACTCGTCGTATTCAGTGACGGTCAGCGGCAGATCCGGGTCGAGCATGGTGTTGAGCACGTCGACGAACGGCACTTCGGCAATCGCCACACCAAACAGATCCGGACGCTGGTTGAGCACCGCGCCGATCAGCAAGCCACCGGCGCTGCCACCACTGATCGCCAGCTGTGGCGCGGTAGTGATGCCGTTGAGGATCAGGAATTCGGCGCAGGCAATGAAGTCGCTGAAGGTGTTGTGCTTGTGCTCCTGTTTGCCGGCGCGGTACCAGGCTTCGCCCAGCTCACCGCCGCCGCGCACGTGGGCGATGGCGAACGCCATGCCGCGATCCAGCAGGCTCAGGCGGGCGTGGGAGAACCACGGGTCGAGGCTCGAACCGTAGGCGCCGTAACCGTACAGGTACAGCGGCACCGCTTTGCCGACCATTTCCCGTTTCATCACCAGACTGATCGGCACCTGGGTGCCGTCCGGTGCGGTCGCCCACAGGCGCTGACTGACGTAGGCGTCGGCGTCGAACGGGCCGAGCACCGGGGTTTCCTTGAGGACGGTCTGTTCGCCGGTGGCGAGGATCAGTTGCCGAACCTGAGCCGGACGATTCAGCGCTTCATAGCGCAGGCGGATGCGGTCGCTTTCGAATTCAAGGCTGTTTTGCACGTAGAGGCTGTAGGCCGCGTCCGGCAATTGCACGCGATAAGGCGCCAGGCCGTGTGGGCGAACTTCGATGATCGGCAGGCCACCTTCGCGCAGGCTCAGGGTCAGGGCTTCGGCGTTGAGGGTCACGCCATCGAGCATCACCGAATCGCTATGAGGGATCAGGTTCTGCCAGTCGTCTTCGCTCGGTGCGATGCCGGTGTCCGGCGCCTGATACAGGGCGAAGTTGATGCCGTCGCGGTTGGTGCGGATAAACCAGGTCCATTCGCCATCGAGCTTGCCGTGGTCGACGTCGTACTCATGATCCTCGACCCGTGGTGCCAGGCAAGTAAACGGCTGCTGCGGCTGATTGGCGTCCAGCGCCCAGACTTCGCTGGTGGTCTTGCTGCCCAGGGACAACAGCAATTGCTGCTCGGAGCTGGCGCGGTAGCAATGCAGGAAGAAACGCCCGTCCGGCTCGTGGAAGACCTCTTCGGCGGCGGTGCCGTCCAGACGATAGCGGAACAGTTTGTGCGGACGATGGGTGTCGTCGAGTACGCCGAAGAACAGCGTGAGGCTGTCGTTGGCCCAGGTCATGCTGCCGTCGCAGTCCTGGAATTCCAGTTCGCTGACGCGTTCGCTGGATAACTCCTTCACGAACAACGTGTAAATCTCGTCGCCCGAGGCATCGACGCTGTAGGCCAGGCGCTGGTGATCCGGGCTGATGCTGAACGCGCCGAGGGAGAAAAAGCCGCCGTTGGCCAGGGCGTTCGGGTCGAGCAGCAGTTGTTCGCGGCTTTCGTCGAGGGTCAGGCTGTCGTCGGCCGGGCGCGGGCAGCGGTAGTGGCGGGCGTATTCGTCACCCGCTGTGGTGCGGGTGTAATACAGGTACGGGCCCCATGGCGACGGCAGGGACAGGTCGGTTTCGAGGATCCGGCCCTTGATCTCTTCGAACAGGTTTTCGCGCAGTTCGGCCTGATCGGCGGTCTGCGCCTGCTGATAGTCGTTTTCAGCCTTGAGGTAGTCGAGCACCGCGTCGGTGTCGCGTTCCTGCAGCCAGGCGTACGGGTCGTGGCCGGCGGCCTTGTGGGCAATCGGGGCGCTGCTGACGTTGGCGGATACGGGCATGGAAAGCTCTCGGACATGACAAATAAGGGCCGCACGGACGGCGGGGAAGCCTGACGTGCGAAAAGTCGTTACTATAAGCGCCTCTTTGCCTGCCTTGCCATGGACACCATGACCGAGAACGACTATCTGATCGCCTGGGGCCTTTACGCCTTTGCCGCCGTGGGCTGCCTGCTGGTGTGGATGCGCATGACCCGCTGGATGTGGCGCTGGCTGCGCGAGCCGCTGCGTGTATTGATGGCGGTGTTGCTGTTCAGCCCGACCATCATTGACCCGGTGAAGGAAAAATTCGCCCCGGCCATCGCCATCACCGCGCTGGATCTGGCGTTCAAGGTCGGCAACAACGCCTGGCGCGCGATTTCCGAATTGCTCATGTACGCCATGATCGCGTTCGGCCTGTACCTGATTTTCGTGCTGATCCGCCTGCCGATCGAGCGCGCCTCCAAGGCCCGCAAGGAACAGGCTGAAGCCGCCCGCGCAGCGGCCCGTGCCGATGACGAGCGTGACGCCGATCAACCGTTCGGCGGTGCCGGCGATGACCGCTACGGTCGCCCGCCGGTGCCGAGCAATCCGCAGCGCATGCGGGTCGAGCCGCGTCTGTAATCACGAGAGTCCGCACATGTGTGAATTACTGGGCATGAGTGCCAACGTGCCGACCGACATCGTGTTCA
Organism: Pseudomonas sp. B707; assembly: GCF_022496685.1. Classification (NCBI taxonomy): domain Bacteria; kingdom Pseudomonadati; phylum Pseudomonadota; class Gammaproteobacteria; order Pseudomonadales; family Pseudomonadaceae; genus Pseudomonas; species Pseudomonas sp. B707. Next base: position 93,696 of record NZ_WTVE01000031.1, on the reverse strand, counting down.
GCTTCACCGGGCTGATGCAGCGCGGTGGTCGCACCGGTCCGCACCGCGACGGCTGGGGCATCGGTTTTTATGAAGGGCGCGGCTTGCGCCTGTTCCAGGACCCGGCGGCCAGCAGCGAGTCGGAAGTCGCCAATCTGGTGCAGCGCTATCCGATCAAGAGCGAAGTGGTCATCGGTCATATCCGCCAGGCCAACGTCGGCAAGGTCTGCCTGTCCAACACCCACCCGTTCGTCCGCGAACTGTGGGGGCGCAACTGGTGCTTTGCGCACAACGGCCAGCTCGCCGACTTCTCGCCGATCAAAAGTTTCTACCGCCCGGTCGGCGATACCGACAGCGAAGCGGCGTTCTGCGATTTGCTCAACCGTGTACGTGCAGCGTTTCCGGAACCGGTCGATATAGAAGTGCTGCTGCCGGATCTGGTCGCAGCCTGCGCCGAATATCGCAGCAAAGGCGTGTTCAACTGCCTGCTCAGCGACGGCGACTGGCTGTTCTGCTATTGCTCGACCAAACTGGCGCAGATCACCCGACGCGCACCGTTTGGCCCGGCGCGGCTCAAGGACGTTGATGTGATCGTCGATTTCCAGGCCGAAACCACGCCCAATGACGTGGTCACGGTGATTGCCACCGAACCTTTGACTGAAAACGAAACCTGGACCCGCTACGAACCGGGCCAATGGAGCCTGTGGCGACGCGGCGAATGCGTCAGCCAAGGCACGACCGAATAAGGATTGCACCCCCATGTTGCTCAGTTATCTACGGCTGGTGTTGTTTGCGGCGGGCCTGTTGATCGGTGTCCAGGTGCCGGGCTTCATCAACGATTACGCCAAGCGGGTCGAAGCGCACCTGATCGAGGCGCAGACCGGTCTGCGCGGCTTCCAGGGTACCGCCGAGCAGTTTTTCAAGGGTGATATCCAGGCGCTGGTCGCCCATTACCGTGCCAGCGAAGATCCGGTGTTTCGCAGTGATGCCGACAGCCTGAGCACCTTGCTCAACCGTCAGCTGGCGCTGGACAAGCAATTCCAGGCGATGCAAGGCCCGTGGTACATCCGCTTCCTGCAAGTGGTGCTGGCCGCCGACCCGGACATCCGCAAGGAAACCTGGAATGGCTACAGCTACCAGATCCTGCTGACGCCTGAAGCGATGATCTGGGGGATGAGCGGCGCGCTGCTGCTGTCGTTCGGTCTTGAATGCCTGTTCCGTCTGATCGACTGGGTGGTGCTGGGCGGCAAGCGCCTGCGCCAGAGCCGGCCGATCGAAGACCGGGATGTGCGCGGGCTCTGAGCCTTATGAAGATCGTTCCCACGTCGAGGCGTCGAACCGTCTGCGTGGGAATGCCTCAACGGACGCTCCGCGTTCGGCTTGCGAGGGACGCGGAGCGTCCCGGGCTGCATTCCCACGCAGAGCGTGGGAACGATCAACTTAAAGCGATGTAATCCTTGCCCACCTTGCGCGCATACCCCTCAAGCACCTGCTGACACAGCATCACAATCTCCTCGACCCATTCCACACCGACCCGCCATGACACCACGACTTGCAGGTTCGGTGGACGCTGTTCGATGTCGAGCAAAGTCAATTCCCCCCGCGCCAGTTCCTCGGCCACCAGCACCGGCGGCAACGCGCCAATGCCGAAGCCGTCGCGCAACAGCCGGGTGATCGCCGACACCGAATTCACACAATTCAACCTTGGCGCCAGCACGCCCTGGGCCTGCATCAGCGCCAGGATGTCCTGGTGCGGCCGGGAGTTTTTCGAGTAAGTGATGATCCGCTCCTGCGCCAGGTCGGCGAGGCTTTGGTAGTCGCGGTTGTAGATCGAATGGCTGGCGACGATCCAGCCGATGGGGTGGCTGGCCAGTTCGAGGCTGCGCACGCTTTCCTGGCGCACCAGATCGGTTTGCAGGATCAGATCGAGAAAGCCTTTTTGCAGCTGATCGCAGAGGTTCAGCGAGGTATCCGCCACCAGCTCGATTTCCACCCGTGGATACAGATCGGTCATTTGCGCCACCAACGGGCTGAGCCAGGTGTGAATCACCGTGTCCATCACTCCGATGCGCACTCGGCCGACCTTGCTCGATCGGGTCTCGATCGACTGCTTCAGCGCCTGCATCGTGTCGAGCATCTGCTCGGCATAGTCCAGCACTTTCAAACCTTCGGGCGTCAGGCTGACGCCGCGTGAATCACGCAGGAACAGCTTCACCCCGAGCTCACCTTCGAGCACCGCGATCCGGCTGGAGATCGAGGCCTGGGTGGTGAACAGCTTGTCGGCGGTCAGGCGAAAACTTTTCAGCCGGGCGACCCAGACGAAGGTTTCGAGAAACTTCAGGTTCATGGCAACAAATTTTTCTTATGTCTTGGGCAGGTTTTTATTCGTTGGACGCGACCGGGTGACGCACCCAAGAATCGACGCATCCGGTTCCCACGATAGGCGTCGTCGGAGCTTCGAACAAGACCAATAAAGCCTGCGGAGACATGCCATGAGTGCGCCCGACACCCTCGACCTCCCCAAGACTGCGGCCCGTCCCGGCCCATTCGACTGGTATCGCAACATCAATCAGCAGGAGCGCCGGACCTTCTGGAGCTGCAAGATCGGCTACGGTCTGGACGGCATGGACACCCAGATGCTCAGCTTCGTGGTGCCAACCCTGATCGCGATGTGGGGCATCACCACCGGCGAAGCCGGCCTGATTCATACCAGCACCCTGATCGCGTCGGCCATCGGCGGTTGGGTGGCGGGAATTCTCTCCGACCGCATCGGCCGCGTGCGTACCCTGCAACTGACGGTGCTGTGGTTTGCATTCTTCACTTTCCTTTGCGGCTTCGCCCAGAACTACGAACAGCTGTTGATCGCCCGCACCTTGATGGGCTTCGGTTTCGGCGGTGAATGGACCGCCGGTGCGGTGCTGATCGGTGAAGTGATCCGGGCCAAGGACCGCGGCAAGGCGGTGGGCATGGTGCAATCCGGCTGGGCCTTGGGTTGGGGCCTGACAGCGATTCTGTATGCGCTGCTGTTCTCGGTGCTGCCACCGGAAGACGCCTGGCGCGCACTGTTCATCCTTGGCATCGTGCCGGCGGTGTTCGTGATTTTCGTCCGCCGTCTGGTGAAAGATCCGGAGATTTACCGCGAAGCCAAGGCCAGACAAACCCCGCAAAGCCCTTCGAAGTTCTACGAGATCTTCGCCCCCGGCATGCTCTTCACCACGATCCGCGCCTCGTTGCTGACCACCGGCGCCCTCGGCGGTTACTACGCGATCACCTCTTGGCTGCCGACGTTTCTGAAGAACGAACGCGGCTTGAGCGTACTCGGCACCGGCGGCTATCTGGCGATGGTGATCATCGGTTCCTACGTCGGTTATGTGATCAGCGCCTATTTGACCGACCTGTTGGGCCGCAAGAAGAACTTCATCCTGTTCGCGGTCGGCTCGTTCACCATCGTTCTGCTCTACACCCAATTGCCGGTCAGCAACGGCGTGATGTTGTGGCTGGGCTTCCCGCTGGGCTTCTTTGCGTCGGGGATTTTCAGTGGCATGGGCGCGTTTCTCACCGAACTGTTTCCAACCCGGATTCGCGGCTCGGGGCAGGGCTTCTGCTACAACATTGGCCGGGCGCTGGCGGCATTGTTCCCGCTGCTGATCGGGCTGCTCAGCCAGAAAGTGCCGCTGAGCGTAGGCATCGGTGCCTTTGCGGCGGTGTCCTACGGGGTGGTGATCCTCGCGGCGTTGAGCCTGCCGGAAACCCGTGGCAAACAACTGGACGCGCAGTAACTGATAACCTGCGACAACGCCCTACGATAAAAAAAGACAAAAGCTACAGGAGTGTTCACCGTGAGCCGCCTGCTATTGAACTGTGACATCGGCGAGAGCTTCGGCAGCTGGACCATGGGTCTGGACGCGGAAGTCATGCCCTTCATCGATTGCGCCAACATTGCCTGCGGTTTTCACGCCGGCGACCCGAGCATCATGCGCAAGACCGTCAGCCTGGCCCTGAGCCACGGTGTGCAGATCGGCGCGCATCCGGCCTATCAGGATCTTGTGGGGTTCGGCCGACGTTCCATGGCTTACACCGCCCAGGAACTGCAAGACATCCTGCATTACCAGATCGGCGCCCTCGACGGCATTTGCCGTGCCCAGGGTGGCAAAGTCAGTTACGTCAAACCCCACGGCGCGATGTACAACGACATGATGGCCAACCCGGCGCAGTTGCGGGCGGTGATTCAGGCCGTCGCGGCTTACGATCGCAGCTTGCCACTGATGCTGATGGCCACCCGCGACAATACGGCCGCGCAACAGCTTGGCGACGAATACGGCGTGACCCTGTGGTTCGAAGCCTTCGCCGACCGCGCCTATGACAGCGCTGGCAGACTGGTTTCGCGACAACTGCCGGGCGCGGTGCATCACGATTCCGAAACCATCATCGCGCAAGCGCTGACCATCGCTCGTGGCGACAACCTCACCGCCAGCGACGGCAGCGCGCTGCACCTGCAAGCCAACACGCTGTGCGTGCACGGTGACAACGCCAGTTCAGTGGCCGCCGTGCAACGCATTCGTCAGGCCCTGAACGAGCAGAGCGCGCCATGAATCCGCGGGTGGAAGTGGTAGCGCTGGATTGCCTGATGCTGCGCCTGTTCGATGAAATCGCCGAAGCCAACATGCCGTGGATGCTCGCCGCCAGTGAGCGGTTGCGCACGGTGTTCGGCGCACATCTGATCGATCTGGTGCCGTCGTACACCACGTTGATGGTGCATTACGACCTGACCGAATTGAATCCGGGTCAGGCCCGGGAACTGATCGCCGAAGCGCTGATCGACCTGTCGCCAAATGCGCGAACCGGTGGCCAGTGTCATGTGTTGCCGGTGTGGTACGACCTGAGCGTCGGCCCGGAATTGAGCCTGCTGTCGCAACGCAGCGGTTTGGCGGTGGAAGAAGTGATCCGCCTCCACAGCGCTCGCGAGTATCAGGTGTTCGCGCTGGGATTCGCACCGGGGTTTGCCTTCATGGGGCTGGTGGAAGAAGTCCTGGCAGCACCGCGTCTGAATACCCCACGCAAGAAAGTCGCCGCCGGCAGCGTCGGCATCGCCGAGCGGCAGACAGCGGCGTATCCGGTGGTGTCTCCCGGTGGCTGGAATCTGATCGGTCGCACGCCGGCAAAACTGTTCGACCGTGAACGCGATGGCTACAGCCTCATGCAGCCCGGCGATACCGTGCGTTTCGAAGCGGTGAGCCATGCCGAATTCATCCGTCTGGGCGGTGACGACACGCCTCTGGAGGCCCTGGCATGAGCCGACTGACGATTGAAGCGAGCACGCCGTTGTGCCTGTTGCAGGATGCCGGACGGTTTGGCGTACGCCATCTGGGCGTGACCCAGGGCGGTGCGGCGGACTGGCGGTCGATGGCCTGGGCCAACTGGCTGCTGGGCAATGGCCTGGACTTGCCGGTGATCGAAATCACCCTCGGCGGGTTTACGGTGGTGGCTGAAGAAGATTGCTTGCTGGCATTGGCCGGCGCCGATCTTGGCGCGCAGATCGACGGTGAAGCGCTGGCGCCGTGGCGCAGTTTCAAACTGCGCAAAGGGCAGACCTTGAAGTTCACCCAGCCGTTGCAGGGGGCGCGGGCCTATCTGGCGGCGCCCGGCGGTTTCAGTGCGCCGAAAGTGCTGGGCAGCAGTGCCACGGTGGTACGTGAGGAACTCGGCGGTCTCGATGGTTTTGGCTTGCCATTGGCCAAGGGCGCTTCGCTGAGTTATCAGGGCGAAACCCTATTGGTGCGTGAGGTCCCGGCGGAGCATCGACCGGACCTGCGTCTCGACGCGCCGCTCGATCTGGTGCTCGGCGCGCAGATCGGTCAGTTCAGCGGGCAGAGCCTGTTCGATGCATTCAACAGTGCCTGGACGCTGGACAGTCGCGCCGATCGCATGGGCATTCGCATGCTGGGCACGGCGTTGCAGTATCAAGGCCAGCCGATGATTTCCGAGGGCATTCCGCTGGGCGCGGTGCAGGTGCCGCCGGACGGGCAGCCGATCGTTTTGCTCAATGATCGGCAGACCATTGGCGGCTATCCACGATTGGGAGCATTGACGCCGTTGGCGCTGGCCCGCTTGGCACAGTGTCTGCCGGGGGCGAAGGTCAGATTGCGCCCGGTGGTACAGGATGTGGCACACCGGGAACACGTCGAATATCTAAAGCGCTTTACTTGATCGTTCCCGCGTCGAACGCGTCTGCGTTTGATCGTTCCCACGCAGACGGTTCGACGCCTCGACATGGGAACCATCCGCTTACTTGGACAGAAACCGCATCCCTTCTTCCAGCCCGCGCAACGTCAACGGATACATCTGATCCTCGATCAGATCCCGCACGATATTGGTCGACGAGGTGTAGCCCCAAGTGTCCTTCGGGTACGGATTGATCCAGATAAGCTTCTTGTACTTCTCCATGAAGCGCTGCATCCACACGTAACCCGGCTCTTCGTTCCAGTGCTCGACGCTGCCGCCGGCCTGGGTGATTTCATAGGGCGCCATCGCGGCGTCACCGATGAAGATCACTTTGTAGTCGGCGCCGTACTTGTGCAGCAGGTCCTGGGTCGACGTGCGCTCGGAAGTGCGGCGCATGTTGTTCTTCCACACCGATTCATAAATGAAGTTGTGGAAGTAGAAGTACTCCAGATGCTTGAACTCGGTCTTGCAGGCCGAGAACAGTTCCTCGCAGATCTTCACGTGGGCGTCCATCGAGCCGCCGATGTCGAACAGCAGCAACAGTTTCACCGTGTTGCGCCGTTCCGGGCGCATCTGGATGTTCAGCAGCCCGGCATCCTTGGCGGTGTGGTCGATGGTGCCGTCGATGTCCAGCTCTTCCGCCGCGCCCTGACGCGCGAATTTGCGCAGGCGGCGCAGGGCGACCTTGATGTTGCGGGTGCCCAGTTCCACCGAGTCGTCGAGGTTCTTGTACTCGCGCTGATCCCAGACTTTCACCGCTTTGCCCTGGCGCTTGCCAGCATCGCCGACCCGGATGCCTTCCGGGTTGAAACCGCCGGAGCCGAACGGGCTGGTGCCGCCGGTGCCGATCCATTTGTTGCCGCCGGCGTGACGTTCCTTCTGTTCTTCCAGGCGTTTCTTGAACTCTTCGATCAGCTTGTCCAGACCGCCGAGGGACTGGATCTGCGCACGTTCCTCGTCGCTCAGCGAGCGCTCGAACTCCTTGCGCAGCCAGTCTTCAGGGATCAGCGCCTGCAAGTGATCGTCGAGCTTTTCCAGGCCATTGAAGTAGGCGCCGAACGCACGGTCGAACTTGTCGAAATGCCGTTCGTCCTTCACCAGGATCGCCCGCGACAAGTAGTAAAACTCGTCCATGTCGGCGAAGGTCACACGCTGTTTCAGCGCGTTGATCAGGTCGAGCAGCTCGCGCACCGACACCGGCACCTTGGCTGCACGCATTTCATTGAACAGGTTGAGCAACATGGCATCAGCCTCTTAGCGGGTGCCGCGACGGCTCATGAACGCCAGGCGCTCAAGCAGTTGCACGTCCTGTTCGTTCTTCACCAGCGCACCGGCCAGCGGCGGGATGGCTTTGGTCGGATCGCGTTCGCGCAGCACCGCTTCGCCGATGTTGTCGGCCATCAGCAGTTTCAGCCAGTCCACCAGTTCCGAGGTCGATGGCTTCTTCTTCAGGCCCGGCACCTTGCGCACGTCGAAGAACACGTCCAGCGCTTCGCTGACCAGGTCCTTTTTGATGTCCGGGTAGTGAACATCGACGATTTTCTGCAGGGTGGTGCGGTCGGGGAAGGCGATGTAGTGGAAGAAGCAGCGGCGCAGGAACGCGTCCGGCAGCTCTTTCTCGTTGTTGGAGGTAATGATGATGATCGGACGCTTCTTGGCCTTGATGGTCTCGTCGATCTCGTAAACGTAGAACTCCATCTTGTCGAGTTCTTGCAGCAGGTCGTTGGGAAACTCGATGTCGGCCTTGTCGATTTCGTCGATCAGCAGGATGACGCGTTCTTCGGACTCGAACGCCTCCCAAAGCTTGCCCTTCTTCAGGTAGTTGCGCACGTCGTGGACTTTTTCATTGCCCAGTTGCGAGTCACGCAAACGGCTGACCGCATCGTACTCGTACAGGCCCTGATGGGCCTTGGTGGTGGACTTGATGTGCCAGGTGATCAGCTTGGCGCCGAACGATTCGGCCAGTTGCTCGGCGAGCATGGTCTTGCCGGTACCCGGTTCGCCCTTGACCAGCAGCGGCCGCTCCAGGGTGATGGCGGCGTTGACCGCCAGCTTCAGGTCATCGGTGGCGACGTAGGCCTGGGTGCCTTCGAACTTCATCTGCTAATCCTCGAACGGTAACGCCGACCTGAACGGGCAGGGCGGGGGCGAAATAATCGGATGCCCGACTATAACGCGCGGCCCGGTCGACTGTGAACGCAGACGGCTTATTCAGTCTCTGAATGGGGCGTCACATGTTGACTCAGTTTCGGCCGAGAGCGAGTTGAGCAAGCGCGCTATCCGGCATCCGGCTTCGGCCGTTCATACCGGGCATTGAAGGCCTGGATAAATCCGTTGCGCAAAATCTGCAAAAACGCTTCGAACGCGTTGATATCTTGCTGGTGCACGCTGCCGCTGAGTTCGACCCGGGTGGCAAACTGGTTCTTGCCCTGGTTTTTCAGCACGGTTTCGGTGCCGCCGACCAGTGCTTCCCAGATCGAACGGAAGATCCCCTTGTTCTTGTTCTCGACATCCTGCTGCCAGTTGAATACGTCGACGTCGCGCAGCAGCGGTTTGATGTAGCCCTTGAGCTGGCCCTTGGTCGCGGCGGCTTCGATGACCACATCGCCGTGGCCGGCGTTGAAGTCGAACTTGCCGTAGGCCGAGGCGAAGTCGTTCATGCGCTTGAGTTCGATATCCCGGGCCCGCAGGCGAAATTCGAAATCTTCGAAATTGCTCAACGGGTCGAAGGTGGCTGTGGTTTCCAGCGGCGCATGGCCCAGCAGAAGGGCTTTGCCCTCGAAGCGGGCGTCGCGTTTGCCCTTGGTGTCGACCACGTTGGTCAGGTTGAAGATGCTGGCGTCGATATTGGTCGCATTCATGTTCACCGGTGGTTTGGAGTTGAAGTTGCGAAAGCTGATCCGCCCATCGCTGATCTGCACTTCGTCGAGCGTGATAGGCAACAGTTTGCCCAGTTGCTCACGCCAGTCGGTGCCCTGACCGGTCTGGGAGTTCTGCTTGTTGGCACCACCATCGACGAAGTTCACCTGAGGTTTAAAGAATTTCACCTGTGCCACGACAGCATGGTCGTACCAAAGCGAGTGCCAACTGACAGACAGGTCGATAACCGGCGCATCGACGAATGGCACCGGCACCTTGCCGTCGGCCTTGACGATTTTCAGGCCATTAATCTTGTAGGCTCCGCGCCAGAGCGCCAGGTCCACGTCGGTGATCTGGCCGCGGTAGTCGCCCATGTTGGCCAGCTTGTCGTTCAGATAGTCGCGCACGAGGTAGGGCAGGGCGATGTGCAGGGCGACCAGCAACACCACAACAGTGGCAAAAATCCACAATGGCCAACGGTAGCGACGCTTCATGGCAGCAAATTCCGAACGATGTAAAGCGATTGACTGCCGCCTGCCGCAGACGTTCGGCCCGACTGGACTGACACGGGCAACAGGCTTACCTTGGAAGGCTGAATTCAACGCTGCACAAGGACCCAGCCATGAGCCGTATTTTTGCTGACAACGCCCATTCCATCGGCAACACGCCGTTGGTGCAGATCAACCGCATCGCGCCCCGTGGCGTGACCATTCTGGCCAAGATCGAAGGTCGCAACCCGGGCTACTCGGTCAAGTGCCGGATTGGCGCCAACATGATCTGGGACGCCGAAAGCAGCGGCAAACTCAAGCCGGGCATGACCATCGTCGAGCCGACCTCCGGCAACACCGGCATCGGTCTGGCCTTCGTGGCGGCCGCTCGCGGTTACAAATTGCTGCTGACCATGCCGGCCTCGATGAGCATCGAGCGGCGCAAGGTGCTCAAGGCGCTGGGCGCCGAACTGGTGCTGACCGAGCCGGCGAAAGGCATGAAGGGCGCTATTGAAAAGGCCAACGAAATTGTAGCCAGTGACACGGGCAAATACTTCATGCCCGCTCAGTTCGATAACCCGGCCAACCCGGCTATCCACGAAAAAACCACCGGCCCGGAAATCTGGAATGACACTGATGGCGCCATCGATGTGCTGGTGGCGGGCGTCGGCACCGGCGGAACCATTACCGGCGTGTCGCGGTATATCAAGAATACGGCGGGCAAACCGATTCTGTCGGTGGCGGTGGAGCCGGTGTCTTCGCCGGTGATTACCCAAGCGCTGGCAGGTCAAGAAATCAAGCCGAGCCCGCACAAGATTCAGGGGATTGGCGCCGGTTTCGTGCCGAAGAACCTTGATCTGTCGATGGTTGACCGGGTCGAGCTGGTGACGGACGACGAATCCAAGGCCATGGCCCTGCGCCTGATGCAGGAGGAAGGGATCCTGTGCGGTATTTCCTGCGGTGCGGCCATGTCGGTGGCGGTGCGTCTGGCGGAGACGCCGGAAATGCAGGGCAAGACCATTGTGGTGGTGCTGCCCGACTCTGGTGAGCGTTATCTGTCGAGCATGCTGTTCAGTGATCTGTTCACCGATCAGGAGAACCAGCAGTAAGGGCGCGTTGATTCAGGTCAGCCAAGGTTCAGGATCGTTATGTTAAGAAGTGCTTTGTTGCGCAATTCTTAACACTGAATCTTGAGTCGGGCGGGTTTTTCCCGGAGCCGGTAGTGTTTATCATGGCCGGCCGCCATCTCGGGTAAATGGCATGGCGTGGCGTTGTCTTATTTCAAGGAGTTGTTGATGACCTTTTCGTTAGCCGCCAAGGTGTCGGTGTTGCTGCTGTTTGTGGGCAGCATCCTCTACGTGCATTTGCGCGGCAAGGCGCGTTTGCCGGTGCTGCGTCAGTTCGTCAACCACTCGGCGCTGTTCGCTCCATATAACGCCTTGATGTACCTGTTCTCCGGCGTGCCGTCCAAGCCGTATCTGGACCGCAGCAAGTTTCCGGAACTGGACGTGTTGCGCGATAACTGGGAAACCATTCGCGACGAGGCGATGCACCTGTTCGACGAGGGTTATATTCGCGCCGCCGAGAAGAACAACGACGCCGGTTTCGGCTCGTTCTTCAAGAAGGGCTGGAAGCGTTTCTACCTCAAGTGGTACGACAAACCGCTGCCTTCGGCCGAAACCCTGTGCCCGAAAACCGTGGCGCTGGTCAGTGCCATCCCCAACGTCAAAGGCGCGATGTTCGCGTTGTTGCCGGGCGGCAGCCATTTGAACCCGCACCGCGATCCGTTCGCCGGTTCCCTGCGTTATCACCTCGGCCTGTCGACGCCGAACTCCGACGACTGCAGGATCTTCGTCGACGGTCAGGTCTACGCCTGGCGCGACGGTGAAGACGTGATGTTCGACGAAACCTACGTTCACTGGGTCAAGAACGAAACCGACAAGACCCGCGTCATCCTGTTCTGCGACATCGAGCGTCCCCTGAGCAATCGCCTCATGACCCGCATCAACCGCTTCATCAGCGCCTGGCTGGGCCGTGCCACGGCACCGCAGAACCTCGACGACGAGCGCGTCGGCGGGATCAACCAGGCTTACGCGTGGAGCAAGAACTTCAGCGACAAGTTCAGCGGTGGGGTCAAACAGTGGAAACGCCGCAATCCGAAGGCCTACCGCGTAATGCGGCCGGTGCTGGCGGTGGTGGTGTTGACGTTGCTGGGGTATTGGCTGTTTGGTTGAGGCTGGAATTAAAAGCATAAAAAACCGCTCGTTTGAGCGGTTTTTTGTTTTCGGAATCAGGGACGGCCAGCAAGTAAGCTTGGTTCATCGATAGCGGTGCCGGTTGCAATGATCTGTAAGAGCCGTCGTTGACTGGCTGTCAGAACCGCCGGATCAGATTCACCCCTTATTGCATGCGCTTTTTTCTTCCTGGGGGATTTTTTTATTTCTTTGCGCATATTCCCACCTTGGTTGATCAATATTTGAGCTTTTTTCACAATACTAGGCTCCCTACTGTTTTGACAAGGCGACCCTCGTTATCCAAACCGAAGCCGAGTTGTTCGTAAATTGGTATTGCTCCCTGGAATGGTTCTTGAGCCTCGATCAAGCTACTGCCAATGATGCGGGCGTATTGCTCAATTGCCAGAACGGATAGCGGTGCAACACGGTTTTTCAATGGATGTGTTTCTCTTGGCCGCCCCTCCAGTCGTACGATTCGGATGCGTTGTCGACTTTTATTCGGGTTGGCGAAGCAAAGTCCGCACAGTTCAGATTCAAACCAGATTGCGATGTCGAGAGCGAGAGGTTCGCGCGCTTTCCATCCAATGACTTCTTCCCATGAAAAATGTGGGCTCTCCCAACACTCAAAAGCACTCAGTGCCAACGAGTCGATGGGTTCGAAACGTACTTTCGAAAGGTCAAGCGTTGTGGGGCCAGCCATCTCCAGGTCAATCTGGAGTTGAGTCGTGGCAAGGCGGGCAAGCTTCCTGGCTTGCGATTTGTACAACTGATACCGCAGATGATTCCGTTCCCTTGGCATTTGATCTCGCGCATTCCATGTCCCCCATCAATGGTCGTTGCAATTGCAAACGAGCCTATGCGCCTGCCTCCTGCCTGTCGCTACTGGCCCTTTGTCCAAGTCGTTGCAATCCATGTCCCGCGCTGGTTATAGTCGGCGCTCGTGAGTCCCACGACTCACCTTTCAACCCTTCAAAAAAGATCAGCCCAGATGCCTGCATCCCTCATCAACGCGGTAGTCGATTCAGCGGTCAACGCTGGCGTCGTGCCGTGCGGGAATCAGCAGCCTGTGCAGATCAGTCATTACCCTCCACCTGTCAGTAGCACGCCGGTGTGCGCAGTCGTATCACCGCCGGGCGTTGGTGTTTCGGGCTGATCAGCGTTTCCTGCTGACCCCTGTGCCCGCCTGAAAAAACCTACTGAATTTCAGCTTCGGCTGAGTTGGCTATTTGCCTGACTACAGGTGGTATTCATGTTTGTCCTTTCGAAAAAGTCCGCGCTCGCGGCGGCGTCCACGAGCCTGTTCGTTCTGCTGTGGAGCAGCGGGGCGATCTTCTCCAAGTGGGGGCTGGCCCACGCTTCGCCCTTTGCCTTTCTGCTAATCCGTTTTGTGATCGCCCTGTGCGGGCTGGTACTGCTGGCGCCATTGCTCAAGCTGAAATTGCCCAAGGGCGGCCAACCGATGCTGTACGCGATGGCCACCGGCGTGGTGCTGTTGGGGGCTTATCAGATCTTCTATCTGCTGGCGCTGGATCTAAAAGTCACGCCCGGGGTGATGGCGACCATCATGGGCGTGCAGCCGATTCTCACGGTGGTGATCATGGAGCGGCAGCGCTCGGCGAGCCGGATGTTTGGGCTGGCGTTGGGATTGGCCGGGTTGATCATGGTGGTTTACCAGGGCATCGGTCTGGCCGGGATGTCGCTGGCGGGAATGTTGTTCGGGCTGCTGGCGCTGGCGAGCATGACCTTCGGTTCGATCATGCAGAAGCGCATCACCGACAACCCTCTCGGCACGCTACCGGTGCAGTATCTGGCGGGGCTGTTGCTGTGCGGGATCTTCGTGCCGTTTCAGCCGTTCCACTTCGAGCACAGCGCCGGTTTCATCGTGCCGGTGTTGTGGATGGGGCTGGTGGTTTCCGTGCTGGCGACGTTGCTGCTGTATCGACTGATCGCCCGGGGCAATCTGGTGAATGTCACCAGCCTGTTTTATCTGGTGCCGGCCGTGACGGCGGTGATGGACTATCTGATCTTCGGCAATCGCTTGGCCGCGTTGAGCGTGCTGGGGATGCTGTTGATCATCGTCGGTCTGGTGTTCGTGTTCCGTAAATCGGCGTAACCGCCGCGCATGAAAAAGGCCCGGTAGGAAACTCCCGGGCCTTTGTGCATCTGCGAATCAGCGGGCGGTGATTTCTGCCGGTTTCACCACGGCGGGTTTCAGCACCAGCCACAGCGCAATCGCGATCAAGACCCCGCCATACACGTGCGCCATCGACAGCGGCTCATCGAGAAAAAGCGCCCCCCACAGCACGCCGAACGGCGGAATCATGAAGGTCACGGTCATCGACTTCACCGGCCCGATGGAACTCAGCAGGCGGAAGTAAATGATGTAGGCAAACGCGGTGCAGCCCAGACCCAGGCCCAGCAGCGACAGCCAGACATTCCAGCCACCCCAGCTCACCGGCGGTTGAGTGATGACGCTGTATCCGAACAGCGGCAACAGGAACAGGGTCGCACCGAGCATGCTGCCCAGCGCCGACAGACGACTGTCGAGCCCGCCGGCCTGATCCAGCCAGCGTCGGGCGAGGAACCCGGCGAAGCCATAGCAGGTGGTCGCGAGCAGGCAGGCAACGGCGCCCATCAACAGTGGCAGATCGAACGCGACCGGGCCGGCGCGGGTCAGCACGCCCACCCCGAGCAGGCCGAGGAACACCCCGGCGAGTTTGGCCAGCGTCAGTTTTTCACTGAAGAACAACCCGCCGATCAACACGCCCATCAACGGCGTGGTGGCGTTGAAGATCGCCGAATAACCGGCCGGCAGCACCTGGGCGGCAACTGAATACAAGGTGGCCGGAACGCCGGAGTTGATCACGCCAAGCATCATCACGGTCTTGAGCTTGCCTTTGAAATCCCAGCTGATGCGCATCAGCCCGAGGATGACCAGCAAGCCGACGGCGGCGATGGAAACGCGGAAGAATCCGGTCGGAACCGTACCGATCGCGGGAGCGATGATGCGCATGAACAGGAAGCTCGCGCCCCAGATGGCAGCCAGCGACAACATGCGGAAAATATCGACAGGGCTCACGGGCCACTCCTTCCTTGATCGGGACGAGAGTGTTGCCGAGGGCCCCGGCGATGGCAACCGCTATTCGGGCATTTAATTGTCTGATCAGATCACGAAGCGCGTCACCAATCCGTTCAGGTCGACGGCCAGCCGTGACAGTTCCTGGCTGGCGGCAGACGTCTGGGTGGCGCCGGCAGCGGTCTGGGTCGACAGATCGCGGATGGTCACCAGGTTTTCGTCGACTTCCCGGGCCACCAACGCCTGTTGCTCGGCGGCGCTGGCGATCACCAGGTTGCGCTGGTTGATCTGCGAGATCGACGCGGTGATTTTCTCCAGAGCCTGGCCGGCGCTGTTGGCCCGGCGCAGGGTGTGGCTGGCCTGCTCGGCGCTGGTTTGCAAAGCGCCGACGGTGGCGCTGGTGCCTTGCTGAATGCTGCTGATCATCAGCTCGATTTCTTCGGTGGAGTTCTGCGTGCGCTGGGCCAGCGAGCGGACTTCATCGGCAACCACCGCAAAACCACGTCCAGCCTCGCCGGCCCGCGCGGCTTCAATGGCGGCGTTCAGGGCAAGCAGGTTGGTCTGCCCAGCGATGCCGCGAATCACTTCCAGAACCTTGCTGATGTCCTGGGCCTGGGTCGCAAGGCCCTCGGCCTGTTCGGATGCACCGAGCACCGCGCTGACCAGTTCCTGAATCGAACTGATGGTTTCGCTGACCTGCACATGCCCATGCTTGCTGTCCTCGTTCGAGGCTTCGGAGGCTTCGGCACTGGACACCGCATTGGCGGCCACTTCATCGACGGCCGTGCTCATCTCGGTAACCGCAGTGGCAGCCTGTTCGATCTGGTCATTCTGCTGTTGCAGGCCGCGGGTGCTTTGCTCCATCACCGAACTCATTTCCTCGGCAGCGGAGGCCAGTTGCTGGGCCGACTCGCTGATGCCGCGAATGGTCGAGCGCAGGTTGCCCTGCATCTCGGCCAGCGCCGTGAGCAACTGCGCGGCTTCATCGCGACCCTCGCTGTCGATGCGACCGCTGAGGTCTCCCGAAGCAATCCGCCGCGCCACGTTCAGCGCCTGATTGATCGGCGCAGTGATGCTGCGGGTCAGCAACCAGGCCAGCAGCAAAGTGGCAATCAGGGCGATGACGATGATTGTGGCGACGATCCAAAGCGCCTGCTGATACATCGCCGCAGCAGACTTGGCGGCGGTATCCGCACCTTGCTGATTGAGGTTGATCATTTGCTCCAGCGTTTTGTCGAGTACCCTGCCTTGGGGCGCCAGTTCATTGTTGAGGCGCGTGTAGGCCAGTTCGCTTTGTCCGGCGTCGAGCTGTTTGATGATCTGGTCGAGGATGCTCAGGTACTTGGCCGTATCGGCGCTCAGGCTATCCAGCATTGCCCGTTCCTGATCGTTGGCGATCAGGGCTTTGTGGTCGTCGAGGCGTTTGAGCAATTCCTGGCGTTGCGCGGTGAGAAGGCCCTTGCTGCGTTCGCGAACGGCAGCCTGGGTGCTGGTGATCAGGCGCAGGGATTCGAGGCGGATGCTGGCGATGTTCGCCGCCGCGTCATGGATGCTTTCTATGCTGGGCATCCACGACTCTTCGATCACCGCCGCGCTTTCGCGCAGGGTTTTCATCTGGCCCAGACCGAACAGGCCAACCACCACCAGCAGACTGGCCAGAACGGCAAAACACAAACTGGCGCGCAAACCGATGCGCAGATTCCGGATAGACATCAATGTGCTCCTTGGGCGTTTGGGGAGAGGTCGTCCTCGTGAGCCGAGGATCTTGTTGTGAGGCGGGTGATGGCGGGATGTATATCAAAGTGCCATTATCTTGGTAAGGCCAGTCGCTGACGGGAATGGACAGGCATGAACAACTCGGGCAAAAGCGCGGGCTAGAGATGTCGCCGCTGAATTGGATCCGAAACCCAGAGAAGACGCGGGCTGGCGCCCAGTGGTGGGGGGAACCGAAGTGGGTGTTTATTGACCGAACGGTCGATTAAAAAAACTTTGATAAAAACTGTGTCGTTGTACAAGCCGCAAGAGGATTTGGCAGAAATTGCGCTTCTCCTGCGCCCGCTTCCGTGGCTAAGCTCAGGCCTTCGAGCACAGATTCTCCAATTCCCGCAGAGGTCTCATCTATGCCGCAGCAATGGCCAGCCACCGACATCGCCCGTCTGATCCTCGATGGCTTTGACGATTACCGCGAGCATTTCCGGCGGATCACCGACGGCGCCCGGGAGCGTTTCGAGCAGGCCCGCTGGCAGGACACGCAAACCGCGTCGGCGGCGCGGATCAACCTCTACGAAGAAAAGGTCGGTGAAACTGTCGCCCGCCTGCGCGAGTATTTCGAGCCGGACACCTTGATGGACGTCACCTGCTGGCCACTGGTGAAAAGTGCCTACATCAGCATCATCGACCTGCGCTTCGACGATGAGCTGTCCGAGACCTGGTACAACTCGATTTTCTGCGGCCTGTTCAGCCACGACCTGATCAGCGACGGCTGCATGTTCATCCACACCACCCGCCCGAGCCTGCGTCGGGCCCGCGCCGCGCAAACCCGCACCTATAAACCGCAAGGGCAGATATCGGGCATGCTCGCGAGCATCTTTGCCGATTACCGGTTCAACGAGGCCTACGCCGATCTGCCCGGTGACTTGCATCGCCTGGAAGCGCAACTGCGCGAGAATCTGCCGGACTGGGTGTGCAAGGATCCGGAACTGAGCGTCGAGCTGTTTTCCTCGGTGCTGTACCGCAACAAGGGCGCGTACCTGGTCGGGCGCATCTACACCAACGACGATCAATGGCCGCTGGTGATTCCGCTGCTGCACCGCGAGGGGCGGGGGATTCAGATCGACGCTCTGATCACCGACGAAGCCGACGTGTCGATCATCTTCTCGTTCACCCGTTCGTATTTCATGGTGGATGTGCCGGTGCCGGCCGAGTTCATCGGCTTCCTCAAGCGCATCCTGCCGGGCAAGCACATCGCCGAGTTGTACACCTCGATCGGTTTCTACAAGCACGGTAAATCCGAGTTCTACCGGGCCCTGATCAATCACCTGGCCAACACCGACGACCAGTTCATCATGGCGCCGGGCGTACGCGGCATGGTCATGAGCGTGTTCACGCTGCCGGGCTTCAACACCGTATTCAAGATCATCAAGGACCGGTTCTCGCCGTCGAAAAACGTCGACCGCGCCACAGTGATCGAGAAGTACCGACTGGTGAAAAGTGTCGACCGCGTTGGGCGCATGGCCGATACCCAGGAATTCGCCGACTTCCGGTTTCCCCTGAGCAAGTTCGAGCCGGCGTGCCTGGCGGAACTGCTGGAAGTCGCGCCGTCCACGGTGTCGCTGGAAGGCGAAACGGTGTTGATCCGCCACTGCTGGACCGAACGCCGGATGACTCCGCTCAACCTGTATCTGGACAACGCCAACGAAGCCCAGGTGCGCGAAGCGCTGGAGGACTACGGGCTGGCGATCAAGCAACTGGCGGCGGCCAACATCTTCCCCGGCGACATGCTGCTGAAGAACTTCGGCGTCACCCGCCATGGTCGGGTGGTGTTCTACGACTACGACGAGATCTGTTTTCTCACCGAAGCGAACTTCCGCCACATCCCGGCGCCGCGCACGCCGGAGGACGAAATGGCCTCCGAACCGTGGTATTCGATCGGGCCGCTGGATGTGTTCCCCGAGGAGTTTCCGCCGTTCCTGTTTGCCGATTCGGCGCAGCGCAAATTGTTCGATCAGCTGCATGGCGAGTTGTACAACGCGGATTACTGGAAGGGATTGCAGGAGGCGATTCGGGAGGGGAAAGTCATCGACGTCTTTCCGTATCGGCGAAAGGGCCTCGATAACGAATAAAGCAGCCGCAAGCAGCAAGCTACAAGCCTCAAGTCAAACGCCGCTTTCAACTTGCGGCTTGTAGCTTGCCGCTTGTAGCTGCTTTTCTGCGACAATCGCGTCCTTGCGCCACTAGACGACCGAATTGCGTACCCGATGACCGACGAATCGCCCTCCATCGACAAACTGCTGAAAAACCTCGATCACGCCATGCTCGCCGACCGCCACCGGCTGCGGCGGCAGTTGCTTGAGCTGCGCAAGAAACCCGACGAGGCCAAGCTGGCCCAGTGGGTGGCGCGGATGCAGGCGTCCTGCGATCAGGTGCTGGCGCGCAAGGCCAGCCTGCCGGTGATCCGTTACGACGACAGCCTGCCGATCGCGGCCAAGCGTGACGAAATCAAGAAGGCCCTGGAAAAGCACCAGGTGCTGATCATCGCCGGCGAAACCGGCTCGGGTAAAACCACCCAGTTGCCGAAAATCTGTCTGGAAATCGGTCGCGGCCAGCATGGTCTGATTGGCCACACCCAACCTCGGCGGATCGCAGCACGCAGCGTGGCCAGCCGGGTGGCCGAAGAACTCGGCACGCCGCTGGGCGCACTGGTCGGCTATCAGGTGCGCTTCGAAGACCAAAGCGATTCGAACACCCTGATCAAACTGATGACCGACGGCATCCTGCTGGCCGAAACCCAGAACGATCGCTACCTCGAACGCTACGACACGATCATCGTCGACGAAGCCCACGAACGCAGCCTCAACATCGACTTCCTGCTCGGTTACCTGAAAACCCTGCTGCCGCGTCGTCCGGACCTGAAAGTCATCATCACCTCGGCGACCATCGATCTGGAGCGTTTCTCCAGGCATTTCGACGATGCGCCGATTGTCGAAGTGTCCGGCCGCACCTTCCCGGTTGAAACCTGGTATCGCCCGCTGACGCTTGAGCAGGACGAAGAGGGCAACCGTGTCGAGGACGACCTGACCGTCGATCAGGCGATCCTCGCCACCCTCGACGAAATCGCCGCTTACGAGCGTAGCGAGCGCCGCAGTCCCGGTGACGTGCTGGTGTTCCTGCCCGGCGAGCGCGAGATCCGCGACGCCGCCGACATGCTGCGCAAGGCCCAGCTCAAACACACGGAAATCCTGCCGTTGTACGCGCGCCTGTCGCCGGCCGAGCAGCAGCGGATTTTCCAGTCGCACCCGGGTCGTCGTGTGGTGCTGGCAACCAACGTCGCCGAAACCTCGCTGACCGTGCCGGGCATCCGTTATGTGATCGACAGCGGCACCGCGCGCATCAGCCGCTACAGCTACCGCGCCAAGGTTCAGCGGCTGCCGATCGAAGCGATTTCCCAGGCCAGCGCCAACCAGCGTAAAGGTCGCTGCGGCCGGGTCGAGCCGGGCATTTGTGTGCGCTTGTACAGCGAAGAGGATTTCCTCGGTCGCCCGGAATTTACCGATCCGGAAATCCTGCGTACCAACCTCGCTGCGGTAATCCTGCAGATGCTCCATCTGCGCCTCGGCGAGATCACTGATTTCCCGTTCATCGAGCCGCCGGACGGCAAGGCGATCAGCGACGGTTTCAACCTGCTGCAGGAATTGTCGGCGGTGGATCGCAACAGTCAGCTGACCCCGCTCGGTCGCCAACTGGCGCGCCTGCCGGTGGACCCGCGCATGGGCCGCATGCTGCTGGAAGCGGCGAAGCTCGGCAGCCTGCAGGAAGTGCTGATCGTCGCCAGCGCCATGTCGATTCAGGACCCGCGCGAGCGTCCGCCGGAGCGTCAGCAAGCCGCTGACCAGGCCCACGCCCAGTGGAAGGACGCCGATTCGGACTTCGCCGGGCTGGTCAATCTGTGGCGTGGCTTCGAAGAACAGCGCCAAGCGTTGACCGCCAGTCCGCTGCGCAACTGGTGCCGGAAGAATTTCCTCAATTATCTGCGCCTGCGCGAGTGGCGTGATTCCCATCGGCAGTTGAGCCTGATCTGCCGCGATTTGCAGCTGAGCCTCAATAAAGAGCCGGCGGATTATCCGAAGCTGCACAAAGCGGTGCTGGTCGGCCTGCTCAGCCAGATCGGCCAGAAAACCGAGGACGGCGACTATCTTGGCGCCCGTCAACGGCGGTTCTGGATTCACCCGTCGTCGGGCATCGGCAAGAAGCGCCCGCAGTGGGTGATGACTGCCGAACTGGTGGAAACCACCAAGCTCTACGCGCGGATGGTGGCGAAGATCGACGCCGACTGGATCGAGCCGCTGGCCGGGCACCTGATCAAGAAGAACCACTTCGAACCGCACTGGGAGAAGAAGCGCGGCCAGGTCGTCGCGTTCGAACAGATCACCCTGTTCGGCCTGATCGTGGTCGGTCGTCGACCGGTGCATTACGGCCCGGTGGATCCGGTGGTTTCGCGCGAGCTGTTTATTCGTGAAGGTCTGGTGCGGGGCGAGATTCAGTCCCGGGCCAAGTGCCTGACCGCCAACAAGCAATTGCTCGAACAGCTCGACGAACTGGAGGCCAAGGCCCGTCGCCGGGACATTCTCGCCGACGAGGAAACCCTTTACGCGTTCTATGACGCGCGGCTGCCGGCGGAAATTCACCAGACCGCGACGTTCGACAGTTGGTATCGGGTCAACAGCCAGAAAGACCCGCAACTGCTGATCATGCGCGAGGAAGACGTACTGGCCCGCGAAGCCAGCGAAGTCACCGCCCAGCATTACCCGGACACGCTGCACATCGGCGATCTGGAACTGGCCCTGAGTTACCACTTCGAACCGAATCACCCGCGCGACGGTGTGACCCTGCGAGTGCCGGCGCCGCTGTTGCCGATGCTGCCGCCGGAGCGCCTGGAATGGCTGGTGCCGGGGCTGATCGAGGCCAAGTGCATTGCGCTGGTGCGCAACCTGCCCAAGGCCCTGCGCAAGAACTTCGTGCCGGTGCCGGACTTCATCAAGGCCGCGCTGCAACGCATGACGTTTGCCGAAGGTTCGTTGCCGCAAGCGCTGGGCCGCGAACTGCTGCGCATGACCGGCGCGCGGGTCAGCGATGAGGCCTGGGCCGAAGCGGCGCAGCAGGTTGAAAGCCATCTGCGGATGAACCTGGAAATCGTCGACGGCCAGGGCAAGTTCCTTGGCGAAGGACGGGATCTGGCGGAACTGACCGCACGTTTCGCCGAAGCCAGCCAGGCCGCGTTGGCCGTGCCGCAGAGTGCGAAAAGTCAGCAACCGGTGGAGGCCAAGGTCTTCGCGCCGGTGGCGGAAAAGACTCAGCAGAAGATCGCCGGGCTGTCGATGACGGTCTATCCGGCGCTGGTGGAAGAGGGCGGCACGGTCAAGGAAGGGCGCTTCTCGACCCCGGCCGAAGCCGAGTTCCAGCACCGCCGCGCCTTGCAACGTCTGTTGATGCAGCAACTGGCGGAACCGGCCAAGTTCCTGCGCGGCAAGTTGCCGGGCCTGACCGAACTGGGCCTGCTCTACCGCGAACTGGGTCGGGTCGATGCACTGGTCGAAGACATTCTGCTGGCCAGCCTCGACAGCTGCATTCTCGACGGCGAAGACCCGTTGCCGCGTGACGGCGCAGGACTGGCGGCACTGGCCGAGCGCAAGCGTGGCAGCTGGACCGAGCACGCCGAGCGCGTGGCACGTCTGACCCTGGAAATCCTCAAGCTCTGGCACGGCCTGCAAAAACGCTTCAAGGGCAAGATCGACCTGGCTCAGGCGGTGGCGCTCAACGACATCAAACAGCAGCTCAGTCATCTGGTGTATCCGGGGTTCGTGCGGGAAACGCCGATGCTCTGGCTCAAGGAGTTGCCGCGCTACCTGAAAGCCGTCGAGCAGCGTTTCGAGAAACTGGGCGCGCAGGTGCAGAAGGATCGGGTGTGGAGCGGCGAACTCGCCGGGCTCTGGACGCAATACCAGACCCGCGCCGCCAAACATGCGCAGGAAGGCAAACGCGATCCGCAGCTCGAGCTGTATCGCTGGTGGCTGGAGGAGTATCGGGTTTCGCTGTTCGCCCAACAGTTGGGGACGAAAGTGCCGATCTCCGACAAACGGCTGAACAAGCAGTGGAGCCAGGTCGAACAGTGACACTGATCGTTCCCACGTCGAGGCGTCGAACCGTCTGCGTGGGAATGCCTTCGGGGACGCTCCGCGTCCAGTGACGCGGAGCGTCACGGGCTGCATTCCCACGCAGGAGCGTGGGAACGATCATTGCGCGTCGATCTTGAGAAAGACGCCAAATGGCCACGGTTATGGCAAACTTCGCCACCATAAATGCCGTTTTCGCGTCCCAGAGCCTTCGCCGGGCCGCGCAACGGAATAAAGCGATGCCAGGTTTTTGCGTCCCTTATACGGGAATGGACCCTTTGCGTGTTGGCACGTCGGTGCCAGCACTTTCTGCCTGAACAGATTAGAGAAACGACCATGCATAACGTCGTCATCAGCGGCACCGGCCTGTATACCCCGGCCAACAGCATCTCCAACGAAGAGCTGGTGCAGTCTTTCAATACCTACGTCGCCCAGTTCAACGCGGACAACGCCGACGCCATCGCCAGCGGCGAAGTCCAGGCCCTGACCGAGTCCAGCGCCGCGTTCATCGAAAAAGCTTCCGGCATCAAGAGCCGCTTTGTCATGGACAAGGATGGCATCCTCGACCCTGCGCGCATGGCGCCACGTCTGCCGGAACGTTCCAACGACGAATGGTCGGTGCTCTGCCAGATGGCCATCGGCGCTGCCGAGCAAGCCCTGCAGCGTGCCGGCAAGACCGCCGCTGACATCGACGGTGTAATCGTCGCCTGCTCCAACCTGCAGCGCGCCTACCCGGCCATCGCCATCGAAGTCCAGGAAGCGCTGGGCATCCAGGGTTTCGGTTTCGACATGAACGTTGCCTGCTCGTCGGCGACTTTCGGCATCCAGCAAGCCGCCAATACCGTGCAACTTGGCCAGGCTCGGGCGATCCTGATGGTCAACCCGGAAGTCTGCACCGGTCACCTGAATTTCCGTGACCGCGACAGCCATTTCATCTTCGGTGACGCCGCCACTGCCGTGATCATCGAGCGCGCCGATCTGGCAACGTCGAAACACCAGTTCGACGTGGTCAGCACCAAACTGCTGACCAAGTTCTCCAACAACATCCGCAACAACTTCGGCTTCCTCAACCGCGCAGCGGAAGAGGGCATCGGCGCCCGCGACAAACTGTTCGTGCAGGAAGGCCGCAAGGTGTTCAAGGACGTGTGCCCGATGGTCGCCGAGCTGATCGGCGAACATCTGGAAGAGAACAAGCTCAACGTCGGTGACGTGAAGCGCTTCTGGCTGCACCAGGCCAACCTGAGCATGAACCACCTGATCGTGCGCAAGTTGCTGGGTCGCGAAGCCACCGAAGAAGAAGCCCCGGTGATTCTCGACACCTACGCCAACACCAGCTCCGCCGGTTCCGTGATTGCGTTCCACAAATATCAGGACGATCTGGCGGCCGGCTCGCTGGCGGTGCTGAGTTCGTTCGGTGCCGGTTACTCGATTGGTAGTGTGATTCTGCGTAAACGCTAAAATCGGGTTCATTTCCTCTTAATCGCGCTGACGTTTCCTACATCCGAATCGGCGCGAACGCTGTAATTTTCGAAAGTGGCGGCAGGCGAAGTCCTGCCGCTATCATTTTCGAAGTCAGGAACAGGGGATTGATGGATGGCAGTTGACGACACCCGATTGCTTGAGCGGCTGCTCGCCGGTGAGCAGAAGGCTTTCAAGGAGCTGGTCAGCACCTATCAAAGCCCCATGCGCGCGGTGGCCTACGCGATTGTCGGCCAGCGCCATGTCGAAGAAGTGGTACAGGACGCCTGGCTGTCGGTGGTGCGTAATATCGGCCGTTTCGAGGGGCGCTCCAGTCTCAAGACCTGGCTGCTGACCATCACCGCCAACTCGGCCAAGAGCCGCTACAAACTCAATCGTCGCGAAGTGTTGCTGGATGATCTGCCGTCACCCCACGGCACCATCGACGATGATCGTTTTTCTCCCGGCGACGGCCACTGGCTGGTTGCACCGTTTGCCTGGCACCAGGACACGCCTGAAGCGTTGCTGACGGAAGGCGAGCTGCGTGAATGCCTCGAGCACACGTTGTTGAGCCTGTCGGAACTGCAAAGCAGCGTGCTGTTGCTGCGCGAACGCCAGGGCCTGGAGCTGGAGGAGATCTGTAATCTTCTGGAGATCTCGCTCTCCAATGTCCGCGTGCTGCTGCATCGGGCACGTTTGAAGGTCTTTGCGACCGTGGAGCATTTTGAGGAGACGGGAGAATGTTGACCTGCAAGGAGCAAGTGGCGCGATCCAGCGATTATCTCGATGGCCAGTTGAGCTTTCGCGAGAAACTGATGGTGCGTCATCACCTGATGTTCTGCCGCAATTGCCGGCGTTTCATTCGCCAGATGCGTTTGATGCAGGCCACGTTGCGGGCAATGCCGCAAAAGCCTGAAGAGGGCGTGGACGCGTTGGCCGAACAGTTGGCACAGCTGCGGCGCGAGGATAGTCCCTGAAAACACAGACTGGCGCGGCCGCAGCGAACGGATGATGGGGATCGCTGAGGTCGCGCCAGTCTGTTGAAGCCTCTTCAAACGATGGAACCGGATGTCCAACCCATCGTTTGAAGTCTGGCGCCGGGTTGCTTAGAACTTTGCTTCCGCATCCAGCTGCAGGGTGTTGGTGTCTGCATCACGCTGGGTACGGCTGGAGAAGTCGGCCTTGGTCAGGAAGTAAGTCGCACCGATGGCGAAGTTCTTGTCGATGTCGTAACCGACCTTGAACTTGTGGCCACGGGAACCGGTGGTGCCGTTGGCGAAGTCCGAATCGGTGAAGGCGCCGACCACAGCGTTGCGCTGCACGTCACGATAGTTGTAGTCGAGGTTCAGGCCGAAGACTTTCGACTTGGCACCTAACAGCCACGCGGTGTCCTGATCGGTCACGGCATCGTTGTTCTTCACGTACTGCCCGTAGAACGACAGCGGCATTGGCAGGCCGCCGATGTCGACCTGGCTGAAGCCTTCGTACAGACGGAATTCGTTGTTCGCCGAGTTGCCGTTGACGGCCAGGGCGCACGGCGTGGAGGTGCCGGTGCAACGGCTGTCTTCGTCGTTCTGGTAGGCGTAGACGCTGCCGCCCAGGGTCAGTTTCAGGTTGTCGGTGATGGCAAAGCGGCTGCCCAATTGGCCGGCGGTCAGGCGCAGGTCGTGACGGAACTGCACGCCGTCGCCGTCGACGTTGTCCTTGAGGTTGTAGTTACCCAGGCTGCCGAACAGTTCGACGCTGCTGCCCAATGGATACTTGTAGGTAACGGCCAGACCTTCCGGGTTGATGTCGCTGTCCCAGATCACGTCGCCCATGCTCACCCAGGGTTGCAGCATCTTGCCGCCGATGATGTGCAGGTTCTTGATCTGATCCGGGTGGTAGTCGATGTAGCCCAGGTCGAGCCAGATCTGCTTCTTGTCGAAGTAGTTGTCCTGGTCCTGGTTGGTCGAACGGGCGTCGTCGCCGCCGCCGGTGGCGATACGGATGCCGGTGTCGACTTGCGGGTTGATCTCGGTGTAGGCACCCAGACGGGCACGGATGCGCTGACGATCCTTGTCGCGGCCGCCGTTGTTCGGCTCGCCATCGATCTTGATGGTTTCCTGACGGATACGCACGTCGCCCTTGAACTGGGTCTTGGCGGCCCAGGCCAGTTTCTGGTCGAAACTGCTGAGCTCGTTGGTTTTCTTCGCGGTCGCCGCGATTTGCTCGTTGGTCTCTTGCTGCGCCTGCTGCGCGATTTGCTGGGCCTTCTGATCCTTGGCCAGTTCAGTTTGCAGTTCAACGTACTGCGCCTGGGAAATCGAACCGTTAGCCTTGAGCATGTCGAGCAGTTTGGCGTCGACTGCGGCACTGGCCGGTACACTCATGGCCAGCAACAGGCCACCGCACAGGGCCGCCGCAGTTTTCGTGGAAGCAAGACGCATAGCAATCTCCGAAGATGAAGGGGATGGCTGAACCATCCTGGGCACAACCGACGGTTTGACGGTCGGAAAACAGTGTCCGGGGTAGAACCCGGCGCTCTAAAAACAGGCGCCAGTATCGCGATGGTTTATGACAGAGCAGTGGCACGATGATGGCAGGTTGATGACGGTACAAAACTGCCGTGAACTATTGATCTAGAGCGCTGTCGTGCAATCGAACGTGGGCAACGCCCGGCCAATCAGCGATACTCGCCGGGCGTTCACGCCCGAAAGTGGAGAGGAAAATGCCGCTGCAACGTCTGCACAAACTGTCGGAAATTCCAGCGTCCGACTGGGATGTTCTGGTCCCGCAAAACCAGCCGTTTCTGCGCCATGCCTTTCTGGCTTCGCTGGAGGACAGCGGCAGCGTCGGCCCGCACACGGGCTGGCAAGCGGAGCATTTGCTGCACGTCGAAGCGGGGAGTGTGATCGCCGCATTGCCCGGTTATCGCAAGTGGCATTCCTACGGCGAATACGTGTTCGATCACGGCTGGGCCGATGCCTGCGCCCGGGCCGGCATCGATTACTACCCCAAGTTTTTGAGCGCGGTGCCATTCAGTCCGGTCAGCGGTCCACGGTTGCTGGCAGCGAATGTCGAGGACGGATTCGAGCTGCTCAAGAGCCTGCCGGGGTATCTGGAAATCGAAGAGCTCTCCAGCGCCCACATCAATTTCACCGACGCGTTCACCGATGCCGCCATGGCCGAGCAGCCGGGCTGGCTGCAACGCATCGGCTGTCAGTACCACTGGCAGAATCGCGGCTACCGCGACTTTCAGGATTTCCTCGACGTGCTTGCCTCGCGCAAGCGCAAGCAGATGCGTAAAGAGCGCGAGCAAGTGGCGGGGCAGGGCTTCGAGTTCGAATGGCTGGAAGGCCGCGAGCTGGACGAGGCGCAGTGGGATTTCGTCTATGCCTGTTATGCCAACACCTACGCGGTGCGTCGGCAGGCACCATATCTGACCCGCGAATTCTTCAGCCTGCTGGCCGAGCGCATGCCGGAATCGATCCGCGTGGTGCTGGCCCGGCAGGGCTCACGGCCGGTGGCGATGGCGTTCAGTCTGGTGGGCGGCGACAGTTTTTACGGGCGCTACTGGGGATGCCTGGCCGAGTTCGACCGGCTGCACTTCGAGACCTGTTTCTATCAGGGCATGGACTATGCGATTGCCAATGGATTTCAACGTTTCGATGCCGGTGCCCAAGGCGAGCACAAACTGATTCGCGGCTTCGAACCGGTGATCACCCATTCCTGGCATTACCTGCGCCATCCCGGTCTAAAAGCCGCGGTCAAAGACTTCCTGCACCAGGAGCGCGCCGGTGTACTGGCCTATGCCGAAGAGGCGAGGAGCGCCTTGCCGTATCGGCAAGCCTGATCCTCGCCGACACCCTCAGCTGTCTTCCTTGCCCAGCCAGCGATAGAGCACGCCGCCGACGACCGCACCGAGCAGCGGCGCGACCCAGAACATCCACAACTGCGCGATGGCCCAGCCGCCAACCATCAGCGCCGGGCCGGTGCTGCGGGCCGGGTTGACCGAGGTGTTGGTGACCGGGATCGAGATCAGATGGATCAGCGTCAGGGCCAGGCCGATGGCGATCGGTGCCAGTCCTGCCGGGGCGCGTTTGTCGGTAGCGCCGAGGATGATCACCACGAACATGGCGGTCATCACCAGCTCGGTGACGAAGCCGGATGCCATCGAGTATTTGCCCGGCGAGTGCTCGCCGTAACCGTTTGAGGCCAGGCCGGCAGCGATGTCGAATCCTTCCTTGCCACTGGCGATGTGGTAGAGCAGGGCCGCTGCCAGAATCCCGCCGATCACCTGGGCGATGACGTAGGCGGGCAGTTCCTTGACCGGGAACCGACCGCCGACGACCAGACCGACCGACACGGCCGGGTTGAGGTGACAGCCGCTGATGTGGCCGATGGCAAATGCCATGGTCAGCACCGTCAGACCAAACGCCAGGGCCACCCCCAGCACGCCGATTCCCAAAGGCGAAGACGCGGCGATGACCGCACTGCCGCAACCGCCCAACACCAACCAGAACGTACCCAACAACTCAGTGACTGAACGTTTGAAAAGAGACATGACAGAGTCCTTGATAGGCTTGCTATCGAGACTGCATCGAGTGGTGCGTCCCTGCAGACTTACGACAGGTTCCGTTCCGGAGCCTTGGCTCAGTACAGCAGGGTTTGTGCGGATTTCCAGCAGGCGATAAAAAACCGCCAGAGCCCGTGGTTGAAGGGCTCTGGCGGTTTTATCTCACGTTGATCGTTCCCACGTCGAGGCGTCGAACCGTCCGCGTGGGAACGATCAGAAGCGCGGTTCAGTCGATGCCGACAAACCCTCCCGTCTGGTGCGCCCACAGCCGCGCATACAATCCGCCGTGGGCCAGCAGTTCGGCATGGTTGCCGCTTTCGGCGATCTTGCCGTTTTCCAGCACCACCAGCCGGTCCATGCGGGCAATGGTCGAGAGGCGGTGAGCGATGGCGATCACGGTCTTGCCCTGCATCAGGGTTTCCAGGCTTTCCTGAATCGCCGCTTCAACCTCAGAGTCCAGCGCCGAGGTCGCTTCGTCCATGATCAGGATCGGCGCGTCCTTGAGCAGCACCCGTGCGATGGCGATCCGCTGACGCTGGCCACCGGACAGCTTCACCCCGCGTTCGCCGACATGCGCATCAAATCCGGTGCGCCCCTCGGCATCCGACAGCAGCGGAATGAACTCATCGGCGCGGGCCTTGCGCACCGCTTCCCAGAGTTCGGCGTCGGTGGCGTCGGGCTTGCCGTACAGCAAGTTGTCGCGGATCGAGCGGTGCAGCAACGAGGTGTCCTGAGTGATCATGCCGATCCGCGCGCGCAGACTTTCCTGGCCGACTTCGGCGATGTTCTGGCCGTCGATCAGGATCCGCCCGCCCTCGACATCGTAGAGGCGCAGCAGCAGGTTGACCAGGGTCGACTTGCCGGCGCCGGACGGGCCGATCAGGCCGATTTTCTCGCCGGGTTTGATGGTCAGGTTGAGGTCGCCGATGATGCCTTTCTTCTTGCCGTAGTGAAAATCCACGTGCTCGAAACGCACTTCGCCACGGGCCACGGCCAACGGTTTGGCCTGCTCCCGGTCGGTGACGCTGACCGGTTGCGAGATGGTCTGCAGACCGTCCTGGACCATGCCGATGTTTTCGAAAATGCCGGTGACCACCCACATGATCCAGCCGGACATGTTGACGATGCGGATCACCAGGCCGGTGGCCAGGGCGATCGCGCCGACGCTGATCAGCGACTGCGTCCAAAGCCACAGGGCCAGCGCCGTGGTGCCGACGATCAGCAGACCGTTCATGGTGGTGATGGCCACGTCCATGCTGGTGACCACGCGACCGGCCAGCTGGGCTTTTTCGGTCTGTTCCTGGATCGCCTCGCGGGCGTAGTGCTGTTCGAAGTTGGTGTGGGCGAACAGCTTCAGGGTGGCGATGTTGGTGTAGCCGTCGACGATCCGGCCCATCAGTTTCGAGCGCGCGTCTGAGGCTTCCACCGAGCGGTCCTTGACCCGTGGTACGAAGTAATAGAGTGCGCCGACGTAGGCCGCGATCCATGTCAGCAGCGGGATCATCAGGCGCCAGTCAGCCTCGGCGAACAGCACCAGCGAACTGATCGCGTAGATCAGCACATGCCACAACGCATCCACCGCCTGCACGGCGGAATCGCGCAGCGAGTTGCCGGTCTGCATGATGCGCTGGGCAATGCGCCCGGCGAAGTCGTTCTGGAAGAAATTCAGGCTCTGCTTGAGCACGTAACTGTGGTTCTGCCAGCGAATCATGCTGGTCATGCTCGGGCTCAGGGTCTGGTGCACCAGCATGTCGTGCAGGGCCAGGAAGAGGGGGCGCAGCAGCAATGCCACGACGGCCATCCACGCCAGTTCGGCGCCGTGCACCTTGAAAAAATCGGCGTTCGGCGTGCCCTGGGCGAGGTCGATGATGCGGCTCAGGTAACTGAACAGCGCCACTTCGATCAAGGCACCGAACAGGCCGACGATCAGCAGGGCGGCGAAACTCGGCCAGACCTGCTTCAGGTAATAGGTATAGAAGGGCAGAACGCGGTCCGGCGGGGATGCCGTCGGGGCATCGCGGAATATGTCGATCAGTTGTTCGAAACGGCGATAGAGCATCAGATAACCGCCCGGAGCACGGGCTCTCCTTTTATCAGTGTGAGCGGCGCGATGGGTAATCGGCGCCGCTCGATAATGCCCTGTAAAGCTTAGTCGATGCGCTTGGCCGACTTGATGATCACAGGGTCGACCGGCACGTTTTGCATGCCCTGTTTGGTGGTGGTCTGGGAGTTGACGATGATGTCGACCACGTCCATGCCCTTGACCACTTTGGCGAACACCGCGTAACCGGCGTCACGGCCCGGATCGAGGAAGGCGTTGTCGGCCACGTTGATGAAGAACTGGCTGGTGGCCGAATCCGGGTTGGAAGTACGGGCCATCGACAGGGTGCCACGAACGTTATGCAGGCCGTTGCTGGCTTCGTTCTTGATCGGCGCCTTGGTTTCTTTCTGTTGCATCTGCTGGGTGAAGCCGCCGCCCTGGGCCATGAAGCCCGGGATCACGCGGTGGAAAATGGTGTTGTTGTAGAAACCGCTGTCGACATACTCGAGGAAGTTCTTGGTACTGATCGGCGCCTTGACCGGGTCCAGCTCGATTTCGATCTGGCCGTTGGTGGTGTCCAGCAGCACGTGCGGCGCTTTTGCCGGTGTGGCAGCCATCAGGTTGGCAGCGAACAGCACGGTGCCGGCGGCGAGGGCGAGTTTTTTCAGCATGGGTCAGTGATCCTGAGGGTGATTATCGGCTGTGGCGAGGAACTCCAGCAGCGTTTGATTGAAGCGTTCGGGCTGATCGAGCGGGGTGGCGTGGCGCGAATCGGCGATCACCACCAGCCGCGCATGGGGCAGCAGTCTGACATAGGTTTCTTTCAGCGAAACCGGGGTGTAGTCCCGGTCGGCGCTGACGACGAGGGTTGGACAGATGACCCGGGAAAGTCGTTCCTGAACCCCCCAGCCAACAATCGCATCGAAGCTGGCGAGATAAGCACGTTTGTCGTTTTTTGCCCAGCGCTCTGCCATCTTCTGACGCAAACCGGCCTGCTCCGGTTTGGGGAACAGCTTGGCGCCAAGGGCTTTGCCGATGGTGGCGAGGCTGAGCACACGCATCAGACTCCAGCGCTTGAACCACTGCCAGTAATCGTCGCGGGTACGCACCTTGACCTCGGGCGCGCTGTTGACGATGGTCAGGCTCTTGAGCATCCACGGCTGATCGACCGCAAACTGAAAGCCGATCATGCCGCCCATGGACAGCCCGGCGTAGTGCACCGGGCCGAGCTTCAGGTGCTCGATCAGGGCGACGATGTCGGCGCTGAAGCCGGCGATGCTGTAGCGCTCGTGGGGCTTGTCGGAGCGGCCGTGACCGCGCACGTCCGGGACGATCACCCGGTAATGTGCGGCCAGTGCGGGAATCTGCATTTCCCAGTCCAGGGTGCTGGAGCCCAGACCGTGAACCAGCAGCAACGGATCGCCGTGGCCATATTCCTCGTAGTGCAGGTTGCAACCTTCATGCTCGAAATACGCCATCGGTGAACTCCGTGTCAGGCTTGTTCGGGGGCGGCGAACGGTGCGTCCAGCGGCAGGGTGTCGAAGGTGCGCAGCAGTTCGATGAGGATTTGCGTCGCTGGGCCCAAGGGTTTGTCCTTGTTCGAATACAGATAGAAACTGGAGTTGCGATTGCCGCCTCTGTCCAACGGTAGCAGCTTGAGCGAGCCGTCTTTCAGTTCCCGCTCGATCATGTGGCGTGGCAGCCAGGCGAATCCCAGGCCACTGCTGACGAACGTCGCAGCCGTGGCGAGACTGCCGACGGTCCAGCGCTGTTCGGCGCCGAGCCAGCCAACGTCCCGGGGTTGCTGGCGGCCGGAGTCGCGGATCACCACTTGCATCTGGGTTTCCAGGTCCTGAAAGCTCAGCTCGCGGTTGAGCCGGTGCAGCGCATGATCAGGATGGGCGACGGCGACAAATTCGACATCGCTCAATTCCGCGCCAAGGTAACCGGGAATGCTCAGCCCGGTGATGGCCAGGTCGGCCACGCCTTCGAGCAGCACTTCTTCGACGCCCGACAACACTTCCTCACGCAGCCGCACGCGGCAGCCACGGCTCTGCGGCATGAAAGCGGTCAACGCGCGCACGATACGGGCGCTCGGGTAGGCGGCGTCGACCACCAGCCGCACTTCGGCTTCCCAACCCTGCTCCATGTGATGGGCGAGGTCTTCCAGCTGGCTGGCCTGTTTCACCAGTTGGCGCGAGCGGCGCAGCAACACGCCGCCGGCTTCGGTCAGCACAGCCTTGCGTCCATCGATGCGCAACAGCGGCACGCCGAGCTGATCCTGCATGCGGGCGACGGTGTAACTCACCGACGATTGCGAGCGATGCAGGGCCTCGGCGGCCTGGGCGAATCCGCCGTGGTCGACCACGGCCTGCAACGTTCGCCATTGATCAAGGGTCACGCGGGGCGCTTTCATCAATAGCTCCTCTTGTCCTAAGCTGGCGGTCCCTCATGGAGACTGCCGAATGAAAAAATTCTGTTGTGTGTTGCTGGCGCTGCTTCCGCTGACTGCGTTTGCGTACCCGATCGATGTGGAGAAAGATCTCAACGGCCTGAAGATCGACTACAACGCGTTCGACACCGATAACGACATCGGCTCCATCCAGGTCAACAACTACGGCGACGTCGACGCGACCTGCAAGGTGGTGTTCACCAACGGCCCGGAAGCGCCGCGCACCCGCAACATCGAAGTGGCCGCGGGCAAGCATAAGAACGCCACGGCCAAGTTCACCCGGACCATCATCAAGCTGCGCATCAAACTGAGCTGCACCCCGAAATAGCGTCACGGCCCTGTGGGGGGCGGGCTCCCACAGGGTATGGCTTGCATCTAAACGAATTTTTCGATGCTTTGCAGCAATTATTTGCGCTTTTTCATCGATACGACACTGTTTAACCTTCACTCCATCGACTTACAACATTCTCGGATGGAGGCTACACAACATGTCCCGCGTTCTGATCATCGAAAGCAGCGCCCGCCAGCAAGACTCGGTTTCCCGTCAACTGACCCAGACCTTCATCAGCCAGTGGAAAGCGGCGCATCCGGCCGATCAGATCACCGTACGTGACCTCGCCGTGAACCCGGTGCCGCACCTGGACATCAACCTGCTGGGCGGCTGGATGAAATCCGCCGAGCAGCGCAACGACAGCGAACAGGCCTCGCTCGACCGTTCCAACGAATTGACCGATGAGTTGCTGGCGGCCGACGTGCTGGTGATGGCCGCGCCGATGTACAACTTCGCGATCCCGAGCACCCTGAAAGCCTGGCTCGACCACGTACTGCGTGCCGGCGTGACCTTCAAGTACACCGAAACCGGCCCGCAAGGTCTGCTCAGCGGCAAGCGTGCCTACGTGCTGACCGCTCGCGGCGGCATCTACGCCGGCGGCCCGGCGGATCATCAGGAACCGTACCTGCGTCAGGTGATGGGCTTCATCGGCATTAATGACGTGACCTTCATCCACGCCGAAGGCATGAACCTGGGCGGCGACTTCCAGGAGAAAGGCCTCAACCAGGCCAACGCCAAACTGTCCCAGGTCGCTTGATATGTTAATCGCCAGATAATCGCCGATTGTTCTAGTGACCTGGCGCAACCCCTTCAAGGCTCTACGCGCATCGAACCTCCCTTTGCACTTGTTGCTCCTGAGTGCTGTAGCCCGATTGAACGCTTTAGCGAGATCGGGCTTTTTTTTGCCCGGGATTTAGCGATGGCCGGCAAAAACCGCTATCGTCGCCGCCATTCGAAATCGAGGCGAGCATGGGCTATCTACTTTTTGTCACGCTGATCCAGGCGTTTTCCTTCAGTCTGATCGGCGAATACCTGGCCGGTCATGTCGACAGCTACTTCGCGGTGCTGGTGCGGGTGGTGCTGGCCGGGCTGGTGTTTATCCCGCTGACCCGCTGGCGCTCGGTGGAACCGGCGTTCATGCGCGGCATGTTGCTGATCGGCGCGTTGCAGTTCGGCGTGACCTACGTCTGCCTGTATCTGAGCTTCCGCGTGCTGACGGTGCCGGAAGTGCTGCTGTTCACCATCCTCACGCCGTTGCATGTGACGCTGATCGAAGACGCGCTCAACCGACGCTTCAATCCATGGGCGCTGATCGCCGCACTGGTGGCGGTCGCCGGCGCGGCGGTGATTCGCTACGACCGGATCAACCCGGACTTCTTCATGGGCTTTTTGCTGCTGCAACTGGCCAACTTCACCTACGCCGCCGGGCAGGTGCTGTACAAACATCTGGTGGCGAAACACCCGAGCGATCTGCCGCATTACCGGCGCTTCGGCTTCTTCTACCTCGGCGCGCTGGCGGTGGCGTTGCCGGCGTTCCTGCTGTTCGGTAAATCCAACTTTCTGCCCGAAGCGCCGCTGCAATGGGGCGTGCTGGTGTTCCTTGGTCTGGTCTCGACCGCACTCGGTTTGTACTGGTGGAACAAGGGCGCATGCCTGGTCAACGGCGGCACCCTGGCGGTGATGAACAACCTGCACGTGCCGGTTGGGTTGCTGCTGAACCTGCTGATCTGGAATCAGCATGAGGAACTGGGGCGGTTGTTCCTCGGTGGCAGCGTGATTCTGGCGGCGGTGTGGATCAGCCGGTTGGGGATTCGCAAACCGGCGCCAGTTGCCCCACCAGAAACTCGATAAACGCCCGGGTCTTCTGCGGCACCCGCCGGGCTGACGAATAGACCGCGTTGATGGTGATCGCCGGGGCTTGCCATTCGCACAGCACCGGCACCAGTCGTCCGGCTGCCAATGCTTCTTCGACGATGAAGTCCGGCAGCAGCGCAATGCCCATGCCGGCCTCGGCCGCTTGCGCCAGCAGGTCGCCGTTGTTGGCGTGCAACGGCCCGGTGACGTTGACGCGCTGGGTCTCCTTGCCGTTGCACAGTTGCAGGCTGACCCCGCTCTGCAGATAGCCGTAGTTCAAGCATTGATGTGAGCGCAGATCCTGCGGCGACTGCGGCGTGCCCGCACGTTCGAGGTAAGCGGGGGAGGCGACCATGATGCGCGGCGCTGGCGCCAGTTGCCGGGCGATCATGGTCGAGTCGGGGAGGCTGGCGATGCGGATGGTCACGTCGAACCCGCCGCGCACCGGGTCGACCTGCTGGTCGCTGAGCACCAGTTGCAGTTCGATGTTCGGGTGCTGCTCGTGGAACAGCGGAATCAGCTTGCCCAGCCGTCGCAGGCCGAACGACATCGGTGCGTTGACCCGCAACACCCCGCGCAATTCACCCACCCCGTCTCGCGCCCGCTGCTCGGCCTCGTCCAGTGCCGCAATCACTTCCCGCGCCGCTTCGAAATACTCGGCACCGGCCTCGGTCAGGTGCAGGCTGCGGGTGGTGCGTTGCAGCAGTTGCACGCCGATGGCGTCTTCCAGCGCCTGAATCTGTTTGCTGACTTTCGAGCGGGGCACGTCCATGGCCCGGGCGGCGGCTGCGAAGCCGTTTTCGCCGACCGTCATCACGAAGGCGCGCATGCATTCGATGCGATCCATGATTGTCCCTTTTTTAGAATCAATGATTCTCGATTTTATGTAATTGTCCCTTTATCTACCAGCCCCTAAAGTGACATCCAAGCCGAGACAACAACGCCGAAGACGGCCAGCCACTCGACTCACTCATTACCCAATCGAAACGCTGAATCGACATCAAAAGGAACGCGCCATGTCTATCCGTGAACTGCTGAACCCAACCAACTCCGCCCTGATCCTGATCGACCACCAGCCGCAAATGGCTTTCGGCGTACAGTCGATCGACCGTCAGACCCTGAAGAACAACACCGTCGGCCTGGCCAAGGCTGCCAAGATCTTCAACGTGCCGACCATCTACACCTCGGTCGAAACCGAAAGCTTCAGCGGCTACATCTGGCCGGAGCTGCTGGCGGTACACCCTGAGCAGAAGCCGATCGAACGCACCTCGATGAACTCCTGGGAAGACAAGGCGCTGGTTGACGCAGTGAAGGCCACCGGGCGCAAGAAGCTGATCATCGCCGCGCTGTGGACCGAGGTCTGCCTGACCTTTCCGGCCCTGGAAGCCCTGGCTGAAGGCTACGAGGTGTACATCGTCACCGACGCGTCCGGCGGCACGACTAAAGAAGCCCACGACATGTCGGTACAGCGGATGATTCAGGCGGGCGCAGTACCGGTGACCTGGCAGCAAGTGCTGCTCGAATACCAGCGTGACTGGGCGCACAAAGACACCTATCAGGCAGTGATGGACCTGGTGCTGGAACACAGCGGCGCGTATGGCATGGGCGTCGATTACGCCTACACCATGGTGCACAAGGCACCGCAGCGGCAGGCCTGATAAATCGGCAGGACAAAAAAGACGCAACCAAGGTTGCGTCTTTTTTTGCATTTGAAGAAAGCGCTACATCAGATGTTTTTCGGCTTCTGGAATGTGGCTAGCGCCAAGGACTGCCGGCAATATCCCGGAGCGTAAATCCCCACCACTCGGCTGCTGATACAGGCTCAACCCGAACTCCGGCAGCACCGCCAGCAGGTAATCGAAAATATCCCCCTGGATCCGCTCGTAATCGGCCCACACCGTGGTGGTGGTAAAGCAGTAGATTTCCAGCGGGATGCCCTGGGCCGTTGTCTGCATCTGGCGGACCATGCAGGTCATGTTCGGCTGGATCTCCGGATGGCTCTTCAAGTAAGCCAAGGCATAGGCGCGGAAGGTGCCGATGTTGGTCATGCGCCGGCGGTTGGCCGACATTGCCGCAACGTTGCCCTGCGCCTCGTTCCAGGCCTTGAGCTCGGCTTTCTTGCGGCCCATGTAGGCGGTCAGCAGGTGCACCTGGGAGAGTTTTTCTTCTTCATCGTCGCGGATGAACCGCACACCGCTGGCGTCGATGAACAGGCTGCGCTTGATCCGTCGTCCGCCGGACTGCTGCATGCCGCGCCATTACAACCGGTAAATTTTCATACTATCTAGACCTTCCCCGCAGCCCCTCCCCCCCGAAACGCCCAAAAAAACCACCTTTCCTTTCATCAACCCAGGTTTCCGACCTAGGATGTCCCCCGGTGCCTTGACCCAATCTCCACAAACTATGTACTAAGTACTAAGCCCAGAAACCCCTAAAAGGATCTACCCCGAATGGAATCACCTAGCACTCCTCTGGCTCTGTTGCCAGAGCAGAACCTTAAGCCTTTAGAGCCAATGCCAGCTTCCACAGAGCTCAGCCCAACATCACCAGAAGCGCACCAAGCTCAACAGCTCCGCCAGGCTCCACAACCCCACCAAACCCCGCACCCTCAGCCTGAAGGTGCGTCAGCTCTGTCACTGGCTCTTCACGAAGGTCTCATGTACCAACGCACTCTCCCGAGAGAAGAACGCACCACTCACTTGGGCGTGTTTGCTTACGAAAGACTTGATGCCATAACGCGAGTGATAGAACAGCATTTGCCATCTCTCAAACCAGACCTAAGCGCGCTACTCAATCTTCTAACTGTCGCGTCCCAAACAACTCTCACACCTGAGCAAGCGATTGAGTTAAGAGGGATTTATAATCGCACCCATGAAAAGGTCTTTCCAGTAAACGAGAAGTATCTCTACTGGTGCCACCAGTTCCATGGGCTTTCGGAAGATCACAGCCTGAGATCTATTTCTTGGGATCATCTAAAAAGGCTGGAGGAAGAGTCA
This sequence comes from Pseudomonas sp. B707, assembly GCF_022496685.1. Taxonomy (NCBI): domain Bacteria; kingdom Pseudomonadati; phylum Pseudomonadota; class Gammaproteobacteria; order Pseudomonadales; family Pseudomonadaceae; genus Pseudomonas; species Pseudomonas sp. B707. The sequence goes on along the minus strand of NZ_WTVE01000031.1, from coordinate 55,259 downwards.
TATGCGGATGATGAGCTGAAGGCCCTTGTTCAAGAGCTGAAGTTATCCTTCGGTCGCGTGAAGGATGTGTCTGATAGCCAGGGTTTCAGGCAGGTGTTTGAATACTACGGCGAGGCTCTTGTATATTCAAAACTCAGCAAGCACTTCAAGACTAAGCGGATCGTCGCCAGGCAAGACTCGATGCCTGACTTCGTTTGCGTTCTGCCGAATGGGAAAACATTCTATGTTGAACTGAAGTCTTTGGATCTCGTACAGGCTCCGCTTCGATCAGATCAGATGCATGAAGATGCGATGAATCAGAATATTGAAATCGAAGACCAACTTCTGCAAGGTAATAAGGTAGCAATGGCAGAAAGGGAGATTGCTCCGTTTAAGCCACCGTTTGATGATGGGTCATACGATCCGCGTTCTTTGTTGTTAGTGATTAATACACTGATGAAAAAGGCGAGGGGTGCCTTCAAGGAGTCTCAGTTTGCCCAGGGGCCTACCTTTGCTTTCATGCTCTGTGATCGATTGATGATTCCTGGTGGCAACCATAGCGTTGCTCCTCAGTACTTCGAGCGAGGAGGTGATGCCGTAGTGTCTGGTGCACTCTGGAACGCTTGTTTTGCCAAGATGGGCTGGCCAGTTTTCAGGATGCCTGACTTTGGGGGTGCTCCAGGGCTGGAAGGCCATATGCCCGAGCATGGACTGTTTGTGGATGAGTACGTGAAGTTTCCTACCGGTGCGGTAGTGTTTTCCGAGTTTGGATGGCAAGAGGATACCTTGATGGGTCTCTATGACTCCACGTGGCGACCAAATTCAGATTGGACTGTAGAAGATACAGAAGGCGTGATCCACGTGCTTTGCACCGCGTACAACGACGAACGAAACTCGTATGGTCAGTCGGTCGCTATGACCTGATCTTGTTGAGTAAAAAAGGTCAGCGCCAGGAAATGGAGCGGGATGCAACACAGCATCCCGCCCAAATCACGGGTAGAGCTTGAAGGTACTGTCGGGATAGCGCTGTTCAGCCCGCAACTCCCGCGTATCCAGCCCGTAGGTTCGCAGCAGCCACCGTGAGTCGCCACCTGCCTCGCCACCCACTACGCCGCGCCCATGCAGTCCAACGCGATTGTTCACGAGCAGGATATCGCCAGGTGCGATGACCACCGACGCGGAGCATTCCTGACAGGCCTGCTCGAAACTCTTGATCGCTTGGCTCGCAAGCTCAGAGTCAAAATCGGTATCTGCCGCACTGTGGCTGTAGCGAATCCAGTGTCCATCCTGGGTTTCGAACAGCAGCTGGATGTCCACCATTACCTCCAGCAGAGGACTGTCCTTGCCCAAGAGCTTGCGCAGCCCAACCTTGAAAGTTTTTTGGGGGCGGAGGATGTACTGAGGCTTCGTCAGCTCTTCGATCTCCTCGTCCGTCAGCTTCTGCAGGACTGCAGAGAGGGGCATGACCGTGGTGGCAGTGCTGTTGGGATTACGAAGACCGCTCAGGCAAACGAAGTCAGGGGAGGGTGCTACGCGCTGGTCAAACTCATGCGGCTGTCCGCGAACCGGGAACGACACACCGTCGGTGTGGCCGCGCATATTGCTCTTTGATTTGTCAGCAAAGTCACCGTCGCCCGGAAGCACCACCAAGTTCACGAACAGTTGGCCGTCATTCTCGGAGCCATATGAAATGGTGTCCGAATTGAGCGCGGCGAGGCAGACCACTGCACTGGCCCTGGCAGCGACGGTGCTGGCAACGTCAGGCACGGGGATGAACGCAGTTGGCGTATCTGGCAGATCGTGAATGTCAAAAACAGCGCGCAGATGGATCAACGGATTCGTCCAAGCACTGCGCTGGACGTCGTACAGATCGACGTCCACAGCGGTGAGAGCAGCGATGACCTGGGGTAGCAGGTAGGCGCCAAGATCCACTGGGTTGTCGAGCGCTGCGAGGCAGGATTCGAGCGAGTTATCGTGCATCCATTGGCTCACTGAACCTCGGATAGCCTTGGAAAAATGAGCGTCGATCAATTGTGTCCCTGCCATCGCAAGTGATATAAAGATGATATACAGGCGCACTTTTAGTGCGCCACTGCTTCCGTCCAGATGCCCAGAGTCTACCATGAAACGTAATGTCAATTTGCCGTCCCCATCCCTCAACGCTCCGCTTAGGGCGTGGTCGGATTACCTGGGATGGGTGTCTGCGACGGCGGATTTTCAGGTGGTAGGGGGCGTTTGTCGGTGTACGGTTACGATGCCGGAGGGGCAGATCCTGGAGGTGCAGGCGGCGACCCCAGATCTTCTGGCCAAGCAGGTCATGGCCGACCTGACCGCCAACATGGTGGTTCCGCCGACCATGGATCGCTCAACAACATCATCGCTTCAAGATGCCCCGAAACAACCGAAACAGCACCAGAAGCAACAGCAGCAGGGTGAGCCAGGGCAGGACGAACCCGGGCCCGTGATTCCCGAAGGTCTACAAACCCAAGCGTCGCCACAGGAGGTGTCTATGCGCAGTCATTACGAACCCGCTTTGCCTCGTGCATCGCAGGCGCCGCGATCTGCATCCGTGTCTAGCACCAAGGGCACATTGCAGACGGTAGGCGTGTATGTGCCGGTAGCTATGCATGAAGTGCTTAAGGCCGTTGCGGAGGAGCAGGGCAAGAAATTCTCTGTGCTCGTTCGAGAGATGGTCGAGCGTGGCTACGAGCGTTTTGAGGATGCGATCGAAGAGCGTAGCGGGAGAAAGGTGCTCGACGGCTATGAGCAGAAGGTGGCGAGCTATGATGGCCAGTCCGAACAATGGATGGCCCGACTTGATCGCAAGCTCAGTCTGGAGCTCAAGTTGACCGCGAAAGAATACGGACGGTCTGCTTCTCAAATCGTCGGTGGGCTATTGGCTGAGGAGCTTTCTCATTGCCCACAAGCCCAGGCAGTCTCTACCACTGCCCAAGCAGTCGCTACTACCGCTGCCCGAGTAATCGCTGATCCAGCTGAAGTGGTACGTGCTCAAGCCGCGATTGCAGGCCTTGTAGGCCCTAAAGCCAATGAGCTGGCCAATCACCTGGGCCTTCCCGGCAAGCGAAGATTGGTCAACGAGGTGCTGGTTGGGATAGTTCGTGCACCGGGTGTCTTGATGAGAGATGTCGCCGAGTACTTCCAGGTTTCGCCAGAAGCGATGAATGAAGCGGTGAGTCTGAATTTCCGTCAGCTAGCGGCACCTTCCTTTAAGGCGCCCAACGGCCAACCAAGAGTGTTAACAGAGCCTGTTTCTTGGGAGGAGGCGGTGAAAGCGCTCCACTTACCTCATGACGAAGAGGCGCAACTGTTGGGCTTAGGGGACTGATATGAATCCTTTCGACCGTGCACGAATTCAGGCTATCAATGCACGGGCGAAACTCATCGCTGCGTGCGGTGAACAGTATCCGACCAGCCAGCAACTGATTGACGTTGCTGAAGCGACGTTAGGCATTGCGATCGAGTGGGTGTCACCCGATGACTATGCATTGGGCGGGTCAGATGCGCTCCTGCAGCGGTCGATGCGCACGATCCTGATTCGTGATGACGTTCGACAGGAGGCGAAGGCTTATCTGTTGGCTCACGAACTGGGCCATTGGTATCTCGACTCACCTCAACCTGCTCCGGGTACCTCTACAGTGTCTTTCATCGCCGACCCCGACGATGAAGCTGATACCACCGCTGCTACTAGCAATCCCAGCAGCACCAGCGCCGGAAGTGCGGTCGTGGAAGGGTATGGTGCATGGGAGCGCAACGAGCTCCAAGCAAACGTCTTTGCGCGAGAGCTGTTGCTCCCCAGGACGGCGGCCAGGACATTGTGGTCAACAGGATGGCGTTCTCGATTGATATCGACGCACTTTCTGTTGCCGCTAGAAGTCGTAAGGCAGCAATTGGCTGACGCGCTGCTGCTCCCAGATGTCCCTCCAGTTCCTCCGGCTCCCGCACATCCCCCAAGCGATGCCCAGCGTCTTGCGGCTGAGGCTCCGGAGAAGTTCGTCAATGTGGTTGCGGGCCCAGGAACCGGTAAGACCACGACGTTGGTACACCGAGTGGCCCATTTGATCGCCAGTGGGGTTCCCGCCAATAGAATTTTGGTGATGACCTTTACCAACCGTGCCGCCCAGGAGCTTGTCGAGCGACTGACCGCAGCCAATGTTCCGAATGCTTCACAGGTATGGGCTGGCACCTTCCATTCGTTTGGGCTTGAGCTCCTGCGAAAGCACCACCTTCTCTTCGGTCTGACACCTCAGATCAAGATTGCTGACGCGCTGCAGCAAGTCAGAATGATGGTCGAAGAACTGCCCACCCTGCAGCTCGAATATTTCTTCAGGTTGAGCAACCCGTATGACTGGTTGCCTGATGTGTTGAGGATCATCCATCGTCTCAAAGAAGAATTGGTCACCCCGGACGAATACGCTGCGATCGTTCGAGCATTGCCGGCGGTTGAGCCCGATGTCGAGCGAGAGCGGAACGACATAGTGACCCTCTACAGGGCCTACGAAGCGGTACTACGGCGGGAAGGGTGGGTGGACTATGCAGACCTTCTGGTTCGACCCACTGTACAGGCTCGTGATGATCGTGCGTCCCTGGCTGCCTTCCTAGAACAGTACGATCACGTCTTGGTAGATGAGTACCAGGACGTCAATCATGTGATGATCGAGTTCGTCAAAAAGATTGGATCGCCGCAACGTTACCTGTGGGTGGTCGGTGATATTCGTCAGGCTATTCATCACTGGCGTGGTGCGTCGATCCAAAGTTTGCTCAAGTTTGACGAGGCGTACGTTGCTAGAGGACAGGCCGCCTCTATCAGACGGTACAGCTTGGACATCAACCGGCGCAGCTCTCCAGAGATTCTTCGTCTGGTTGAGCGGGCTGGAACCTACCATGTGTTGCAGCCATTCGTGCCCCTGGATCCTGTATCACCTTCTCGCTTCGTGAGCGGGGTCATGCCAGCTTTATTCCACACCCAAAGGGATGCTCAGAGCAGTGTCATCGTCGGCGAGATTACTCAGTGTCGAGCGGCAGGGCACTGGTACGGCAGTCAGGGCATCATCAGCTCAACGAATGCCCAAGTAGACAAGCTTGCTCAAGACATCGAGGCGGCTGGCATTCCTGTGTTGCACCTGGGTGAGTTGAATCAGAGGGCTGAAGTCAAAGAGTTCATGTGCCTGATGCAACTGCTGACGCAGCGTTCGCCTGGAGCGCTCCTCGGCTTGTTCGGGCGTGCAAACTTGAGGATGCCGGCGGCAGACATCGAGACGCTGACGAACCAGTCTAAGCTCGGTTTCAACCACCAGCGTGGTCGTTGGCTGAGCCGTCCCACTGCAGGCCTCTCGGCGCAAGGGCAGCAGGTTGTCCAGGAGTTGAGTGATTTGTTGGAAGGTGCAACGCGAAGCTCTCGCCCTTGGGTGTTTGTCTGTGACCTCCTGTTTGAAAAAGGCTTTGGGTTGGAGTCGCTGGCTGACCAGTCTGCTGCGGCGCAGATCAATCGCCTGGCGTTGTGGCAATTCCTCTACGGGGTTCGCAACAGCGATGGCGTAGGTAGCCAGGCGACGTTATCGAAGTTTTTGGTCAGAGAAGATTTTCGGCGCTACATCGGGCAACGCTCGGCGGAGCGCGCGCTTCCACCCGAGGCGGCTGCGATCGACGCTGTGAGGCTCATGACCGTCCATGGCAGCAAAGGGCTTGAGTTCGACGTCGTGCACATGGCCAACGTGGAAAAGAGCAAGTTTGGCGCAGAAGCGCCGCCACGTTTTGATGAGCGCCAGGCGTTGCTGCTGCCCCCTGAAGCGTTGCACAGCACGCAAGCCCTGCGGCTCCAAGGTGAGGCAATCGAGCGGAACAATCTGTTGTACGTTGGCCTGTCCAGGGCGAAAGATCGGTTGAAGGTCTACGGCGGCACTGACGCAGCGACGATTCCCGATCCCTTGTGTGATCCTTCAGTCATCGCTGCCAGTGTCGCGCGAGCCTCTGTTCCAGTAGCGGCGCCTGTCTCGCGCGTATCCATGACACCACCCGTGGCGATGACCTACGCCGCCCTTGATGGATTCATGACCTGCTCCCTGCAATATCACTATGCCCACGAATTGGGCCTTCCGATCGAGCAGGAGTTGGATGTCTCAATTCGGGCCCGTCGCGCAGTGCTGGCAGGGCTCGAATACGTCTACCGGGATGGAATGAAGACCGATGAAGCCTTCCTGCAAGCCTGGGGCGAGAAGCCGTTGCCGACATGGGAGGAGGACAAAATGCTGATAGAACACGCCTGGATCGCCTTCAATCGAGGTGCTGGATGGCAGCCGGGTAGCGCGTCTTACGTTCCCGAGACGACTGCCAATGTGAATGGCCAGGTCATTAGCATGCCGTGGATGCTTCGCGAGGCGAGTGGTGATGTGATCTGGCTGCGCACGGGGGTAGGCCTGAGTGCGGTAGCGCGAAATGTTCGACCCATCCTGGAGAACCTGGGAGGCAGGCGTTGCAGCCGAATTTCCATTCATTCGCTCGTCACGGGGCTTTCTGAAGATGCAGTTCCGTCTGCAAGAGCGAGCAGTACCAGTGTGTTTAAGGCGATCGGGGCATTGCGTGCTGGTGAGCGTAAAGCGAGCCGAGGCAAACACTGCAATCGATGCGCCTATTCGACGATTTGTGCTCAGAGACACTGAGTCGTCTGGGTTGCTAGCTTTGACCATCCCCATCATTGGCGGTGACCCAAGCGCCGCCTGGTTGAGGTTGACGAGGGAAGGGGATGAAGATAGTAGATAAGGAAAGTAGTAGTTATGACCTATATAAACTTGCCGCAAGATCAGCAGAGAGCGATCAGCGCTGTTGACATGCGAGCTCTTGATTCGGCAATTGACAGATGTGTGATGGAAGAGCGGATTTCTCCACTCTATGAGTTTGGCCTCAGGGAATGCGGGGAGCCTCCACTACTACAATCTGGGCGTGTCGAGAGGTAATGCCGCTATTTGATGACTCTCTAGGGTGGATGGCTCTATCTCGCTGCTGTGAGACCAACTGGTCGTTGCTTGGTAGTCGAAGTGTCGCCACTATGACCGCTTCATTCAGTCGAGAATCGGCATGCGGACAGCACTACACCGTGACACCCTCGAAACCCTGGATGCCCAGGGCTATGAAGACGCATATGGCAAGCCCGTTGATAACAATGGCAAGGAGCGAGTACGACCTCCGGCCCTTTGCGATATCTGCCGACAAGACGTGTTCTTGCGAGCTGAGCACAGCAAGCTGCGCACTCCAAATTTCGTCCACTTCGAGGACAGCGCTCCCTGTCCGGTCAAAGCCTTCAACGCTCAAGCCTACCGCGCACTCAATCCTGGACAGGGCAATGCCGCTGACGCCCAGAGGCTTCGAGAGGGCTTCTTTGCGACCTGGCGGTATCACTGGCGAGAATTCGACCGGATCATCGGTTACGCCTCGGTCTTCGATTTCGTCTCCGTCCTCAAATACGCTGATCGCCACGGGATCTGGCGTTACCGGGACATGGGTGTTCAGGATGTGCTGCCTGTCCTGCTGACGCTTATGGACTTCCCTCCGCTCCCAAAGGGCAAGCGCCATCTGCGTGACTATGGCTTGCGCTTCCTCTATGTGGGCACCGTTGCCAGTACCAATGACTACTGGAACCTGCCGACGCACGAGCGGCGTCTTCTCAAAGTGGTTTACGAATTCCCGGGGCAGGCTCGTACATTCCAGTCAGAGCGAATTTCAGCGAAGCATCCCGTGGCTTTTGAGCCGGACTACGAGGCAGCTCGCTTCGATTTGGACGTCGACAATCAACCCACAGCCCACCCCTATGTCGTTAACACCATGGCCAGGGAGTTCAAGGTGTAGATTTCGGCTGACTAGAATGTCGCTTGAGCGCTGCCATACCCGAAAAGCGATAAGTGCCAAAATCCAACGAGTAAGGTCGCCAAGCAACATCACCGATGGTGGGGGGGGGGAGACGGGAAGTCCACCCTCCCATAGGAATCACGAACCTTGGAGCAGCAGGAATGAATCCCACGCACCGAAGTGAAGCCGAAGTTTTCAAGGAACTGATAAATCTGACGGCTCGACCAGGCTACGCTCACGCTATAGCCGGGATTTGTCATCGCGACAACTTTGTGTCGTTTCAAGGCGAGCACAAGCCCTCTGACCTTGATCATATATTTGACCGTAAAAGACTCAACCGCAATGAAATAAGCACGGTGTTGGGTCTGATGATGCGTCAGCCTCTCGATCTGTCTGAGGTCGATGACGCCACACTTAGAGGCTATGCCTCCCGCACTGATCAGCTATTGGGTGAGCTTCACAGTGCTCTGAACGGTCAGGTGATCGGCGAGCTGGCCCCACAAGCCCAGAAGGGCGAAGTCGTGGAGGATTTTTGGCAAGGGCCGATGATGAAGGAGCCCATTTTCTATGCCACCGAATCAGCCTACAGCTTCCAGTATCGAGATTTTTTTGCAGAGAAACACGCTCCGGATGATGCCTGGTTAGAGCGGGTCATGGGGTTCAGCAGCGCCCAAGCTTTACGAGTGGCGAACGCGATGTGTTCGTTGATGAACGAGCGAGCTAACAACGGAGCGCGACTGACTGGTGAACCCCAGCTAGGCCAGATGCCGACAGGCTCGGTGCTGGAGCTTTTCGAGTTCAGGGCGCATGAAGTAGCCCATTGTTCGGGCCAGGAACTGGATGTCGTTGAGGCAGTTTTCAAAGCGCTGACGTTTAGTGGTGATAATGGCCTGTTCAGGGAGGTTGGGGACTTCAACCAGGTAGCAGCTACGCCTCTGCTGCCAACAGGTCGGGACTCAGTACTTCTGTTTTCTCATCACATGATTTACGAAGCCCTGTACGAGTCGCCTTTCTTCTGGATGAATCAGGATAAGGATTACAAGCAACAGGCCTCCGACAATCGTGGTGCATTTACTGAACGGTTTTCTCTGCGCCGCTTGGCATCGGTCTTCGGAAGGTCGAACGTCCACACCAACGTCAACTTGTTCGAGGGGAAGCGGATCGTCGCTGAAGCGGACGTGTTGGTCATCTTCGGTGATCGGATCATCATCGTTCAGGCGAAAGCCAAAAAACTGACCTTAGCGGCCCGCAAAGGTAGTGATGGACACATCAAGGCTGATTTTGCTGCCGCCATTCAGAAGGCCTATGACCAAGGGGCTGAATGCGCGACAGCTATTAGATCTGGAAGCTGCCGCCTCGAAGACGATCAAGGCCAAGCGGTCGTGCTTCCGAAGCAAGTCAAAGAGATCTATCCGTTCTGCGTCGTGTCCGATCACTACCCGGCTTTAGCATTCCAAGCCAGCCAATACCTCAAATACTCAGCCGATAAGGTCGTTCGTCCACCTTTGGTGATGGACGTATTCCTGCTGGATGTCCTTGCGGAGATGCTTGATACGCCCCTGCGTTTTCTAAGCTATGTCCGAATGCGCTCAGAGTCATCATCAAAGCTGATGGCAGGGCACGAGCTCACAACCCTGGCCTATCATCTGCGGTGCAATCTCTGGCTCGACGATCAGTTCAATATGGTGATGCTGGAGGACTCGATCGCAGCAGATTTAGATACCGCCATGGTTGTCCGGCGGGAAGGGCTCCCGGGCCAGCGAGTCCCTGAAGGTATTCTCACTAGGATGAACGGGACGTACTACGAGCGCTTGATTGAGCAAATTGAGCGCCGACCTAACCCAGCAATTCTTGAACTGGGTTTCACTCTGCTTTCTATGAGCGGAGAAACGTGTGATGCGGTTCATCAGGCCATTGAACGCTTGACCAACATGACGAAAATCGATGGCAAGCGCCATGATTTTACGATTGGTATGACTGAGCATGGGGCGGGGATTTGCTTTCACTGTAACCCCGCTCCTAGCCAGGAAGCCATCAGGACGCTTGAGGTGCACTGTGCCAAACGCAAGTACACCCATCAGACGCCGGAATGGTACGGGGTTTCGGTGGGGGTTAATGGCGAAATTCAGTTTGGCATAACGCTCAATTTCCCATGGGAGAAGTCTACCCCGCTGGATGACCTAACAAGGGAAATGAAACCATCTTCATCTGTTAGACAGGGCCTGAAGGCCATGGAGAGATTGTTTGCCCCCAAAAAGCATGGGCGTAACGATGCGTGCCCCTGCGGAAGTGGACTCAAGTACAAAAAGTGCTGTCTGTGAGGGCATCTGAATCGATGCTTGGTTGCCAGCAGCGCCGGATGCTTGGATGAAGGCCGGCCTCATAAAACCTCAAATGGGCTCTAGAGGCTGTTAAAGGTCTTGAGGTCAGGTCAGGCAAAAGCAGCTGAGGAAGCGGAGTTTAGGGGTTGTAAGGGAGCATCCGAGCCCGTTTTCAATGCAGCATGGGCGAGCTCGGATGCATCTCGTATATAGCCTAAGGCTAAGCATAAGCTTTCAATAGGCGGCTCGTTCGCTATGGAAACCTATCAAGGATCAAATTCAGCAGTTATGATCCTGCAGCACCCACCTGTGAAAATCTTACCTCTAAGCTATATAGGGAGTCTTGCAGGCCCAGTTCTTTGTAAAGCTTTTCGGCCTGGTCATAATGCTCTTGGGCATCTGAGTGCTCTCCCAGCGCCTTATGGACAAGCGCGGAGCTGGCCAGTAGATTAGCTCGAATTTTTGGGTATACGTTGTTTTCCAGTTTGAGGGCGAGTTTGAAGTTGGATTTTGCGGAGAGTAGGTCTCCTTCGTCCTTGTCAACTAGGCCGATATTTAAAAGCGATGCTACTTGCGACCTTTTGTCTTCTTCTTGGATTGATAGTTCGTAGGCTTTAACGTTGTACTCGCGCGATTTTTCCAGGTTCTTGAGTCCCTGGTAGATGTTGGCGATATTTCCGTAGTGCCGTAACAGGCTTCTTGAGTCGCCCATCATCTCCGCCAAGTCAACGGCCTGGTCAAGGAACTCCAGTGCCTGGTGGAACAAGCTTTCGTCGCCTGAGATTTCAGCCATGTGCTTCAAACGAATGGCGATGTTTGTCAGTAAATTTGACTTGATCGAACGCAGTTCTTTCTTTTCGCTATCGTCCTTTGAGGTTTTCAGCGTGTCGTCAAGCAATGACTTGGCTTGACTAAAGTACTGGTCGGATAGTTCCAGGTTTTCTAGATTTAGATAGCAGCTGCCTAGACCGTTAAGGTGCTTTATTCGACCTATTTTGTGATCAATGCTGTCGGATATTACCAATGCTTTTTCAAACGCGTCTATGGATTCAGAGAAGCGCCCGTTGTTTTTATAAAGGAATCCCAGGTTCCCAAGTACTGCCTCTCGTTCTTTGAGAGTGATATCTTCTTTTTCGAGGCACGCTTTAAAGACCTTCTCAGCCTCCGGTAGTTTGCCTCTAAGCATAAGCCCTATCGCATAGAGGTTGGCTTCTTTTACGCTTTCGGGATCCAGGCTTGCAGCATGAGAATAATAAATATCTGCTTGGTCGGAGCCCAGCAGTGTATAGAGGTTGGCTATATCAATGAAATCCTGTGCCGCCATCTTTCTGCTGCTGTTGGCCAAGCTGTCTAGCAATTCCTTGGCTTGGTTTAGTTCGTTCTTTTCGATTAGGAGAATGACTTGGGCTTTAAGCGTCTCTCCTGTTTGAAAGGATCGCCCTAGGAGCTCTTCCAGTTTTTTGTCAACAATCGAGTCGTCGAAATGTGATAGCCAGTTGCTTATGGCCGTCGCTTTTTCAATTATGCGCCTAGGGATTTCGGAGAAGTTTTTTATCACGACGTCACGCATCTGCCTAAGGTCATCAACCCCGGTTGACAGAGCTTTTGTTTTGCGTATGACTTGGTTGAAATCCAGCACGTTTTTAGTGGTGAATTTAATGCCTGGGCACTCGGCATCTACTTTGTATCTGGTTTGCTTTTGTTTCAGTGAAAAAAAGAACAGTTCACCTATTTTTGTACGATGCTCATTCTCGATCAAGCCGTTGATCGTTGAGTTGATTTTCTTCGAGTCGACTCGTGAGCTTACTTGAACCCCAATTCGATTGGATTCGTCCAGTAAATCAATGGACTTGGCGTTCGTGGTCGTTTGGTTGGTATTGGCTAGGTTCCACTTGTGCGAAACATTCAATATGCTAGCGACAAAATCTTCACTTACTATATTTGTGTCAACAAATCCAGAGGCGGTGTTCGTCTCAATAAAGAATTTAAGTACAGCAAAGTGAGTAGCGATCTCATCAAGCAAAGCTTTCCGTTCCAGCATTTTTCTATCCTTGAGTAGTGGTTTCACTGGGTGTGCCAAGAACAGAGATCCTACAATCATGCGATGTCATAACGCCACCCGTTTTCCAACGTCACTCGCCTTTTCAGTTCATAGCAGTGCAGATGCTCGTTTTGGAGGTACACGGCGTCCACCAGGCCCAGGGCCCCAAGCTAAGGCTGCGCTGCTGTGCGGTGGTTGTGGTGATGTCGGATTGGTAGGGGGTGGAGAATCAGTGACGCGCGCTCAACTTTGTATCGCTTGCGGGGCTTGCGGAGTAGGGGGAGTTGATACGTGGAGGGGGGAGAGATAGACGGTTCAGTTCTGAAGTAGTACAGCCGGAATCTAGTATGCGTACTAGCAAAGCACCCAATGGGGATAGGGGGCTTGCTGGGAATAGTATGTTTTCTGAGGGCGTCCGCGGGAGTTTCTGAAGGATTCGGACATCAGACGCCAGGTCGGGATCGAGACGATGGTCTTGTCGAAGTTCTGCACCTTGACCGTGTGCAGGGTGATGTCGACCACGTCGCCATCGGCGCCGACCTGCGGCATTTCGATCCAGTCGCCGACCCGCAGCATGTCGTTGCTGGTCAGCTGTACGCTGGCGACGAACGACAGCAGGGTGTCCTTATAGACCAACAGGATCACCGCCGACATCGCACCCAGACCCGACAGCAGCAACAGCGGCGAACGGTCGATCAGGGTGGCGACGATGATGATCGCGCCGAACACGTACAGAACCATTTTTGCCAGTTGCACATAACCCTTGATCGAGCGGGTGCGGGCGTGTTCGGTGCGGGCGTAGATGTCCAGCAGTGCATTGAGCAGGGCGCTGACCGACAGCAGCAGGAAAAGAATGGTGAACGCCAGCGCGACGTTGCCGAGGAACACCATGGCGGTCTTGCTCAGTTCCGGCACCAGATGCAGGCCGAACTGGATCACCAGCGACGGCGTCATCTGCGCCAGGCGCTGAAACACCTTGTTATGCCGAAAGTCATTGATCCAGTGCAGCGCGGGCTGGCGACCGAGCATGCGACTGGCATGCAGGATCAGGTAGCGCGCCACTCGTCCGAGGACCAGCGCGATCACCAGCAGCAGGAGCAAAGCCAGGCCGGCGTGCAGGAGCGGGTGCTGTTCGAGGGTACCCCAGAGGTCTTGGGCGTTGAGCCAGAGCTGTTTGAAATCCATGAGAGAGACGATTCTTCTGTAAGACGCGACGGGCGATTAGAGCATTTAAGACGCTGTGTATTACCGTTGGAGACAAATCGAGCAACAAAAAAGCCACTGATTACGGCGTATTTCATAAAGAAACTCGGCCTGAGCGCTCGAAACCGGTAACCTATGCAGCTGATTTTTTGCATATCTTCGAGGTAGCACCCGTGTTTTCCCAATTCGCCCTGCACGAACGCCTGCTCAAAGCCGTGGCCGAGCTGAAATTTGTCGAGCCAACGCCTGTGCAAGCCGCGGCCATTCCGCTGGCGCTTCAGGGGCGTGACCTGCGGGTGACGGCGCAAACCGGTAGCGGCAAGACCGCCGCTTTCGTCCTGCCGATCCTCAACCGCCTGATCGGCCCGGCCAAGATCCGCGTCAGCATCAAGACCCTGATCCTGCTGCCGACCCGCGAGCTGGCCCAGCAGACCCTGAAGGAAGTCGAGCGCTTTTCGCAGTTCACTTTCATCAAGTCCGGCCTGATCACCGGCGGTGAAGACTTCAAGGTCCAGGCTGCCATGCTGCGCAAGGTGCCGGACATCCTGATCGGCACCCCGGGCCGGATGATCGAGCAACTGAACGCTGGCAACCTCGACCTCAAAGAAGTCGAAGTGCTGGTGCTCGACGAAGCCGACCGCATGCTCGACATGGGTTTTGCCGAAGACGTGCAGCGTCTGGTCGACGAATGCCCGAACCGTCAGCAGACCATGCTGTTCTCCGCCACGACCGGCGGTTCCGGCCTGCGCGAGATGATCGCCAAGGTGCTGAACAACCCTGAGCACCTGCAGCTCAACGCGGTCAGCCAGCTGAACGACACCACCCGTCAGCAGATCATCACCGCCGACCACAACCAGCACAAAGAACAGATTGTGAACTGGCTGCTGGCCAACGAGACCTACCAGAAGGCCATCGTCTTCACCAACACCCGGGCCATGGCCGACCGCATCTACGGTCGCCTCGTCGCCCAGGAATACAAAGCGTTCGTGCTGCACGGCGAAAAAGACCAGAAGGATCGCAAGCTGGCGATCGACCGTCTGAAGCAGGGCGGCGTGAAGATCCTGGTGGCCACCGACGTGGCGGCCCGTGGTCTGGACGTTGATGGCCTGGATCTGGTGATCAACTTCGACATGCCACGCAGCGGCGACGAATACGTGCACCGCATCGGTCGTACCGGCCGTGCCGGCAACGACGGTCTGGCGATCTCGCTGATCTGCCACGGCGACTGGAACCTGATGTCGAGCATCGAGCGTTATCTGAAGCAGAGCTTCGAGCGGCGCACCATCAAGGAAGTCAAAGGCACCTATGGCGGACCGAAAAAGGTCAAGGCCTCGGGCAAGGCCGTCGGCGTGAAGAAGAAAAAGACCGACGCCAAGGGCGACAAGAAGAAAACCGCCGCCAAGACCCCGACCAAGCGCAAGAGCGCCAACCGTCCGAAACCAGACTCTCTGGTGAGCAGCGATGGCATGGCTCCGCTCAAGCGCCGCAAGCCGGCAGAGCCAGCGGCTGAGTAAGTCGTTTCAGGCAGGCAAAGAAAAACCCGGACATGGTCCGGGTTTTTTTATCGCCAGGGTTTATCAACTGCCCAGCAGGCCAGTGGTGTCGGCATCAAAGCGCCGCTTGGCCTGATCGGCTATCGGTTTGAGCTGCGCGAGCAGGGCTGCCTCGCTGTACAGCCCGGGCAGCGCCGACTCCTTGGGCGTCGGCTCGATCGGGATCAGCACATCTTCACCCGCCGCGTGCAGCCAGATCGCCACAAGGTGCAGCGCAGAAACAAACAACATCCGCAGTTCAACGGTTTTGCCCTTCAGCTGCGGCGATTGCTCGGCCAGTTTCAGCGCATCGACCGTGGCGCTCGCCAGATTGCCGTGGTTCAACGAGGCAAACTCGACGTGACCGCGGACTTCGGCCAATTGCGCATCGGCAATCGACACACCGTCGGCAAACACCAGGTAATGCCAGTCACCGAGCCGGGCGTCTTTCAGGCCTTTGCCATCGCTCAGATCGTCCAGGCTGAGCGAGTAGCCGCGATAGGCCTCGCTCAGGCTGATTTTCGCAGGCGCCGCACTGGCGAACTGGCGATTGACGCCGAAGCCCTGGGTCTGCAACGCGGCCTGCAGGGCCGGACGCAAGGTCTGTACGCCGTTGGAAGGCGCCTTTGGATAAGTCAGTTGCATGATGTCGCCCTCCTAGTTTTTCGCCGTGAAGTAAGTGTGAGTCCAGTTGCCGCCACCGTTGTAGGAGCCGGGGAACGCGTTCAGTGCGCGGGTCGAATAGCCGTAGATCGAATCCGCGACCAGCACGTAATTGCCGTTGGTGCCGTAGATCGCCAGAAAGTGCGCACCGCCACCGTACCAGGCACAGCGCAGGCCGATCGGGCGGCCCATGTTGATCTGGTTCTGGATGGCCGACATCTGCAATGAACCCTGATTCATCCCGTTGTAGCTGCGGGTGGTTTGCAGGGCCGAATCCAGATAGCCGTAGACGTTGCACGGCCCCGGCTGGCTGCAGCAATTGCGGTCCAGTTGGGTGCTGGCCACGCCGCACTGCGTCCAGGACCCGGTGCCGTAGTAATTGCCGACCGAAGCGGAAACCGCCGCCCAGCACCAGTTGGTCTGGGTCTGCTGCTGCATCGTAAAGTTGAGACTCGAGGCAGCCAGGGCCCTGGCCTGTGGGGCCGCTTCGACCTCGACCAGTTGCGGGTCGAGCAGATGGCCGATCAGGCACCCGGGCAGGGTGTTGCCAGTGAATGCCGTTGTTTCAGTGGTTAACATTTTTCAATCCTCCATGAATGAAAACAAACGTTCCGCGTTTGCGGGATAACGGTATTGCCGAGCGATCGGTGTTCAAGGGTTGCCATCTCCGATGGCCGGTTCCGATCAGGCTCGGGGTAACCCTAGGTCTGAATATGCATTTATGCAAATAACAAAATGCACTAACGCAAATTTCCGGACAAAAGGAAGCAGGCTTTGGTATCGATTTAGCCTGATCGATGCCGAAGCCTGCCGTTGTCTGAGCGGGTGTTATCCCTCGGTTTTTTTCTCCGCCGAACCCAGTTCCTTCAAGCGCTGATCGATCAACTGGCATTTGTCCGGCAGATCGGCGGAGGCAGTGCCCAGATCCATTTTCTGCAACTCGGCGTTGATCTCCTTGGCCTTGGTCGGGTTTTGCTCAGTGAGCTTCGCGACTTCCTTGGCCAGTTGCTCGCGTTTGGCGGTGGCTTCTTCCGGCGTACAGGCCCAGACGGGCAGAGCGCAGGCGAGCGTGGCGGCGAGGGTGAGCTTGAGCAGAGTTTTCATGGGGGCAGGCCTCAGTTCCGGTTAAGGCGGGTTAACCGGTTGAGGGCTGTGCCCGGTGAAAAGTTCAGAGGTTTGCTGCGAAAACAGCCTCAAATCGTCTGACTAACGAGTCGCCATTTACGCCAAAAAATCATCATCGTCGCGCAAAGCTTCGTTCTAGAGCGGTTGTCGAAAATGCTGCGTCACGGCTTATTGACGCCAGAATGATGGCAATCTACCATCGCGCCATCACGTTGATATCAGCGTGCGGTTTCGAGGGATCGAACAGACTTTTCGCAGGCCATCTTGCGAACGTTTAGCATCGTTTTGGACGTTCTGACCAACGCGCGCATTTATCCCCATCGTTTTTCTTCCACTCTTCCGGCATGGCTGTTTCCTGCCGGACAGGGATTGCTTTGCCTGTCGTTTTTCCCGATCCCTTGCCGTTGCAATGAGAATTAAACATGGACGTTCGCCAATACGCCTTTCTCGCTCGCCAGTCTCCTGCTGCCGTGAAAACCCGTAAGTCGTTCCTGGGCATGCCCAAGCGCGGGCTGGCATTTCTTTTGGCGAACGTCATGTTCTGGCAACCGATGTGGGCACAGGCCGACGGCATTGTGGTGGCCAATCCGAACACTTCGCTGGATCACGCCGGCAACGGTGTGCCGATCATCAACATTGCCACGCCCAATGGCAGCGGGCTGTCGCACAACCAGTTCCACGATTACAACGTCGGGGCGCAGGGCGTCATCCTCAACAACGGCTCGAGCCAGACGTCTGCCACGCAACTGGGCGGCCATGTCATCGGCAACCCGAACCTGAAGAACAGCGGTTCGGCGCAGGCGATTCTCAACGAAGTCATCAGCGGCAATCCGAGTCAGTTGCGTGGTTACACAGAAGTGGCGGGGCAATCGGCGCGGGTCATCGTCGCCAACCCGTATGGCATTACCTGTAACGGTTGCGGGTTCATCAACTCGCCGCGCGTGACGCTGACCACCGGCAAACCGGTACTCGACAACGGTCGTCTGGATCGCTTTCAGGTTGATCAGGGTTCTGTGGCCATCGAAGGTTCAGGTCTTAATGCGACCAACGTCGATCGCTTTGAAATCATCACCCGCAGCGCAAAGATCAACGCCGAGATCCAGACACAGAACCTGACGATTGTGGCCGGGCGCAACGACGTCAACGCACAGACCTTGAATGCCACGGCGCGTGCCGATGATGGCAGCGGCAAACCGCAACTGGCCATCGACTCATCGGCGCTGGGCGGCATGTACGCCGGGGCGATCAAACTGGTCGGCACAGAAGCCGGGGTCGGGGTGAAACTCGACGGAAAACTGATCGCCAGCGGCGGTGATATCCAGCTCGACGCCAACGGTCAATTGAGTCTGGCCGACACCTCGGCAACCGGTGCAGTCAACGTCAAAGCCGCCAGCCTCGACGCACGCGGGCCGGTCTACGCCGGCACCGCACTGGGTGTGCAGACCCAGGGCAGCGTGACCAACCGGCAGACCCTTGCCGCTCGCGACAGCATCAACCTCAGTGCCGGTGGCCAGTTGACCAACGCCGGCGCCATCGAGTCGGGCGTTAATGCCGACGGCAGCCGCAACGCCAGCGGTGATCTGAACCTGACTGCGCAGAACCTCGACAACAGCGGCAAAAGTCTCACCGCCAGCCGCAACCTGACGGTCAACACCGCACAGACGCTGAACAACCAGGGCGGCACACTCAGCGGGCAAACTACTGCGATCACGGCGGGAACGCTGGATAACCGTAACGCCGGCAAGGTGCAGGGCAATGGCGCATTGAGCCTCAATGCCCGTCAGGTACTGAACAACAAAGGCGTGATCAACAGCAGCGCCAGCCTCACCGCCAATATCGGCCAGCTCATCAACGCTGACGGCGAACTCACCAGCCAGACCGACACCGTACTGACCGTCACCTCGCTGGATAACGTTGCGGGTCTGATGATGGCCGGGCGTTTGCTGGACATCAGTGCACTCGGCGCAATCAACAACCGTGGCGGCAGGATCGGTGCAAAACAGACTCTGACGGTAAAAACGCAACAACTCGACAACAGCCAACAGGGTCAGTTGACCAGTGAAGGCACGCTGAGCACCCGCATCAGCGATCAATTGAACAACCGGAACAAGGGCTTGATACAGGCCAACGGCGCGATGGACGTGCAGGCCACGCGCCTGGACAACCGCGCGGGCAAGATTTCCAGCCTCAATACCCTGACCATCAGCAGTACCCAGACCGACAATCGTGGCGGGACAATTCGCGCCGATCAGGCAACGACACTGCTGATCAGTGAACTGGACAACCGCGACAAGGGGCGCCTCGAAAGTAAAGCCGCGCTGACCTTCGAAGGCAACACGCTGGATAACAGCAATGGCGGCCTGCTCACGTCGAGCGGGTTGTTGAGCCTCAAGGCCAAAACGGTGACCAACGATGCCGGGCGCATTTCCGGCAAGGGCGATATCGACGCCAATATCGAGAACCTCAACCAGCAGGGTGGCGAACTGGTTGCCGAAGGCAATCTGCTGCTGACCGGCAAGACGCTGAGCAATCGCCAGGACAGTCTCGTCGGCTCGCTCAAGACCCTGACCGTCAACGTCGAGCAGATCGACAACCGCAGCGGCTCGCTCTCCAGCCAGCAAGACCTGCACATCAACGGCACACGCCTGGACAACAGCGAGGGCGGCAAAGTGCTGTCCGACACCACGTTGGGCCTGAAAGTCGCGCAGATCATCAACGCCACCAACGGCCTGATTTTCAGCAAAGGCGCGAGCACCCTCAGCGGTATCGGCCTGAGCAACGTTGGCGGGCGCATCGTCAGCCAGAACACGCTGGTGCTGACCTTCGACGACATTATGGACAACCAGGGCGGCCTGATCAGCAGCGAGGGGCAGATGTCCCTCACGGCCGGCAGCCTCGATAACCGTTTGGGCAAACTGTCGAGCCTCGAAGCGATGGCGTTGACCAGCGTCGGTGCGGTGGCGAACCAGGGCGGTCTCATCGCCTCGCAAAAGGGCCTGATCTTTAATAGCGCCAGCCTCGATAACAGCGACAACGGGATCATCAGCGCCAAGGCCGATTCGACCCTGACCACCGGGGAATTCAAAAACCGTCAGGGCGGCAGTCTCGCCACCGACGGCACGCTGTTACTCACGGCTGCGCACCTGGACAACTCCGGCGGCACCATCGGCAGCCAGAACAAGCTGCAAGCTTCGCTCACTTCGCTGGAGCAGGACGGCGGCGAGTTGTTCAGCAACGCCGACCTGACCCTGGACATGAACAACGGCCTGCTCGACAACCAGCGCGGCTATCTTCATACGCCGGGTCAGCTGCTGCTCAAAAACCTCAAGGACGTGAATAACAGCGGGGGAGAAATCTCCGCTGCCAAAGCCTGGAACCTGACCGCCCAAAGCCTGAACAACGATGGCGGCAAACTGCTCAGCAATGAAAAAATCACCTTGCTCATCGATCGTGCCCTGAGCAACGTCAAAGGCCTCATCGCCTCCGCCGGCCTCGAGTCGCGCAGCGCCAGTCTGGACAACACGAAGGGTGAAATTCTGAGCCGGGGCGATGTCGACCTCGCGGTGACTGACCTGTTCGACAACCAGGGTGGTGTGGTCATCGCCGACAACGGCATGACCGTAGTCGCTGCAAAACTGGATAACCGTCAGGAGGGGCTGGTAGGCGCGACAAAAGCGCTGAAACTCACCATCGACCGTATCGACAACCGTAGCGGTGAACTGTCGAGCAAGGCCGAAGTGAGTCTGATCGGCGCGTGGCTCGATAACAGCGACAGTGGCTACATGCTCGCGGGGGGCAATCTGGCGCTGACCGTCAACGAAGTCATCAACCGCAACAAAGGCCTGCTGTCTGGCGATACAGGCCTGACGCTGACCGGCAAGACGCTGGAAAACAGCGGACGTGTCACCAGCCAGAAAGATCTCGCGATCAGCCTCTCTGCGGATCTGAACAACGAGCAAGGTAGTGTCGTCAGTGAAGGTACTCTGGCGATCGCTGCGCAAAGTCTCGACAACAATGCCGGCACCGTCTCCAGCGCCAAGGCGCTCACCGTCGACACCCGTGACGCTGTTAGCAACCAGGGCGGAAAACTGCTGACTGACAGCAATCTGATCCTCAACAGCAGCGCATTCGATAATCAGCAAAACGGTGTGATCAGCAGCAAGGCAAAACTGGAAATCAATACCGGCGCCCTCAACAACAGCCAGGCAAGCATCTACGCTGACGACCAGGTGGAAATCACTGCCGGTCAGGTCACCAACACCGGTGGCAGTCTGGGTGCTGGCAAGACGCTGATCGCCAATTTCCGAGGACTTGATCAACAGGGTGGCAAGTTGTTCAGCGGCGCAGACGTGAGTGTCGATCTGAACGGTGGTTCGCTGAATAATCAGGGCGGCGTCATCAACGCACCGAACCGGTTACAGCTGAAAAATCTCGCCGATCTGAACAATCGGGGCGGCGAGATCTCCAGCGATCAGGCCTTTGAGCTGGTTGCTCATTCGTTGGACAACAGCACTGGACAACTGCTGAGCAACCAGAAACTGACGCTGAAAATCGACAACGCGCTGACGTCGGTCAAAGGCAAGATCGCGGCGGCAGCCTTACAGATTCGGGCGGCGAGTCTGGATAACAGCGGCGAAGGGGAACTGCTCAGCGACAGCAATATCGACGTCACTGTCGATGGCTTGCTGAACAACCAGGGCAAGGGCAGCATTCGCGCCGCGCAGCAGCTGAACCTCAACAGCACCGGTCTGAATAATCAGGGCGGCACGCTTGTCGGCGTCTCGGGCCTCGCGATTGATCTGGGCGCCACCGCGCAGGATCTGAACAACCAGGACGGTCTGATCAGCAGCAAAGGGCTGTTGAGTTTTGCCCATCTGCGTGATCTCAATAACGAGAGCGGCGTGATCAACAGCAAAGGCGTGCTGAGCATCGCCACCTTGCGTGACCTGAACAACCAGCAGGGCGAGATCTCCAGCGTCAACAGCTTCAGCCTCGCCGGCAACAGTCTGGATAACCGTGGCGGCAACCTGATCAGCAACGATCAACTGACCGTGACGGCGGCTGAACTGAAGAATCAGGCCGGTCTGGTGTCTGGCTGGAAGGGCGTGAGCGTCAGCGGCGGCGCTGTCGACAACAGCCAGGAAGGCGCGATTTCCAGCCGGTTCGCAGACGTGAGCATCGACCTCAGTGGCGCCTTGCTCAACCACAGCAAGGGGGGCGTGGGTGGTGCCGGCGATGTGAGCATCAAGGCATCAAATCTGGATAACAGCGGCGGCACCGTCAGCAGTGGCGGCAAGCAGATCCTGACCGTGGCCGGCGGCACGATCAGCAACACCTCGGGCGGATTGATCAAAAGTGACGGCACCCTTGATCTCCGCTCGTCCAGCCTGAACAACACTTCCGGCAACGTCAGCGCGAAAAAAGCCCTCACCTTCACCGGCGGCCAATTGAACAATACCAGCGGTAGTCTGGTCGGTGACGACAGAGTCACCCTTGACCTGCTCGGCGCCCTGACCAACGTCAACGGCGCGCTTGGCAGCAGCGGGCCGCTGGTGATCAAGCGCTCAGCGAGCGTCGACAACCGCGGCGGCCAGTTGATCAGCCAGAGCCTGCTCGACCTGCTGACCCACGGTGATCTGAACAACAGCGCGGGCGGCACGATTTCGGCCAACGGCCAACTCGACCTCAAGGCCGACGGCACCCTGTACAACAACGCCGACGGCCTGATCTCCAGCCGCGATGCCGCCGTCAACCTGACCGCCGCCGCGCTGAACAATGGCAAAGGCGCGGTGCAGAGTTTCACTGCGATGACCGTGAACACCGGTACCGGGGCCATCGACAACCAGGGCGGTAAACTCATCGCTCAGACCGGCGATCTGAACATCACCGCTGCCAGTCTCGACAACCGGGGCGGGATGCTGTCCAGTCTCAAGGGCCTGCTGCAAACCCGTCTGACCGGCGTGTTGCGCAACGGCCAGGGCGGCAAGATCGAAGGCAGCCGCCTCGACCTGCGTGCACTGGGCGGCATCTATAGCGATGGCGGCCGTATCGCCGCCAATACCGGGGACATCCTGCTCGACGCTGGCGCCAATGCGCTCGACAACAGCGGTGGCGGGATCTATGCCAAAGGCTTGGTAAAGGTCAGCACCGGCTCGATGAACAACAATGGCGGGCAGGTCAGCGGCGGGGTCATCGATCTCGGTGCGGGCACTGGGTTGAGCAACCGTGGTGGCCTGATCGAAAGCGCCAGCACCTTGGCTGTGCGTGCCACCAACCTCGACAACCAGAGCGGCAAACTGCGCGCCCTGGGCACCAGCGGCAAGACCGACTTCCAGATCGGCAGCCTGTTCGACAACCGCAACGGCCTGGTGGAAACCGCCAACACCGATTTCACCCTGGCCGCACCAAGCTTCCTCAATGCCGGCGGTTCGGTGACACATGTCGGGTTGGGCGAGTTCGGTATCTCCACGGCTAACGTGATGAACGCCGGCGGATCGCTGGTGACTCGTGGCGGCTTGACCCTCAACGCCGACAGTTGGACCAACAGCAGCGTGATCCAGGCCGGGCGCTTGACGGTCAATGTCGGCAATTTCGTGCAGACCTCGAGCGGTCAGTTGCTCGCTTCGAACCAGTTGGTGGCGCGCGGCGGTAACTGGAGCAACGACGGGTTGATCGCCAGTGATGGCAGCATGGATTTCCAGATCGGTGGTGCTTACGGCGGCAATGGTCGGGTCAGCAGCCTGGGGGATATGACCTTCACAGCGGCGCAACTGGGCTTGACCAGCGCTGCGAGTATCGGCGGTAGTGGCTTGACCACCGTTAACGTCGGCGGCCTGCTGAACAACGCCGGCGGACGTCTGACATCCAGCTATGCGATGACGATCAATGCCGGCGGCGTCAGCAATACCGGTACGTTGGGCGCTGCGCAGGATCTGACGATCACAACGGCCAGCCTCACCAATAATCGCGGTCTGATCTTCAGCGGCGGCAACATGAACCTGCTGGTGAATGAGTTCACCAACCAGACCGGTGACGTCTACAGCATTGGTAACCTGACGATTGGCGGGCAATACGGCGGACGCGCGAACAGCGTCAACAACCTTGCAGCCTCGATCAATGTCGATGGTGACTTCTCGCTGTCGGCCAATAGCTTCAATAACAAGACTGAAGGGGTGATTGGCGAAGAGAAGTTTATCTCCGGGGATATCACCCTGGACTGGGGAACCAATACTTTTTACGTAAATGAACGCTATGACTCGCAATCTTCCATCAGTGGGCCTCAGGCATCGGTATCGGTATCGGGAAACATAAACGCCAACGTTGGAGCGTTCTCCAATATTGCTTCTTCGATCTCTTCCGGGAAAAACATCACGCTGGATGTTGATTCATTCGACAATCGTGGATTGCAGTCAGGCAGCTTTACTCGTTCACGAACCTATAAGCTCTCCTACATCCCCGACCAGCTCGTTGGCAATTTCAGCGGTCAGGTGAACGACTATGCGCGAAGAAACTCGCAGTACGTTTACCGATACATGAAAACGGTGCACGAGCCTGACAAGGGCGGTTCTCGCGATGAACTGATCGATCTGGGGAAACAAAAAACCACGACCGTAAACAGTAACTTTGGCGTCGGGCCGGAAGTTGCCGTTCCCGGCGCGATATTAGCCGGCCAGCTCAAAGACGACAGCAGGATCTTCACCAACGGCGGCGGTAGTGTTTCCTCTATCGTCCAGGCCGGGCAAGCCGTGTGGATCAACGCTAAAACCACGATCAGCAACGGCAACCTCAACCCGTACACCCATTTCGACGGCACGGTAAAAGGCACGGCAGACACCGGGGTGAAAAACTCGGCGAAACCCACCGTGGTTTTCTTGAATCCGCAATTGCCTCCGGATCTTGCGCAACAACAAGTCAATCCGTTGGCACTGCCGGGATTCACCTTGCCAACCGGTGATAACGGTTTGTTCCGTCTCAGTGGCAAGGGGGGCAGTGAGCCGACTCTGGTGGCGGGCCAGTCCTGGACGATTGGCTCCGTCACCGCCGCCACATCGGGCCATGCGGGCGGTATGCCGGTCAGAAAGGCCAGCGATTACCAGTTCGACCAGAATGACCCTGTGTCGTTAAAAAATCGCGACCTTGCGTTGGCCGCCCGGCTTTCGCTCGATCTCAACGACAAGGCCGTGCAGGTCTATGTCGGCGCTGTCGCCGGTGACGGGCCGGTGGGTGTAATGCTGCCCAATCGTGGCAACGCTTCCTTCAATGTTCCGCGTGTTCAGGGCCTGCCCGATACCAGCGTGCGCTCTAACCCGCACAAATATCTGATCGAGACCAATCCGGCGCTGACCGATCTCAAGCAGTTCATGAGTTCCGATTACTTGCTGGCCAAACTTGGCTATGACCCCGACAACAGCGCCAAGCGCCTGGGCGATGGCCTGTTTGAACAACGCCTGGTGCAGCAAGCCGTGGTGGCCCGGACCGGCCAGCGCTTTATCGACGGCCAGACGTCTGATGAAGCGATGTTCAAGTACCTGATGAACAACGCCGTCACCAGCAAGAACGAGCTCAACCTGTCGATGGGCGTGACGCTGACGGCCCAGCAAGTGGCGGCGCTGACCCACGACATCGTCTGGCTCGAAGAACACGAAGTGAACGGTGAGAAAGTGCTGGTGCCGGTGCTGTATCTGGCCCAGGCGAATAACCGACTGGCGCCGAACGGCGCATTGATTCAGGGCGGCGACGTGACCCTGATCGCCGGTACCGACCTGAACAACGCGGGTACGCTGCGTGCCTCGAACGACTTGTGGGCAGAGGCCGAAAACAACCTCACCAACAGCGGATTGATCGAAGCCGGGGATCGCCTGAGGCTCAAGGCCGGTAACGACATCATCAATAAGTCCGGCGGCATTATTTCCGGCAAGGACGTCAGCCTGACCACCACCCGTGGCGATGTGATCAATCAGCGTGATGTGTATAGCTACGACACCAACTACGGCGGCACGCTGCAGCATCGCGACGTGCTCAACAACGCTGCACGGATCGAAGCGGCCAATGATCTGAAGATCAACGCCGGGCGCGATATCAGCAATACCGGCGGTGTGTTGAAAAGCGGTGGGGACATGACGCTTGATGCCGAGCGTGATGTGAGCATCACTTCGGTACAGGAGCGTTACACGGATTCGCGTGGCAGCAAATTCCTCAATCAGACCATTACTCAGCATGGCGCTGAAGTGACGTCAGGGCGGGATCTTTCGATCAGTGCCGATCATGATGTGGCAGTCGTGGCCAGTCGCCTGGATGCCAAACGGGATCTCAGCCTGAGCGCCGGCAATGATGTCCTCGTGACCTCTGCTGCGAATGAAAGCGAATTCGTGTCGCGTAGCAAGCGCACCCAGGTTGAATCCCTGAATGTGTCCCAGCAGTCGAGCGTGATCAACTCCGGTCGTGACATCGCTGTCAGTGCAGGCAAGGATTTGAACCTGATAGCCAGCCGCATCAGCGCCAGCAACGAGGCGTACTTGTTCGCCGGTGATGACGTGAATATCGCAACGGCAGAAGATGTCGATTACGACTACTACTCGAAAACCAAAAAAGGCTCGTTCGGCAAGAAAAAGTCGACGATGAGTGAAAGCGAGACGGTCTTGTCCGTCAGCTCGACCGTCGAAGCGGGTTCCAAGCTGGTGGTGTCGGCGGGGCAGGACATCAATCTGACCGGCGCCAAGCTCAACAGCGATGGAACGCTGCTCGCTACCGCAGGTCGCGATATCAACCTGCTCGCTGCTGAGGACACCTACAGCCAAGCCAATGCGTCATCGAAAAAAGGCTGGACCAAAAGCAAGTCCAGCAGCAGTGAAGTGACGCAGACACGCCTGAACAGCACTGAACTCAGTGCAAAAGATATCGAGCTTAAATCGGATAACGACATTACGTTGCAAGCGGCTGCCCTGCGTGCGGAAAACGAGGTGAAGCTGACTGCGGCCAATGATGTTCTGATTGGTGCTGCTCAAGAGACGCAAACCTCCAGCCAGTCGAAGAGCTCCGGCAAGACAGGGTTTTCGCTGTCGGGCGAGCTTTCGTCGACCCAGAAATCCCAGCATGCCCAACAGTCGTCCACGCAGAATATCGGCAGCGACATCAGTGCCGGCAGTATTCAGATCAAGAGTGGCCGCGATTCGGTTGTCGAGGGCAGTACGCTCGTGGCCGACAAGAATATCGGCATCGATGCCGGGCGAAATCTGGAAATAACCAGCGCCGAAAACACCCAGTCCTCAAGCTCGAAATCCGGCAGTACGAAATCCGGACAAATCGGCTCCTGGTGGCAGCCCGCTACCGGGGTTGTGAAGACGAAGGAAACCGATCAGAGCAATTCGACCCGTCAGTCGGGCAGTCAGATCGCCTCCCTGGGCGGAAATATTTCCCTGACTGCCGGGGACCATTACACCCAGAGCGCGAGCCAACTGGTTACGCCTCAGGGTGACATCGATATAAAAGCCAAACACGTCGATATCGAGGCGGGATTCGATACGCTCAATACGAATAAGACAGCCAGTACAAACCGCACGGCTATCGGTGGGACGGTCAGCATTCCACTGGTTGATGCCCTTCGTGGCATTCAGCAAATGGGTGAGGCGGCGCAGAAAACCAGCGATGACCGGATGGTGGCGCTGGCAGCGGTGAACGCCGCCATGAGTGCCAATCAGGCACTGGATGCCGGCCAGGCGATGATGCAGAACCCGGTAGGCGGCGTTAAGGTCAGCGTCAATCTGAGCAACAGCCAGAGCCAGATGAACAGCAGCCAGAGTGGCCGCAATGTCGTCGCCAGCGATGTTGTCGCCGGTGGCAACGTCAACATTGTTGCTACGGGAGCCGGTGCTGACAGTGACATCAATGTGGTGGGAAGCCGGATCGAAGGCGGCGGCGATGTCAGCCTCAAGGCCGACGGCGAAATCAATCTGTTGTCCGCGCAAAATACCGCTCATCAACAAAGCGCTAACAGCAACAGTGGCTGGAGCGCAGGCATCGGTTTCGGTTTCGGCGAAAGCAACGGCATCACCTTCGAGCTCGCT
This sequence comes from Pseudomonas sp. B707, assembly GCF_022496685.1. Classification (NCBI taxonomy): domain Bacteria; kingdom Pseudomonadati; phylum Pseudomonadota; class Gammaproteobacteria; order Pseudomonadales; family Pseudomonadaceae; genus Pseudomonas; species Pseudomonas sp. B707. The sequence goes on along the minus strand of NZ_WTVE01000031.1, from coordinate 27,472 downwards.
GCCAACAAGGGACGTGGCAGCAGCGATGGTGATGATGTCACCCATACCAACACCTCAATAAAGTCGGGTCAGACGCTCAGCCTGCAGAGCGGTGGTGACACCAACATCAAAGGGGCTGTGGCCACCGGTGAAGCGGTCAAGGTCAAGGTCGGTGGTGATCTCAATGTCGAGAGTCAGCAGGACACCAGTACTTATACGTCCAGACAGCTGAGTGCAAACGTCGGGTTGAGTATCTGCGTTCCGCCATTCTGCTACGGCACCAGTAGCGTCAGTGGCGGGATTGCTGCGCAGCACATGCAAAGCGAGTACGCCAGTGTGTCCGAGCAATCGGGCATCAAGGCTGGCGACGGGGGCTTTCAGGTCGAGGTCAAGGGCAATACCGATCTGGTCGGGGCGGTAATCGCCAGCACCGACAAAGCGGTCGCCGATGGCAAAAACACCTTGAGCACGGGCACGCTGACCACCTCCGACATCAAGAACAAGGCCGAGTACGACGCAAGCAGCATCAATCTCAGTGGTGGTTATGGCTTCAATGTGAAAGAAGGCGGCAACGCCAGTGGCACGCCGGCCCGGGGCGGCCCGGTCGTAACCTCCAAGGAAGGTGCGAACGCCAATACACCGATCGTCCTGTTTGCCAGCGGTGATTCGAGCAGCACCACTCACAGCGGGATCAGCGGTGCCGCCGTAACCATCACTAACAGTGGCAAACAACAGGAGCTGACCGGAAAAACCGCTGAGCAAACAATCGCAGCGATCAACACTGATGTGTCCAGCGATCGTGACGGCAGCAACAAGCTCAAACCGATTTTCGACGCCCAGGAAATTGGTGTGGATTTCGAAATCGTCGGCAAGTTTGTGCAGAACGTTTCGCAGTTCATCGAAAGTCGTGCAAAGGAAGCCGACGCCAAGAAGCTACAAGCTGATAAAGAGCTGGCTGCTGCGCATGATCCGAAGTTGTCGGACGCCGACAAGGCGATCCACCGGGCCAACTATTTCCAACTCACTCAGCAGATTCAGGACATCAACAAGAACTGGGGGCCTGGAGGTACTTATCGGCAGATCACGACTGCGTTGGTTGCGGGTGTCAGTGGAGGTGTGACAGGGAGCAGTGCGCAGTTCGCCCAGAACATGGTCGTTAACTATGTTCAGCAACAGGGATCGGATTACATCGGGCGGTTGGTTGTAAAAGGACTAAAAGAAGGTAGCCCGGTACACGCCGGCCTGCATGCGATTCTCGGCTGTGCCGGTGCGGCTGCCAGCAATCAGAGCTGTTCGGCGGGGGCGCTGGGTGGAGCAGCAGCCAGTGTTCTGACAGCACTGTTTGCAGATCCGGATCCGACTGAAACGGCAGCAGACCGTGAAACCAAACGTAACCTCATCACCAGCCTGGTTACCGCCATTGCTGCAGCGGGTAACCCCAACGGTGCAGCCACTGCCAACAATGCGGCTGTTGCGAACGTCGATAACAACTGGCTGGCGACGCAGCAATATATCCAGGCCAAAAAGGAACTGGATGAAGAGCCTAATCTGCTCAAGAAAATGGCGATTATCCAGAAGTGGGGGCTTACCTCGGTACGTCAGGATCTGCTGACAACGACTGGCGTCATGAAAGGTTTCACGGACGGTATGGCCGGAGCAGGCCTGGGGACCCTGGATAGCGCCGTCATGCTCTTGCGCGATCCGCTGGAAAGCTGGCAAGCGGTCAAGGATTTTGCAGCTTCCGATGAAGCGCAGGCGCTTTTAGGTAAAGCAGTGGCTGCTGCCTTCAAGTCCCAGATAGATCAAATCGGCCAGGCCGTCGTTGAGGGCGGCGATGCCAACGCAGAAAACCTTGGCAGGCAAATGGGTCAGGCAGTGGCCCTGGTTGTACAACTGTTGGCCGGCGGCGGGAGCAGTTCGGCAAATAGCGCCCTGACTCTGTCGCGGATGGGCATTGACGTTACGGTTGAGACTGTCAAAAAAATCAGCGCATCGTTTGATCTGGACCTTATCAAGAATCAAATCAACAAGCTGCAGGGGGTTGTGCGGGATTCGGATGTACCGGTGATCGACTCCAAGCCTCCATCAACGGGCGGGTTGACCGACAGTGAGGCAGGTGTTTCGACGTTACCCAAAATAGGTTCTCTGTCAGGAGACCCCGAACTTCCGCCACGGAATGCCTCGGCAGATATGGTTCGCTCTATCAAGAGGCAGAACGAGGCTGCCAAGGCTCTTGCTAATGCAGGGTTTGATGTGGAGCAGCTTCCTAATGTTAAGAAAAATGCGGCAAATCCGGATCTTAAAATCAACGGAGAGATAGCGGATGTGGCTTCGCCTCATACCGGAAGCACATATTCTGTATCGCAAACGATCAAGGATAAAGTTTTGAAGCAGGCGCAAACAATCGTTTTGAATCTTGCAGATTCGCCGCTAGGTTTTGACGACATTGAAAAGAACATTGCAGAATATCCAGTGCCGAATTTAAAGAAGCTTTACTTATTGAAAGATGGCCAGTTCCGAGTGATTGAGGTACGCAAGCCATGAGCATAATGATGGTGTTCGAGTTTGAGGGGCATCCTCCCGTCGAGAAAATAAAGAATGTGCTCGCAACGATGGGGGCCTCGCTTGAACTCGAGAGTTCCGGCTTTTCCGGGAGTTTTTCAGAGTCGAATGCTTTTTTCGTATACAGCGATTATCCGTGTCTGGAAGGTATCGCTACGGATCAAGCGGATCCTTTGGGTTGGATGATAGGCGCGAGACTGGTAGTGCATTGCCCGATAAGTACGCTGGAGGAAAGTGCACATGAGCTGGATCGTTTTATGGCCGAGGTTACAGCAGCCATGGAAACGCGTTTCCTGTTTTCCTTTCAGTATGAGTCGATATATGCCGTCAGGGATCATGAGCTTGTGATTTTCAAGAAGATGATCGAGTAAGTCCAAGTTTGGCGCTCGGTATTCAAGAGTTTGTAGAGAGGTGTGGTTGAATTTTCTTGAGTGCAAGCGCTTTCTGGAAAGATACGACGATGGTTTTTGTTCGAATTATCTGGAGTCGGCTCACGGTAGAGGGCGGGAGAACAAAGGGCGCTTTAAATGCGAAATGAATCTTGCCCTTTGTTTCTCTGAGACAGGCCTTTTGGCTGCCAGGTCTGATCACTCGTGACAGCTAGTCTTGTGGCCGATGGCAGCAACCCGCACTCACCCCTTCTTCATACCGGTCATGATGCCGCACCCACTCCATGATCTCGTCCTCGTTCCGGCCCTTGGGCGTGAGGTCGAGGTAGTTGTAGGCACCGACCAGCAAGTCCAGGCCTCGCGCGTAGGTTGAGTAAGTGTGGAAAATCTCGCCGTTGTCAGCGCGATAAAACACGCTGAGCCCGGGCATTTCTTCCTCGGCGCTGTCGGTCTTTTCGTAGTTGTACGTAGCTTTGCCAGCGTCGACATCCTCAGCACGGGTGCACACGCCGAAGTCGTAGTTGAAATCGCAACCGTCCGACGACACCCAGTCGAATGCCCAGCCCATCCGCCGCTTGAAGGCCTGGAATTCGGCGAACGGTGCGTGGGACACCGCCACCAGCGCAATGTCGTGATGGGCCAGGTGCAGGTTGGCGCCGTCGATGTGGTCGCTGAGGAATGAACAGCCCGGGCAACCTTCCTCCCAGCCCTTGGCGAACATGAAGTGGTAAACGACGAGTTGGCTGTGCTTGCCGAACAGGTCGGCGAGTTTCAATTCGCCGTTCGGCCCCATGAAGCGGTAATCCTTGTCGATCTTTACCCATGGCAGGGCGCGGCGTTTGGCGCTGAGGCGGTCGCGTTCTTTGGTGAAGGCCTTTTCATCGGCCAGATGCTGCTTGCGGGCGGCGAGCCATTCTTCGCGCGACACCACCGGATGATTCTCAACGTTCATGATGATTTCTCCTGCGGGGGTTGAAACCGTCTGTCTCAGACTAGTCGTTCAACCACTCGGGAAATCGACAGACCGCCGGTCGGTCGGGGCGCCGAATAATCCTGAACGGTGGCGCAGCGCTCCGGTCACAACCTGTGAACGCGCCAAAAAATCACGCGCACCGGAGGTTGAATCAGGATGACGACTTATAACTGGGATTTGATTGAACGCCTGCTGCATGAAGTGCAGAACGGCGCGGGCCACAGCTTTGCGCCACGGTCTTTCGCCGAAGACTATGCGGCGGAAAAAGCGTCGGCGGGCCAGCCGATCGAGAATCTGGATCACCTGAAAACGCTCGCCTGCGACTATGAGCAATTGTTGCTGTTGCGCGGTTACATCCAGCCCCGTGGCGAAGACGAGGGCAGCACCGGCAACAACTTCAGCCTGACCCCGCGCGGATCCAGCCTGTTGAGCCTGATCGACAGCAGCATTCCCGGCAACGATCATCCGCGCGAAGTGCTGGATGATCAGGAAGATGCGCTGGATGAGCTGACGTTCGATGAGGTGGCCTCCAAGGCGCAGATCGCCTGAGGCTTTGCACAAAAAAATGTGGGAGCGAACGTGCTCGCTCCCACATGGGTTTTGCAGTGATCTCAGCTTTTTTGTGCGGCCTTCAGGCACTTCAAATCATTGAAGTCCTTGCGCACTCCCTCGATCTTTTTCAACAGGCGCTGGCGCTGCTGCGGCGTACTGTCGGCCATCAGATCGACGAACAGCGAACGGGCCTGCGCCTCCGTATTGGCGTAGGCCATTTGGTAATCCGCTGTCCATAACCGCTCGCGATTGACCAGAAGCGTCTCGATCCGTTGTGGAAATTCAGGACTGTTGCGTTGCGCCACCGCTGCGCTGAACTGCTTCTGCCAATGCGCACGGTTGGCGATCCACTGGGTGTTCTGATCGCCCAGGGCGGTCGACCAGGCCATCACCCGCTGTTCCTGCTTGGCGCTCAACGGGCCGAGCCAGTCGTTGAGACGCTTGTCCATGCGCGCGCCACGTTCGGCAATCTGCTGTGACAGCGGAGGCTTGAGGTATTCCTGCTGACGCTTTTGCAAATCCTTGGCAAAGGCGTCGTTCATTTCAGCAACCTGCCGATCATCCAGCCCTTGCAGCAATTCAATCGCCGACGGAGTGATCTCCCGAGCGGTTTCGGCGATCGCCTGCTTGGCTTCTGCGGTGCGGGCCTGGAGCGCGGCGTCGGTGACCTGATTGGTCTCGACCATGGTTTGCAGGCGATCGAGCCAGTCGAGATAACCCGGCAGTTGCGTGGTGCAGTGCCAGCTCAGGTGTTCCCTGAGGCGTTCGTTGAACCAGCCTTTCTGCTCGCCGTTCATGTCCAGGTAGTCGCTGAGCGTCCACGGAATGATCACGTCGAGGTTGCGATAGGCCAGGCCGACACGGCTGCAGGCGCCGAGAGCGAGGGTCAGGATCAGTAGAATCGCGATGCGTTTGAACCAGCTAGACATGGGCGAGTCCTTGCGAAAGCCAGCCTTGAGGGTCTGATGCTCATGTGAACGCAGGATGGCCCCGGCAGTTCAGCCAATCAATAGAACGCGCGTTCGGCCTTGAGCGTGACCAGCCCGTCGCACTGACTGTTATGCCCGGAATAGGCTGAGCAATCGCTGCCGCTGAGGCTCGAATTGCTGTAGATCAGGTCGAGGTCGATGCCCATGAACGGCCGGGAAAATTTCACCGACCAATCGGTAAAACTGCTGACATACCCCCCGTCCACCGAGACCGGCGTGTTGAGCTGATGGGTGGTGTATTTCATGCTGATCCCGATGCCGAACGGCTGATTGCCGCCCAGGTCGGCAAACAGGGTGTTGTTCTGTTTGTCCGGATCGTTGCTCAGGGCGATGCCGATTCGGCTGCCGAGCAAGGTCAGGCCACCGAACAGTTCCTGGCTGTCGAGGGTGTCGACCTTGGGATAGCTGTAATGGATCATCCCGACTTCGTAGCCGAGGGTCTGATCGAAAGGTTGTTTAAAGCCGACGTAGGAATCGATTTCGAGATTCTTCCCCGGCGTGAGGCCCATGCTCGGTGCGTACTGACCGACATACAGGCCGCTGTCGTGACTCAAGTCCAGGCCGCCGTGGAACGAGCCGACCGCCGAAGGCTTGACCAGCCCCTGGGCCATGCTGCGGCTGGGCGTGGTGCCGAGCTTGAGGTCGAAGTCACCGAGCTCACGCTGGAAAATTTGCGCGTGCGCCACCGGGCTCGCCAGCAGGCCTACAAGCAATAAACAGGAAGATTTGAGCATGCGTCACTCCTTGAGCAGCGAGCGCAGGTGCGACAAACCTGCTGAAACGCTTGATCCAGACGCGTGCAAGGATACCGGCGAATGATCGGCATCGAGGGCCGTTCGTCGATTTTTGCAGTTTTGAATGTTTGATTAAACGTAAGAAAGGTCTTGCGAGGGATTCCGGTCCAGACGCTTCGAAGCTCAAAGCGCCTTTGGACAGGTGTACTGCGGGGTGTTACTTCTTGCCCAGGCTGATCTGCTTGGACGGGCCGAACGTCTGGCCGCTGACGCCCTTGGCAATTTGCTGGATCTCGCCGCCGGACTTGAGGAATGCCGCGATCTGATCGTTGATCGATTCGCTGGTTTCAACGGCTGGAGCTGGCTTTGCTTTGCTGGTGGATGCTTTTACACGCATGGCGGCCATTAACCTGTAGAAAAGTAACTCGGCCAAGCATCGTACAGGAATAACTTGACAATTGCTTGGTAAATATCCCTCGGAATAACCCAGCGTGCAGGTGGATTATTCTCGATTAATTATTCGAAATATCCTGCTAACCTGCTGTTTTAAATAACAACATTTATTCGATTTGAGGATGCTGGCCGGCCTCGGGATCAGGCAAAAGCCGTCACGCTGGCCTGACGAGTGGCGCGCGTGCGGCGCGAAATCCAGGAAAATCAAGGCCTCCCGCAGATTTTCACTCGGCCGTCCGATCTGGCGACCGACGAACCCGGCAAAACCGGGTAGAATGCCGCCCACGCAATGAGGGTATTGGAAATGGCTTTAGTCGGGCGTTACAACAGTTTGCAAGTGGTTAAACACACTAACTTCGGTTTATATCTGGACGGCGGTGCCGACGGCGAAATTCTTTTGCCCAACCGTTATATTCCTAAAGATATTCCCAGCGAAGATGAAGACTGGCTCAATGTTTTCATTTATCTGGACAGTGACGACAAACTTATTGCCACCACTGAAAAACCAAAAGTCCAGGTCGGTGAATTTGCCAGTTTGAAAGTTGTTGAAGTCAACAGCATCGGCGTGTTCCTCGACTGGGGCCTGCCGAAGGATCTGCTGCTGCCTTACTCCGAAGAAAAACGCCAGATGACCGCCGGCGAGTACTGCGTGGTGCATGTCTACCTCGACAAGCACACCCGCCGCATCACCGCGACCGCGCGCCTGGATCGTTATCTGGACAAAACCCCGGCCAACTACAGCGTGGGCCAGGAAGTTGATCTGCTGGTGGCCGAATCCACCGACATGGGTTTCAAGGCCGTCATCAACAACAAGCACTGGGGTCTGATTCACAAGAATGAAATCTTCAAGTTCATGCGTTCCGGCATGCGCGAGAAAGGCTTCATCAAGGAAGTGCGCGCCGACGGCAAGATCAGCCTGAGCCTGCAACCGGTGGGGCAGGAAGCAGCCAGCAGCCTGAACTCGAAGATCCTCTCCAAGTTGCGCGAAAACGATGGCACCCTGGCCGTCAGCGACAAGAGCGATCCGGCGCTGATCAGCAGCCTGTTCGGTGTCAGCAAGGGCAACTTCAAGAAGGCCATCGGTTCGTTGTACAAGGAAGGCAAGATCGTCATTCACGCCGATCGCATTGAACTAACCTGAGCCTGACGTGGCCCATGTTGCATGGGCTTACTTGAGGTCGGGCAGATGAAAAAACCACTGATTGCCTACGTCGCCACGCTGCTGACGTTTCTTCTGCTCGACGGCGTCTGGCTTGGCGTGCTGATGGCGCCGACCTATCGCGAACTGCTCGGTTCGCTGATGCTCGAAAAACCGTTGCTGGTGCCAGCAGCGGTTTTTTATTGCCTGTATGTTTTCGGCTGTGTGGTGTTCGTGGTGTTGCCGTCGCTGACCTGGCAACGCGCCGCCCGGATGGGAGCGCTGCTCGGGCTGGTCGCTTATGGCACCTATGACCTGACCAACTGGGCGACATTGCGCGGCTGGTCGACGCAGGTGTCGCTGATGGATTGGGCCTGGGGGACGTTCGCCACGGCGCTGGCCTGTACGGTCGGATTTGTTGTGGCCAGCCGGTTTGGCAGATCAGCTCGTTGATCTTGGTCGCCTGACCTGACGCCATCGCTGGCTTGCCAGCGATTGACGGCGCAGTCGTCAGCCATTCTCCGCTGACGTTGCGGGAGCATGAAATGTCTTTTCCAGACGGCTTTTTCTGGCTGACTGGTTAATAATCCACTCACTACTTTTCGCCCCGGACAAAGAGCCGGGGCTTTGTTTGACCATTGGAAAAACTGCCATGTTGTATGTGTTAGAGGTGTCGAGGTGAGCGTCAGTCGGCGCAGTGCCGACGGGTTTGCCCTGCAAGTGATGATCGGCCTGTGCCTGATCTGGGGCGTGCAGCAGGTGATGATCAAGTGGGCGGCGACCGACATTGCGCCGGTGATGCAGGCGGCGGGGCGGTCGGGGATATCCGCGTTGCTGGTAGGACTGCTGATCTGCTGGAAGGGCGGCTGGGATCAGGTCGGCGCTACCTGGCGCGGCGGCTTGCTGGCCGGTGCCTTGTTCGGGCTCGAATTCCTGTTCATCTCCGAAGGCTTGCAGTTGACCACCGCCGCGCACATGTCGGTGTTCCTCTACACCGCGCCGATCTTCACCGCGCTGGGCGTGCATTTTCTGTTGCCGAGCGAGCGCCTACGACCGGTGCAATGGGTTGGGATCTTCCTCGCATTTGTCGGCATTGCCATCGCGTTTGCCGGCGGCGTGTCGTGGGACAACCTCGACCGCCGGATGTTGATGGGCGATGCCCTCGGCGTGCTGGCCGGTGCCAGTTGGGGCGCGACCACCGTGGTGGTGCGCGCCTCGCGCCTGTCCGAGGCGCCGGTGACCCTGACCCTGTTCTATCAACTGATCGTCGGTTTCATCGGCCTGTTGCTGATCGCGCTGCTCAGCGGCCAGATCACCCACGTCAGCCTGACCGTCGTGGCCGTGGGCAGTGTGCTGTTCCAGGGGCTGGTGGTGTCGTTCTTCAGTTACCTGACCTGGTTCTGGCTGCTGCGCCGTTATCTGGCGGCCAACCTCGCGGTGTTTTCCTTCATGACACCGTTGTTCGGCGTCACGTTCGGCGTGGTGCTGCTCGGCGAAGAACTGAGCCTGAACTTCATCATCGGCGCCGTGCTGGTGTTGCTCGGCATCACTTTCGTCAGCGCGGAACAGTGGGTGCGTCGGCGTTTGCGCAAAGCCCTCGGTCAGCCGTAACCGATTTGCAGGCCAGACCGCCGGCAATCAGCAGACCGCTGCCGGCAATCACCAGCGCCGGTTGCAGGCCGCCGCTGAAATGGCTGCTGACCGCCGCCAGCAACGGCCCGCTGAGTTGACCGACGGCGAAGCACGCGGTGAGCAGGCCGGCGTTGCGCTGGGTGGCGTGGGGCGCCAGTTCCCGGGAGCGTTGCATCACCAGTTGCATGCAGGCCAGGAACGGCGTGCCGCACAGGACCACGCCCAATGCCAGACCGAGGCCGCTGCCCAACAGGCAAGCGAACACCCCGGCAGCCTGCAGCCACAACGTCGCCATCAACCAGTGCCGGGTGGTTTGCGGATCGTGCCGACGCAAACTTACCAGCAAAACGCCAATTGCGGCACCGAGGCCAAAGCACGGCCAGAACAGATCGGCCTGCCACTGCCCGTGAAATTGCGCGTTGGCCATCTGTGACAGAAACGTGGCCGGGATGATGTAGCCCACGCCATACAAGGCATACACCGCCGCCAAGCGCCCAATGCCACGATTTGATGAACTCACGGCAGCCGGCACGACCGGCACACCGCCGCCCGGTTGCGGCAGGATCCGCACGATTCCCAGCAACATCACCAGCGCCACGGCGGCATAGATCAGCCACAGAGTCGCGGAAGTCTGCTGCGCCAGATGTGAGAACAGCGCCAGCAATCCCGTCAGAAAAATCCCCAGCCCCGGCCCGGCAAAGACCAGCGCGCCCAATCGCGGACGACCCGCCGCCGCAGCCAGCGGCTGACTCAACGCAGTAATCATCACCAGCACCCAGGCACTCGCCACACCGGTACCGAAGCGCAGCAACAAATGCGACCAGAAACCGTTGGCCCAGAACGATGCCAGCGTCAGCAACACACACAACCACAGACCGCCGTGCAGGCGCCGCTGCACTTGATCCGGCCGGCGGGAAAACATCGCATCCACCGCGCCGAGCAGATAACCGAGGTAGTTGGCCGCCGCAATCAGACCGGCGGCAGTCAGGTCGATCTGCCCTTCACTGAGCAGGTGCGGCAATTGCGGGGTGAGGGCGAAACGCCCGATGCCCATGGCCATCATCAGGGCAATGAAACAGGCGGATAAGCGAATCAGCGGTGACATGTTCTGAATTCCGTTGGAGGTTCAATGACCGTCAGGCTAGGACTGATTGACTTTCTTTAAAATTGAATAATAGTGAGTAACTTGTTCTGTTCAGGAGAAAGGTTGTGGAGTTCAGCCAATTGCGGATCTTCCAGGCCGTGGCAGAGGAGGGCTCGATCACCCGCGCCGCCGAACGTTTGCACCGCGTGCCGTCGAACCTGTCGACCCGGCTCAAACAGCTGGAGGAGCAACTGGGTGTCGAACTGTTCGTCCGTGAGCGTCAGCGTTTGCAGTTGTCGCCTGCGGGAAAAGTCCTGCTGGACTACACCGGCAAACTGTTCGCCCTTCGCGATCAGGCGAGTGCAGCGGTGATGGGCGGGCAACCGGCGGGGGATTTCGTGCTCGGCACGCTGTACAGCACGGCGGCGATCCATTTGCCGGCGCTGCTGGCGCGCTATCACAAGCAATATCCGGCGGTGAATCTTCAGGTGCAGTCCGGGCCCAGCGGTGAATTGCTCGAAGGCCTGCTCACCGGGCGTCTCGACGCGGCGCTGGTGGACGGCCCGCCGCAATTGGCCGGGATCGACGGTGTGCCACTGTGCAACGAACGGCTGGTGCTGATCAGCGAGGCCGATCACCCGCCGATACGCAGCGCCAGGGATGTCGAAGGTCGGGCGGTATTCACCTTTCGCCATGGCTGCGCCTATCGTGCACGGCTGGAAGCGTGGTTTGCCCACTATCAGGCGGCGATGGGGAGGGCGATGGAGATCGAGTCCTATCAGGGCATGCTTGCCTGCGTGATTGCCGGCAGTGGTGTGGCGCTGATGTCGGAGTCGATGCTCGCAAGCCTGCCGGGGCGCGAAAGCGTGGCGGTGCACCCGCTGGCCGAGCCTTTTGCCAGTGCGACAACATGGCTCATGTGGCGGCGGGGCATGGTCGGTGCCAACCTCAACGCATGGATCGAACAGCAGCAGACGCTCTATCCCGTGGCTGGCGAAGACGTGCGGGAAACGGCTTGAACGTACGGTCAGGGATTTGGATCAATTCAGTAACAGATCATTGCGGATTTGGCCGAGCATTGCGTAGGACTTCGGACTATTATCAGTGCGAAGCGGCCTCAGAATTCCGGACGCTCAGCACCACCCTGAAGGGGGCATGACGATGAAAGAGAAAATTCAAAACTGGCTGCACGATTTGGGTGTTGCCCTCGGCTTGATCGAACCGCCTCTGCAACCGGTCCCGATTCGCACCGATGACGAACAGCGTCGGCGTCAGCCACGTCGGCGGTAATGCCCCGCTTTGAAGGATCAAAGGATTTAAACGACAAAAGATCGCACCCGGCTGTCGCTCCATTGGAGTGGCGGGCGGGTGCGATCTTTTGTTTTCAGTGACGCCCGATTTCCATCAGAAACCGGCTCAGGTCATTCGCGGTCTTCGCGGTCTTGAGCATCCGGTCCTCTTCGGCGGTGAAGGCCGTCAGTCCGAATTCATCTTCCAGATGGAAGATCAGATCCTCGATATCCGCTTTTTCCAGCCCCAGCTGCGCGAGGCTGGTGTTGTCGTCGAATTCACGATTTTCCAGCAGGCGCAGGATGAACCGGTGCACGGCAGCACGCACGGCAGCTCTTCTCATGGCAGATCTTTGTGTTGTTAGTCTGACTGAAGTACAGCAGGCCTCAGGCGTGGCGGCGCAACCATTCGTCAATCATCCCGTGCAGATGCTCTGCGGAAAAACTGCCGAAGTGACCGCCATGCACGGTGCGAATCTTCAGAGCCTGTAAGCGGCGCAGGCTGGCGGCGTAGTCGTCGAGGTTGGAATGGTAGGCGTCTTCGATCAACGGCCCGTCGTAAATGATGTCGCCGCTGAACAGGGTTTCGCTGGCCGCTTCGTAGAGGCTGATCCCGCCCGGTGAATGGCCCGGCGTGTGCAGCACCTGCAACGCGCGGTTGCCCAGGTCCAGCACATCGCCATCCTCGACAAAACCGGTGGCCGGCGCAGCCTTGACCCGGTATTCGGCGTAGCACAACGGGCAATCCGGGTGCGCTTCGAACATGTCGTCGCCGACGAAGGCCCGGCTCAGATCATTCTCACCATCCGGCGCCGCCAGAATGTCCGCCTCGGCCGGATGTACCAGCCGTTCGGCAAATTCGTGGTGCCCGGCGATGTGGTCGAAATGGCAATGACTGGCCACCGCCACCAGCGGTCGTTCGGTCAGCCACGGCAGTTGTTCGCGCAGGCTGACCAGGCCGGAACCGCTGTCGAGCAGCAGATCCTTGTCCCGCCCCTGAATGTGCCAGAGGTTGCAGCGATAGAACGGGCGGATGAACGGCTCGTGAATCAGCCGAATGCCGTCGCTCAGGGTTTGCACTTCGAACCACTGATCGCGAGAAACAATCTTCATCAAGCATTTTCTCCAGACGAAAAAAACGGGTGTGGCAACCGACGCCACACCCGCCGAAGAAAGCATCAAGTCGTTATAGCGAGCTTAGACCGCGCTGGCCACCGGGGCAGGGCGACGGGAAAACAGGCTGACCACCACAAAACTCACCAGACCCACAGCCAGGCTGTAGTAGATCGGCGTGTTGGCATCCAGACCGTCCTTGAACATGAACAGCAGGGCGGTGGCGAAACCCAGGCCCATGCTGGCGATGGCGCCGGCAGTGGTCGCGCGTTTCCAGAAGATCGCACCGATCAGCGGGATCAGCATGCCGCCTACCAACAGGTTGTAAGCGAGGGTCAGAGCGCTGATCACGTCGTTCACAACCAGAGCAATACCCAGCACCACGACACCGGTCAGCAGGGTGAACAGACGGTTCACACCCAGGCTCGACTGTTTGCCGCCACGCAGTTTCGGCAGCAGGTCTTCGGTCAGGGTGGTGGCAGCGGCGAGCAGGCCGGCGCTGGCGGTGGACATCATCGCGGCCAGGGCAGCGGCGATCACCAGACCACGGATGCCGTCCGGCAGCGACAGTTTGACGATCGCGGCAAAGGCGTTGTTGACGTTGTCCAGATCCGGGATCAGCACATGTGCAGCCATGCCGATCAAGGCACAGGCCAGACCGTAGAGGATGCAGTAGATGCCCGCGAAGCTACCGGCGTACTGAGCGACTTTTTCGTTCTTGACGGTAAAGACCCGTTGCCAGATGTCCTGACCGATCAGGATGCCGAAGAAGTAGATCATGAAGTAGGTGATGATCGTGTCCCAGCCGATGGTGGTGAAGCTGAAGGCAGTGGCCGGCAGTTTCAGCACCAGTTCATCCCAGCCGCCGACGCGGTACAGGCAGATTGGCAGGAGGATGAACATCAGGCCGACGGTTTTGATGATGAACTGGACGATGTCGGTCAGGGTCAGCGACCACATGCCGCCGATGGCCGAGTAGATCACCACCACGCCACCGCCGAGCAGTACCGAGATCCAGAACGGCAGGCCGAACAGCACTTGCAGCACGGTGCCGATGGCGAGGATCGAGGTCACGCCGATCATCAGCGCGTAGGCCAGCATGATTGCCGCGCTGGCCGAGCGGGCCATCGGGTTGTAGCGTTTTTCCAGGACCTGGGTAACGGTGTAGATCTTCAGTTTCAGCAGCGGCTTGGCCAGGAACAGGTTCAGCGCCACGATGCCGCAACCCAGTGCCGCGCACAGCCAGAAACCGGAAGTGCCGTGCACGTAGCCCAGGCGGACGGTACCGACGGTGGACGCGCCACCGAGAACGGTCGCGGCCATGGTGCCCATGTACAGGCTCGGGCCGAGGTTACGCCCGGCGACCAGGAAGTCCTCGTTGGTCTTGGCCTTGCGCATGCCGAAGTAGCCGAGCAAGAGCATGCCGGCGGCGTAGATGAGGACGACGAATAAATCCAAAGCCATGATGGCGTGTCTCCGATTGTCTTTTTTATGGGGTGGAACACTGTGGGAGAAGGCTGACCCCCACAGGCGATTCGTTTATTCAGGCAGCCTGACGCAGCGCCGCTTCAGCCGGCGCATGCGCGCCTTTGCTGCGGGGATCCTTCGGGCCGTAGACCAGCGCCGGTTCCGGGAACAGGCTCAGCAGCATCAGGTACATCACCGACGCCAGACCGAGGGTCACCAGCAGGCTGATGTCGATGCCGCCGGCCAGTTCACCCAGCGGGCCGACGAACTGCCCCGGCAGGTTGACGAAGCACAGGCCGACCGCCGCGCTCGGGATCCACGCGCCCAGGCCACGCCAGTTCCAGCCGTGGCTGAACCAGTAGCGTCCGCCTTGCTCGCCGCGCGTGAACACTTGCAGGTCGTCCGGGCAGTAGAAGCCGCGACGTACCACCAGGCCGATGATCATGATCACCATCCAAGGGGTGGTGCAGGTGATGATCAGCACGGCGAAGGTCGACACGCTCTGCACCAGGTTCGCCGCAAAGCGCCCGATGAAGATGAAGGCAATCGACAGCACACCGATCAGGAGCGTCGCCTTGACCCGCGACAGCAGGCGCGGGAACACGCTGGACATGTCCAGCCCGGTGCCATACAGCGATGTGGTGCCGGTGGACATGCCGCCGATCACCGCAATCAGGCACACCGGCAGGAAGAACCAGCTCGGCGACACCGCGAGCAGACCGCCTACGTAATTGTTGGCCGCGATGTAGTCCGGCGCCTGGATCGCGACGATGGTCGCGGTGGTCAGGCCGAACAGGAACGGGATGAAGGTGGCGATCTGCGAGAGCACCACCGCCGCCATGATCCGCTTGCGCGAGGTCTCACGCGGGATGTAGCGGGCCCAGTCGCCGAGGAACGCGCCGAAGGAAATCGGGTTGCTCATGGCCACCAGCGCGGCGCCGATGAACGCGGCCCAGAAGCCCGGCTGGCCGAGGCTGACGGTGCCGGCGTAGTGCGAATCGAAGGGACCGGCGAAGGCAAAGATGCCCAGCAGGAACAGCAGGCTCGCGCTCCACACCGCGACCTTGTTCACCCACAGCAGGAAGCGGAAGCCGTAGATGCACACGGTCAACACCAGAATCGCGAACAGACCGTAGGCCAGGCCCAGGGTCAGGTCGGTTTCCGGCAGGCCGATCAGGCGTTTCGCACCACCGATCAGCGCATCTCCCGAACTCCACACCGAGAGCGAGAAGAAGGCGATGGCGGTCAGCAGCGACAGGAACGAACCGACGATCCGCCCGTGCACGCCGAAGTGCGCACCGGACGACACGGCATTGTTGGTGCCGTTGAGCGGACCGAACAGGCCCATCGGTGCGAGGATCAGCGAGCCGAGCAGCACGCCCGAGACAATCGCCCAGACGCCCGCCTGAAAGGACAGGCCGAACAGCACCGGGAAACTGCCGAGCACGGCGGTGGCAAAGGTATTCGCGCCGCCAAAGATCATGCGGAACAAGTCCACGGGACCGGCGGTGCGTTCGTTGTCCGGGATCTGTTCGACCCCGTGGGTTTCAATCTGCGTAAGGCTTTGGTCTTTGTTGTTGTTATTCATGATCTGCTCCGATCATAAAGGCGCGCTCATCGTGCGTGAGCGTCACCTGTCTTGGCTAAGGGGATGGCAGCCCTTCCGGCATTGCGGACAAATGTTCGTGGCAGGCCAGCCAATGGCCTTGTTGTTCTAGGCTTGACGCTTGTTTCTTGAAAACAATCGTCTCGCGCTCCTGGCTGAAATGTCGCTCCCCTTGCATGCGCAGCTCGGTGGCCACGTCATGGATGAAAATCGCCACGTCACCCTGCAGGCTGACGAAGGCGTTGCTCGAGGTGCAGGACAGCACCTCGAAGCCATCCTCGGCGCGCCAGCTGTCCCACAACGCCTGATAGGCATCGCGCGACAGCAGGGGCTGTTCGAGGGTGTAGAACACGAAGCTGGCATCGGCGCTGAACGCGCCGAAGTAGGCTTCGCGATCGTTGCGGGCGAAGGCGGACACCAGATCGGCGGCCGCTTTCAGAACCTGATCACGTTCGTTCATGACCCGACCCTCAGCGGTGGACGACGCCCGGCAGTACGCAGAGCATTTCGTACAGCAGGTTGGCGGCCAGCAGCGAGGTGTTGCCGGTGGTGTCATAAGCGGGCGAGACTTCTACCAGATCGCAGCCGATCAGGTCGAGGCCCTGACAGCCGCGAACGATTTCAATCGCCTGAATGGTCGTCAGACCACCGATTTCCGGGGTGCCGGTGCCAGGCGCCCAGGCCGGGTCGATGCCGTCGATGTCGAAGCTCAGGTACACCGGGCCGCCACCGACTTTCTCGCGCACTTCGGCCATCAGCGGTTCCAGCGACTTGTGCCAGCACTCTTCGGCCTGCACCACGCGGAAGCCCTGATCGCGGCTCCAGTTGAAGTCGTCAGCGGTGTAACCCTGCGCACGCAGACCAATCTGCACCACGCGGTCGCAGTCCAGAAGGCCTTCTTCGACGGCGCGACGGAAGGTCGTACCGTGGGCGATCTTCTCGCCGAACATGTGATCGTTGACGTCAGCGTGGGCATCAATGTGTACCAGACCGACCTTGCCGTGCTTTTTGTGGATGGCACGCAGGATCGGCAGGGTGATGGTGTGGTCGCCACCCAGGGTCATCGGGATCACGTTGTGCTCGAGGATGTTGTCGTAGGCTTCTTCGATGATGCGCACGGCGTCGAGCAGGTTGAAGGTGTTGATCGCCACGTCACCGATGTCGGCAACCGACAGCGAGTCGAACGGCGCAGCGCCGGTGGCCATGTTGTACGGGCGGATCATCACCGATTCGGTGCGGATGTCGCGCGGCCCGAAGCGGGTGCCGGGGCGCAGCGAAGTACCGATGTCCAGTGGCACGCCAACGAAGGCGGCGTCCAGACCGGCAGCGGTCGGTACATGGGGGAGTCGGAGCATGGTGGCGATGCCGCCGAAGCGCGGCATTTCGTTGCCGCCCAGTGGTTGGTGAAGAATCTTGTCCACGGGTAGGGCCTCATCGTCTTTGTTTTATTTATGTCGGCGCACCGCATTCGCAAGGGGCACGGGCACCGCTGTGGGCCGATTCTGCGAAATGTAGTGGGGCGGAAGAATCGCTACGGGCAAATACTTAGTTCAGAAATTTCTAAACTAATGATGTGGGTGGAGATAGACTTTGTGCGCCTTGGGGTTTGTGATCGGCTGAACATCGCTGCCCTCACCCCAGCCCTCTCCCGGAGGGAGAGGGGACCGACGGAGTTGTTTTCCAGAGGGACATCGACCTGAAATATCGAGTCGAGCTCAGGAGAGTCCTGAGGCAGACGCAAGATTTGAAGGCCATGGAGATCGGCTCCCTTTCCCCCTCGCCCCTCTGGGGAGAGGGTTGGGGTGAGGGGTGGATTGACCAGACAACACAGTTCCAAAGCCCGGAGTAGACATGGCCAACGCTTTACCCGACCTGAAACTGTTGCGCATCTTCGTCAGCGTCGTGCGTCATCAGGGGTTTGCCAACGCGCAGCAGGAACTCAACCTGTCGACCTCGGCGATCAGCACCTACATGAGCCAGCTCGAAGCCGCGCTCGGTCTGGTGCTGTGCCATCGCGGGCGCGGCGGTTTCAGCCTGACCAGCAAGGGCGAACTGTTCCATCAGGAAACCCTGCGCCTGCTGGCCGAACTCGAAGGTTTCGAGCAATACGCAGCAGCGCTCAAGGGCGAATTGCGCGGCACGCTCAACCTCGGGGTGATCGACTCGACGGTCAGCGACAAGGCCCTGCCGTTCGCCGAAGCCATCGGCGCCTACAGCCAGGAACACCCGGCGGTGCATTTGCATCTGTCGGTGATGAGCCCTTACGAACTGCAACTCGGCGTGCAGGACAACCGCCTCGATCTGGCCATCGGCGCATTCTCAACGCGCATGAGCGGTCTGGTGTACATGCCGCTGTACCGCGAGCAGCACTGGCTGTATTGCAGCAGCCGTCATCCGTTGTTCAACGAGCGGCGGATTCCCGAGCAGGTCATCACCCAGCAACGCATGGTCGGACGCGGTTACTGGAGCCAGGCCGAACTCGCACGCCACGGTTTCAAACACAGCGCCGCGACCGTGGAAAGTATGGAGGCGCAGCTGATTCTGGTGCTGTCCGGCGCCTACATCGGTTATCTGCCGGAGCACTACGCCCAGGCCTGGGCCGATAAGGGCGATCTGCGGGTGCTGCTGCCGGCGACCTTCGGTTATCAGGCGCCGTTTTCCATGATCATGCGCCGTGGCCGCAGCCGCGAGCCGCTGATACAGACTTTCCGCGACCTGCTCAAAGCGCAGCTCAATCAGGCCTGAGAACATGTCCAGACCCCAATGCCCGCGCTGCCTGCGCCCACAAACCCATTGCCTTTGCCCGCTGATCCCCAGCCTCGACAGCCGCACCCGGGTGTTGCTGTTGCAGCACCCGAGCGAGGTCAATCACGCGCTCAACACGGCTCGGCTGGCGGCGCTCGGTTTGAACAATGCCGAGCTGATTGTTGGCGAAGTGTTCGAGGATCTGCCCGCGCTGCTGAACCGGCCGGGGTATCGGGCGCGGTTGTTGTTTCCGGCAGACGATGCGCAACCGATGCAGGCTTACGCCGCGTCCGATGAACCGCTGTTGCTGGTGGTGCCGGATGGCACGTGGCGCAAGGCGCGCAAGATGCTGCACCTCAATCCGCTGCTGGCGGCGTTGCCACGGGTGACTTTGGCGGAGGGTGGGGTGTCGCGGTATCGGCTGCGCAAGGCACCGGGGCCGGGGGCGTTGTCGACGATCGAAGCGATTGTTCAGGCGTTGCAGACGCTGGAAGCGCCGACGTCGTTCGAGCCGTTGCTCAAGCCGTTCGAGGCGTTGATCGAGGGGCAGATTGCGGCGATGGGGGAGGAGACTTTCCAGAAGAATCACGGTGGCTAATCGGACGGGTACTGATCGCCTGATCGTTCCCACGTCGAGGCGTCGAACCGTCCGCGTGGGAATGCCGCCCGTGACGCTCCGCGTCCCTTCGCGACGATGACGCAGAGCGTCACTGGATGCATTCCCACGCAGAGCGTGGGAACGATCAACGTGAGAGCGATCAATCACTAGCGTTCGCGCATCGCCTCGGTCCGGGCCTTCAGCACCGGTTTGAGCAGGTAATCCAGCACGCTTTTTTCTCCGGTGATGATGTCCACCGTCGCCACCATCCCCGGAATGATCAGCAGCGGTTTCACATCCCCGCCCAAATGGTTTTTGTCGGTTCGCACCTGGATCAGGTAGAAGCTGTTGCCCTTGTCGTCAGTGATGGTGTCGGCGCCGATCAGCTCAAGCTTGGCGCTGAGCCCGCCGTAGATCGTGTAGTCGTAGGCGCTGAACTTGACCATGGCTTTCTGGCCCGGATGCAGGAACGCCACGTCCTGCGGCCGGACCTTGGCCTCGATCAACAGGTTGTCTTCCAGCGGCACGATTTCCACCATGTCGCTGCCCGGCTGCACCACGCCGCCGATGGTGTTGACCTTCATCTGCTTGATCACCCCGCGCACCGGCGAAGTCACGGTGGTGCGGCTGACGCGGTCGTCGATGGCGATGCTCGACGCGGTGATTTTCGACAGGTCGGTGCGTTTCTCGTTGAGCTCCTTGGCCGCTTCGGAGCGGAAGGTCTGTTCCGATTCGTCGATCTTGCTCTTGATCTCGTTGATCGCCGATTCGGCCCGGGGAATGGCGAGCGTCGTGGCATTCAACGAACCGCGAATTTCCACTGCGCTACGACGCAGGCGGAGAATCTCCACGGGCGAAACCGCGCCGGTTTTCACCAGCGGTTCCGACATGTTCATTTCCTGTTGCAGCAGCGCCAGGCTCGAACTGTATTGCCCCTGTTTCGACCGAAATTCCGCCAGTTCCTGCGCCTTCTGCCGCAGTTGTTCGCTGAGGGTCCGTTGCTCGCTGGCCAGCCGCCGTTGACGTTGCTCGTACAGCGAGCGCTCGTCCTCGGCGACTTGCGGGGCCTTGGCGATCACCTCGTCCGAGAGCTTGAACGGCCGGCCTTCGGCTTCGGCGGACAAGCGTTCGACCTGCGCGGTCAGGGCATAACGATCGGCCTCGCTCTCACCCTTGTTCGACAGAAACCGCGTGTCATCCAGCCGCAGCAAGGTGTCGCCCTTGCTGACCATTTGCCCTTCACGGACGAAGATCTCGGTGACGATCCCGCCCTCGAGGTTCTGGATCACCTGGACCTTGCTCGACGGAATCGCCTTGCCTTCGCCCATGGTCACTTCCTGGAGCACCGCGAACTTGGCCCAGACCAGCGCACTGATCAGCAGCGCCGCCGCCAGCCACACGGTGATGCGCGACCAGCGTGGCGAATCCTGCAACGAGGCGCCGGCGGTTTCCGGCATGAATTCGGCTTCGGCGCTTTTACCGAAGCTGTCGAAATAACCGCGGGGTTTTGAAGAGGAAGAAGCAGACATGGGGCAACTCCTAGACCGCTGCCGAGCCGACCCGGCCCTTGCGCAGTGCATCGATGACCGCTTCTTTCGGACCGTCGGCGACGATCCGGCCGTTGTCCAGTACCAGCAACCGGTCCACCAGGCTCAGCATCGAGGTGCGGTGGGTGACCAGCAGCAAGGTTTTGCCCTGTACCCAGCCGTGCAGCTTCTGGCGCAGGACGTCTTCGCTGCTGTTGTCCATGGCGCTGGTGGGTTCGTCGAGCAGCATGATCGGCGGGTCTAGCAGCAGCGCCCGCGCCAGTAACACCGCCTGGCGCTGGCCGCCGGAGAGCAATTGCCCGCGCTCGCCAACCGGCCGGTCGAAGCCTTGCGGGTGCTGCCGTGCAAGCTCGGTAACGCCGGTCAGTTCGGCCACTTCAAGCATCCGCGAATCGCTGATGTAGCGCGCGCCGAGGGTCAGGTTGTCGCGCAGACTGCCGGCCAGCAGCGGCAGGTCATGGGCGACGTAACCGATCTGCTGGCGCAGGTCGGCGACATCCAGCTGCCGCAGGTCGAGGCCGTCGAGCAGCAGCTGGCCTTCTTCCGGTTCGTAGAAGCCCATCACCAGCCGCGCCAGGGTGCTTTTGCCCGAGCCGCTGCGGCCGATGATACCGATCCGCTCGCCGGGTTTGACGCTGAAGCTGACGTTGTTCAGGGCCGGCGCGTTCTGGCCGTTGTAGTGGAAGGTCACCGCGTTGGCGTCCAGCGCGCCTTGCAGTTGCGTGCGCTCCAGTGGCCGTTGTTTGCCGTCGCGCTCCTGAGGCAGGGACATCAGCGCGTCGGTGCTTTTCATGGTCAGTTGCGCTTGCTGGTAGCGGGTGATCAGCCCGGCGATCTGGCCCAGCGGCGCGAGCACGCGGCTGCCGAGCATGTAAGTGGCCACCAGTGCGCCGACGCTGAGGTTGCCGGCGATGATGCTGTAGACCCCGGCCACAATCGTCGCCATCCCCGAAAACTGCTGGATGAACAGTGTGCCGTTGGTGGCCAGCGCCGAGAGATTACGGGCGTGGCTGTCGAGGCGGGTGAGGGCGCCATGGGTGCTTTCCCATTTGTGCTGGCGCTCGCTTTCGGCACTGCACGCCTTGAGGGTTTCCAGGCCGCCGAGGGTTTCGATCAGCAACGCCTGACGCTCGGCGCCGAGGCTCAGGCTTTTCTGCACGGTGTCGCGCAGGCGGGCCTGAATGATCATCGCGAACACGATCGTGATTGGAAACGCCAGCAGCGGAATCACCACAAGCCAGCCACCGAGCAGGCCGATCACCACCAGCATCAACACCACGAAAGGCAGGTCGATCAGGCTGGTCAGGGTCACGGCGGTGAGAAATTCGCGCAGGCCCTGGAAATCATGAATGCTCTGGGCGAATCCGCCGATGGTCGCCGGCCGGGCCTTCATCGACATGCCGGTGATGCGCTCGAATAAAGTCGCGGAAAGGATCACGTCGGTCTTCTTGCCGGCGGTGTCCAGCAGATGCGCACGTACCACCCGCAGCACCAGTTCGAAACCGGTGCCGATCAACAGCCCGATGGCCAGCACCCACAGGGTCGACGTGGCCTGGTTCGGCACCACGCGGTCGTAGGTCTGCATGACAAACAGCGGCACCATCAGGCCCAGCAGGTTGATCAGGAAACTGGCGAGGATCGCGTCGCTGTACAGCCATTTCGACAGTTTCAGGGTGTCGCGAAACCACGCCTGCACCCGTGGCACCAACGGTGAGCGCAAGTCCTCCAGTTCATGCCGGGGGCGGGCGAACAGAGCCTGGCCGCTGTAGTGTTCGGTGAGTTCTTCACGGCTGACCCATTGCTCGCCGCCGTCGGCTTCGCTGGGCAGGATCAGCGCCTTGCCGTCTTCGGCAAAACGTCGCAACACCGCCGTACGCCCGTTGCCCAACAGCAACAGCACCGGCAGGTTCAGCGGTGAAATGTCCTTGAGTTCCCGACGCAACAAGCGCGCCTGCAACCCGGCCCGGGCGGCGGCGCGGGGCAGCAGGTCCAGGCTCAGGCGTTGTTTGTCCAGGGGCAGCCCGGCGCTCAGGCTGGCGCGACTGACCGTCGCGCCATGGAGTTTGCAGAGGATCAACAGACCGTCGAGCAACGGGTCATCGAAGCTCAGCCGCGGATCGATCCCGGCGTTACCGGGTTGCATGCTGGTCATATTGATCGCTCCCCTGGCATTACTTCAGTTGATCGTTCCCACGTCGAGGCGTCGAACCGTCCGCGTGGGAATGCCTCTAGGGACGCTCCGCGTCCAGTGACGCGGAGCGTCACGGGCTGCATTCCCACGCGGAGCGTGGGAACGATCAGATCACAGCTTTCGGCAGCTCCGGCAGAGTGGTTATTTCAGCTCGGGCAAGCGCGCTTCGTTCTTCACCTCGGTCGCAGCAATCGCATCGGCCGGCAGCACCACGCGCTGCTTGCTCAACAACTGGCCCATGTTCGCCAGCACGCGGTACATCGAATATTCCTCGGTGTAGCGGATTTCGGTGTAGCGACGGTTGGCGTTGTACAGCTCGTTTTCACTGTCGAGCACATCGAGCAGGGTGCGCTGGCCGAGGCCGAACTGATCCTGATACGCGGCGCGTACACGCTTGGTGGTTTCAGCGTATTCGCGGGCGGTCGGGGTCTGTTTCTTGGCGTTGAGCATGGCGTTCCACGCCAGGTGAATGTTCTCGTTAAGCTGACGCAGGGCGTTGTTGCGGATGTCCATCGCCTGGTTGATCTGGTGCGCGTCGGAGGCCAGTCGCGCCTTGTCGCTGCCGCCACGGAACAGGTTGTAGTTCATCACTACGCCGACCCGCCATTCGTTGTCGTGGCCTTCGTCACCCTGCACGTTGTTGTTGGCGCCGACGGCGGCTTCGGCATCGAAGCGTGGGTAGAACGGCGACTTGGCGACTTCGTACTGACTCTCGGCCGATTGCACGTCGGCCTGGGCAGATTTCAGGTACGGGTTGTTCTCGACCATGCTCTGCTGGGCTTCAGGCAAGGTGGCGGGCAATTCGCCGCGGGTAGAGGCCGGGGTTTCCAGCTCATCGGGCATACGCCCGACCACGCTGTAGAAGTTCGATTCGGCATCCGCCAGATCGACTTCGGCGGTGTCGAGGTTGTTCTGCGCCAGCGCCTTACGGGCGACCGATTGATCGGAGTCGGCGGTGCTGCCCACGCCACGCTCGGTGCGCAGGCCGATCTGATCGTTGACGCGCAAGTGCGCCTGCAGGTTGTTCTTGGCCAGGGTCACCAGTTCACGGCGCTTGAGCACTTCGAGGTAGACCTCGATGGTGCGCAGGGCCAAATCCTGGGCGGTGCCTTGCGCGTAATAGGCGCGCGAGTTGGAAACGCCCTTGGTGCGTTCGACTTCGTTGGCGGTGTTGAAACCGTCGAACAGCATCTGCCGCAGCCGCAGCTCGGACTGGGTGTAGTTGAGGATTTCGGTGTGGTGGTTACCGAAGGCCCGGGTGTTGGTGTTGTCGCTGTAGCCGCGCCCGTAAGCAGCGTTCAGATCCACCGACGGATAGAAGCCGCCCTTGGCGACCTTCACCTGTTCATCAGCTGACAGGCGCGCGTCCACGCGCGAGGCCAGTTCCGGGTGGGTGGCGATGGTGCTCTGGATCGCTTCGGTGAGGTTCATGGCCTGGGCTTGAGAAGTGCAAGCCATGGCCAGCAAAACCGCGCTGCAGAGGGGGGTTAGTACGCGCATGGGTGCATCTCCCTGAGTCCTGATGGTGTTTCGCTGTCGCCAATTTATTGACGATATTTTTAGTAAAAAGCGTTTCATGCCTGTAACAACAGAGCTAAGAACATCCTGAAGCGTAGCTAAGAAAAAATTTTCATAAGGGTTATGCCAAAAAAAACTTATGCGGTTCGCCAAATCCAGCACATTGTTCCACTCGAAAGCCTTTGTTTTATGCGCTTTAGGGAGCACAGAAAGGCTTGAGGAAAGTTCCACTCACTTTGCGACATACGGCGAAGTACTGCTAAAGGGGAGGGACGCGTAGCGGCTGATGAGCGACAGTTTTTTGTCACTCGGGTGATTCACCACCGTTACGTAGCGCTAGTGGGCGTGCTGCATCGAACAGAGATTCCAAGTGCCTGATGGCGCTGGCGTTTCTGGATTTGCGCAACCTGCGAAACGAACTGTCGAGGTGCGAGCGTCGCCCCGACAACCCGCTTGAGCCATGGGCTGCTTCGCGAACCAGCGCCGACGGTGGTCGGCAGCGGAGGAATGCACATGGCAACGCTCATCGGGATCGTCACTAAAGTCATTGGTCAGGTTTTCGCTCAGTCGGCGGACGGCACTCGTCGCGCACTGGTCGAAGGCGATCGGCTGTTTGCAGGGGATCAATTGATCACCGGGGCGGAGGGGGCGGTTGCCGTTCATCTGCAAAACGGCCAGGAACTGACCCTCGGCCGCGACAGCAGCCTGACCATGACCGGCCAGTTGCTCGCCGATCAGGCGGCTCACGTCAATGCACCGGAAGCGGTGACCCCGAGCGAGTCGCAACTGACCGACGTCGAACAGATCCAGAAAGCCATTGCCGCCGGCGATGACCCGACCCAATCCGCCGAAGCGACCGCGGCCGGCCCCGGAGCCACCGGTGGCGCGCCGGGCGCGCTGGGTGGCGGTCACAGTTTCGTGTTGTTGACTGAAGTGGCGGGCCGGGTCGATCCGGTCATCGGTTTCCCCACCGCCGGTTTCAATGGCATTCCCGAGTTTCCCGAAGAACGCCACAACGCGGTGATCGACAACGGTGACGACACCGCGCCGATCGCTCCACCACCACCGCCAGTCAACACTCCGGTAACACTCACCGGGCTGTCTGTTGCCGGTGGCGAATTGAATCTCAACGAAGCCAATCTGCCCGACGGTTCCGCCGCCAACCCTGGCGCGCTGACCCAGACCGGCAGCTTCACGGTGTCGGCGCCGGACGGTCTGAGCAGCCTGAGCATCGGCGGCATCAACGTGATTGTCGGCGGCGTGCCGATCGATTTCCCGCAATCGATCACCACACAACTGGGCAACACCCTGACCATCACCGGCTACAACCCGGCCACCGGCACGGTCAGCTACAGCTACACCCTCAACGGCAACGAAACCCACGCGGCGGGCGACGGTGCCAATAACCTCAGCGAACAATTCACCGTGATCGCCGGCGACAGCAATGGCGACACCGCCACCGGCACGCTGGACGTCAACATCACCGACGACGTGCCGAAAGCGTTCGATGACAACAACGGTACGGCGACAGAGACTCAACTGACGCTGACCGGCAACGTGCTGACCAACGACGTGCAGGGCGCCGACCGCGTACCCGTCGGCGAAAACGCCGGCCCGATCACCCCCGGTACATTCGTCGGGACTTACGGCACCTTGGTGCTCAACGCCAACGGCACCTACACCTACACGCTGAATACCAGTGATGCGGACTTCAAGAATCTGCATGGCGGTGGCAATGGCACCGAGACTTTCACTTACACCCTGACCGATGCCGACGGCGACACCAGCACCGCCAACCTCGTGCTGCAGATCCACAACAACGACGATCCAGTGATCATCAACGGGTTGAACGTCGAGGGCGGTGAACTCACCGTTTACGAGAAAAACCTCGGCGACGGTAGCGCCCCGGATTCTGGAGCACTGACCCAGAGCGGCACCTTCACCATCACCGCGCTGGACGGCGTTACCACGCTGACCATCGGCGGCATTGCCGTGGTCACCAACGGCGTGGCAGCAGGCTTCCCGCAATCCACCGTCACCCCATTGGGCAGCACGCTGACCATTACCGGCTTCAACGCTGCAACCGGCGTCGTCAGCTACAGCTACTCCCTGGTCGACAACGAGGCGCACCCGACTGCCAATGGCGCCAACGTGCTCAACGAGCAATTCGCCGTGACCGTGGTCGACGACAACGGCACCACCGCCAACGCCACGCTGGACGTGAACATCGTCGACGACCTGCCGAAAGGCGTGGACGACAGCAACGCCGGGACTGCCTCGGAAACCAATCTCACCTTGAGTGGCAACGTCCTGACCAACGACGTGCAAGGCGCCGACCGCGTACCGACCGGCCCGAATGCCGGCCCGATCACGGCGGGCACTTTCACCGGGACTTACGGGACTCTGGTGCTGAACGCCAACGGCACGTACACCTACACGCTGAACACCAGCGACGCCGATTTCAAAGCACTGCACGGCGGCGGCAACGGCACCGAGACCTTCACCTACACCATCACCGATGCCGACGGCGACTCCAGCACCGCAAACCTCGTGCTGCAGATCCACAACAACGACGACCCGGTAATCATCAACGGCCTCGACGTGAATGGCGGAGAACTCACCGTCTACGAGAAAAACCTCGGCGACGGCAGCAGCCCCGATGCGCCAGCCCTGACCCAAAGCGGCACCTTCACCATCACCGCGCTGGACGGCGTCACCACACTGACCATCGGCGGCATCGCTGTAGTCACCAATGGCGTGGCAGCAGGTTTCCCGCAATCTACCGTCACTCCCTTGGGCAGCACACTGACTATCACCGGTTTCAACGCTGCAACCGGCGTCGTCAGCTATAGCTACACCCTGGTCGACAACGAAGCGCACCCGACTGCCAATGGTGCCAACGTGCTCAACGAG